>DASUUN010000342.1:0-5185 GCA_036374055.1 Burkholderiales bacterium
GCGGCGATGAGGGTCGGCACGGCGAGGAAGAACGAGAATTCGGTCGCGGCGCGGCGCGAAAGGCCGAACAGCATGCCGCCGATGATCGTCGCGCCGGAGCGCGAAGTGCCGGGAATGAGGGCGAAGCATTGCGCAAAGCCCACCTTGAGCGCGTCGACCCAGGTCATCGCCTGGGTGCTGTGCACGCGCGCCTCCCTCACGCCCCGGTCCACCCACAGGATGACGACGCCGCCGATGATGAAAGCGAGGGCCACCGGCACCGGCTTGAACAGGTAGGTCTTTATCAATGAGCTGAAGATCAGGCCGATGAGGGCGGCGGGCAGGAACGCGACCGCCAGATTGGTCCACAGCTGCGGATCCACGCGGAAGAAGCGGCTGCGGTATTCCCAGACCACCGCCAGCATGGCGCCGGTCTGGATCGCGACATAGAACACGTCGCGGCCGGGATGGGAGAATTCCAGCAGGTCGCCGGCGAGGATCAGGTGGCCGGTGCTGGAGATCGGCAGGAATTCGGTCAGGCCCTCGACGATGCCGAGGATCAGCGCATCAAGCAGGTTTCTCATTCTTCTTATCCAGGAAGCTCCGGATGGCGCTCCAGAACTCGGGCGCGCCGTCGGTGCTATTGTGCCCCGCGCCCGGCAGCTCCACCCACCGCTTCGGCCCCTTCCAGGCGTCGAAAAGGCGCTTCGAATGGACTATGGGGATCACCTCGTCGCGCCCAGCGACCAGGCAAAGCAGCGGCGCCTCGACCCGCGCCGCGTGCGGCAGCGATTCGAAGCGGTGCTTGAGCAGCCAGCGCACCGGCAGGAACGGATAGTGGTGGGCGCCCACCTCGACCATGCTGTCGTAGGGCGCGACCAGGATCACGCCGTGCACCGGTCGCGCGGCCGCGAGCTGCACCGCCACGCCGCTGCCCAGGCTGCGGCCGAACAAATAAATGGCTGTGCTGCCTCCCGCATATCGGTCGTACCAGGCGAGCGCATCCGCGACCAGGGCCGTTTCCGAAGGCGAGCCGGCGCTCGATCCGTAGCCGCGATAGTCGACGAGCAGCCATGAGGTCCGCGGCGCGCGCTGACGCACCTCGGCGGCCATCCAGGAAACCTGCTCCGCGTTGCCGCCGAAGTAGAGCACCAGGGGCGCGCCGGGCGCCCCTTTGACGTGCCAGGCGTGCAGGCGGGTGCCGTCGGCCGCCTCGATGAACACGCTGTCCGCGCCCGGAACGCTCTGCGGGCCCGGCCGCGGTTGAAAGAGCATGCGCTCCTGCAGCATGAACAGGCCGAGCAGGGCAAGCGCGCCGGCGGCGCCCAGCTTGAGCACGCCTCAGGCCGCCGGCGCCTGCGGGGCGAGGCGTCCGGTCGCCTGGTCGACGACTTCCAGGATGCGGGCGCGGGAATCGGACTTCGACAGCCAGTCCGCGATGCCGTGGCGCTCCGGGTCCGGCACGCCCGCCTGGTCGCTGGTGAGCCCGGCGAGCATGATGACGCGCGCCTGGTGGTTCACTTCGGCGAGCAGCGACAGCGCGTCCACGCCGTCGGCCAGCCTGCGCGTGAGCAGCCAGGCGGCGTACTTCCACCGGCCGAGCAGCTCGCGCGTGGCGGCCGCGTCGGGCGCGATATCGACGCGGTAGCCGCCTTTCTCGAGCACCATGGCGAGGTAATCCGCCGACACGCTGTCGTGCTCGGTGAGCAGCACGCGCACCGCCTCCTTCTCCGCCAGCGCCTCGGCGCGCAGCAGGGGCAGCTCGAAATAGAACGTCGTGCCGCCGCCCGGGCGGTCTTCGAAGCCCACGCGCCCGTCCATCATCTCGACCAGGCGCTTGCTGATCGCGAGGCCCAGGCCGGTGCCGCCCTTGATGCGCGAGTCGGCCGAGTCGGCCTGCGCGAAGCGCCCGAATATGCGACTGCGGAATGCCTCCGGAATGCCGGGACCGCGATCGCCCACCGAAACGCGCACCAGGTCCGCGTCCTTCCTGATCGCCACGTCGACGGTGCCGTCCGGCGGCGAGAACTTTGCCGCGTTCGACAGCAGGTTGCTGATGACCTGCATCAGGCGCTTGCGGTCGCCGCGCACCATCGCCGCGATGCGCTCCTCCTGCAGCACGAGGCGCACCTGGAAGCGGTCGGCGTAGCCCTGGTTCAGCCGGATCGCCTCGCCCACCAGGCTCTCCACGTCGACCGGCTCGGGCACCAGCGACACCCGGCCGGACTCGATCTTCTCGATGTCCAGCACCTCGTTGATAAGGTCGAGCAGGCGCTGGCCGTTGCGCTCGGCCACCTCAAGCAGCTCCTGCTGGTCGGTGGCGATGGCGCCCAGCACGCCGCTGCGCAGCAGCTGCAGCGACCCCAGGATGGACGTGAGCGGCGTGCGCAGCTCGTGGCTCAGGGTGGAGGTGAACTCGCTGCGCACCCGCTCGGCGGCGCGCTGCTGGGTAATGTCGCGCCCCTGCAGCACGACGCTGGTCACCCGGTTGTCCTCGTCGGACAGCGGCGTGAGCGTCCATTCGCACGCCACCTCGAGGCCGTCGCGCCGCAGGCAGCGCTCGGCCGTGAGGGTCGCCGGCCGGCCGGCGGCGATGAACTCGGCCCACCACCTGTCGATCTGCTCCCGGGCGTCGCCCAGCAGCAGCATGGTGATGCAGTTGCGACCGACGAGCTCGGGCGCGCCGTAGCCGAACAGGTTCTCCGCCGCGGGGTTCATCTCGAGGATGGTGGCGTTGCGGTCCACCTCGAACACCGCGATCGGCGCGCGCTCGGAAAACAGGCTCAGCTTGCGCGCCGCGGCCTGCACCTCCCGATGCGCGTCGAGCAGGCTGTCGAGCTGCTCGCCGAGCTGCCCCTGGATGTCGGCGTTGTTCTCGGAGAGCTTCTGGTACGCGGTGCGCAGCCCGAAGGCGGAGCGGAATGCCTGGCCGAGCTCGAAGGCGGTGATGACCTGCGCGATGTAGAGCAACGGCACCGCCGCGCCCAGCAGCTGCTGGAACGGCGTGCCGTAGGCGAACAGCACCACGTTGAACGGCAGCATCACCGCGGCGGCGTAGAGCGCGTACACCCCCCACAGCGTGGAGAACATCGGCAGTGCGCCCGCCGTGGCGACCGCCACCACGAAGGTGATGAATGCCTGCTCGTCCGGCCCGCCCGGAAAGAACACCGCCGCGGCGTAGCCCCAGCCCGCGCCCAGGGCGGCCGCGCCGATGGCAAGGCGCCGCGTCCAGAGCGCCGGCTGCTCGCCGGCGCCCGCGCTGCGCCGGTACGCCCACCCCAGCGCCGCGAAGCCGGCACACAGCACCAGCATCATCGCCTGCCAGAACAGCACCTGGTCGAGCGGGCGCGCGCGCCAGAGAAACATGCTCAGGATGAGGCTCAGGCCCGCGGTGCCCCCCGCCGCGGCGAACACCCTGCCGTAGGCGTAATGGCAGCGTTCGCGCAATATCTCCGGGGCCCCGAAATCGACCATGCGGTAATCTTACCCGTGTGAAGAAATCGATTCCCGTCGGCGAGCTGCAGTTCGGCATGTACGTGGCCGAACTCGACCGCCCGTGGACCGATACCCCGTTCATGTTCCAGGGCTTCGTGCTCGAATCCGAGCGCCAGCTCGAGACGCTGAAGAAGTTTTGCAAGTCCGTCACGGTCGACTCGGAGCGCAGCGAGCAGCGCGCGGCGCCGCCGCCGCCGGCGCCCCGCTACACCACCCAGGTGGCGGTGGAGCACGAGATCGGCCGGGCCAAGGTCGCGCACGGCAGCGCCAACCAGGCGATGCGCGACGTGGTCGCGGCGGTGCGCGCGAACCGGATGCTCGACGCGCAGCACCTCGAGCAGGCGGTCGGCAGCATGACCGAGAGCGTGCTGCGCAATCCCGACGCGCTGGTGCTGTTCTCGCGGCTGCGCGAGAAGGACGACTATACCCACGCGCATGCCATCGATGTGGCGGTGTACATGACCTCCTTCGGGCGCTTCCTGCAGCTGCCGCAGGAGCAGATCTCGCTGCTCGGCTACCTCGGCCTGATGCAGGACATCGGCAAGCTGCGTGTGCCCGACGCGATCCTCGCCAAGCGCGACCGCCTGAGCGGGCCGGAGCTCGAGCAGGCGCGCCGGCACGTCGAGCACTCGGTGGCCATCCTGCGCGAGACGCCCGGCCTGCCCGCCGACCTTGCCGGCCTGGCGGCGCTGCACCACGAGCGCCACGACGGCAGCGGCTATCCGAAGGGGCTCAAGGGCAAGGAGATCGGCACGTTCGGCTCGATCGCGGCGATCGTCGACACTTTCGACGCCCTCACCGCGCGCCGCCCCTACGCCGAGGCGGTGTCGCCGTCCACCGCGCTCAGCATGCTGTACAAGTGGCGCGGCACCTTCTTCGATGCCGCGCTGGTGGAGCAGTTCATCCGCTGCATCGGCATCTTCCCGCTGGGCAGCGTGGTGGAGCTGAACAGCGGCGAGGTCGGCATCGTCATCGCGCAGAACACCGAGAAGCGGCTGCAGCCGCGCGTCATGGTGATCCGCGACGCCTCGGGCAATGCGCTGCGGCCGCAGAAGCTGCTCGACCTGTCGCGCGCCCCCAAGATGTCGCCCGACGAAAGCTACCGCATCAGGCGCACGCTCGAGTACGGCAAGGTCAGGGTCACGGTCGAGTCGATCTTCATGACCTGAGAATCCGGTGAATTCGGGGTCAGGGTCGTAATTCGACGCTGCGCGTAGCCGCTACGCGAATTACGACCCTGACCCCGAATTCGTCAGGTCTTGCTGTAGAGCTCGGCGCCCTTCTTCACGAACTCCACCGCCTTCTCCTTCATTCCCTGCTCCACGTAGTCGCGCACGTCCTGCGTGATCTTCATCGAGCAGAAGTGCGGCCCGCACATGGAGCAGAAGTGCGCCACCTTCATGCTGTCCTTGGGCAGCGTCTCGTCGTGGAAGTCCTTCGCGGTGTCCGGGTCGAGGCCCAGGTTGAACTGGTCCTCCCAGCGGAACTCGAAGCGCGCCTTGGACACGGCGTTGTCGCGGATCTGCGCGCCCGGGTGGCCCTTGGCGAGGTCGGCGGCGTGCGCGGCGATCTTGTACGCCATGATGCCGTCCTTCACGTCCTTCTTGTTCGGCAGCCCGAGGTGCTCCTTCGGCGTGACGTAGCACAGCATCGCGGTGCCGTACCAGCCGATCTGCGCCGCGCCGATCGCCGAGGTGATGTGGTCGTAGCC
>DASUUN010000343.1:0-12123 GCA_036374055.1 Burkholderiales bacterium
GCAGGCGCTGCTGCAGCCGGGTGCGCTCCACCTCCGAGCTCGCCGCCACCAGCTGGCGCTCGAGCTCGGTCATCTGCAGCACGAACGGCTGGGCTTGGGGCGTGCCGGGCAGCAGCGCCCGACCGCGCTGCAGCCCCGCGAGAAACGCGGCTTCGGTCTCCTTGGGGCAGCCGCCGAGGTAGGCGCCGACCTGCGAGCCGACGCGGTAGCCGTTGCCCGCGGTGCAATAGGCGGCGACGTTGGAAGGATCGGGGCCGCCCAGGCCGGCGCAGCCGGCGAGCGACAGGACGGCCAGGGGAAGCAGAACTCTGGGTGACATGGGAACCTCCGTGCTTGCGCTAACAGCGCCCTCGCAAGCGCTATTCCCGCCTCACTCGTAGCGCACGTCGACGATCTCGTAGCGCTTCACGCCGCCGGGCGTCTGCACCTCGACCGACTCGCCGGCCTCCTTGCCGATGAGCCCGCGGGCGATCGGCGAGCTGATCGAGATGCGGCCCGCCTTGATGTCGGCCTCGTCCTCGCCGACGATCTGCCAGGTCGAGGCCTCGCCGGCCTCGTCCTCGACGTCGACGGTCGCGCCGAAGACGCATCGGCCTTCGGCATCGAGCAGCTTCGGATCGATGACCTGCGCGTTGGCGAGCTTCGCCTCGAGCTCCGAGATGCGCCCCTCGATGAAGCCGGCGCGCTCGCGCGCCGCGTGGTACTCGGCGTTCTCGGAAAGGTCGCCGTGCGCGCGCGCCTCGGCGATGGCGCTCGAGTTGGCGGGCCGCTCGATCGTCTTCAGGCGGTGCAGCTCTTCGCGCAGCAGCGCGGCGCCGCGCGTGGTCATGGGCGTCTTCGGCATGTCAGGGGACCATCGCAGCTTCTAGTTTGGCATGCAAGTCCTGCAGGCGGTATGGCTCCAGCGCGGCAAGGTGCTTCATGCCGGCGCAGGCGGCCTTGGCGCCGGCGACCGTGGTGTAGTAGGTGACGCGCCGCGCAAGCGCGGTAATGCGGATCGCCCGGGAGTCCGACACCGCGGTGCGCGTCGCCTCTACCGTGTTGACGATGAAGCTGATGTCGCCATTCTTGATCATGTCGACGATGTGCGGGCGCCCTTCGGCCACCTTGTTCACCGGCGCGACGGCGATGCCGTGCGAGGCGAGCACCCCTGCGGTGCCGCGCGTGGCGACCAGCGTGAAGCCCAGCTCGAGCAGGTCGCGGGCGATGTGCACGGCGGCCACCTTGTCGCCGTCGCGCACGCTGATGAAAGCGCGCCCGCCCTTGGGCAGCCTGACCCCTGCGGCGATCTGCGACTTCACGAACGCCTCGCCGAAGGTCTCGCCCACGCCCATCACCTCGCCGGTGGACTTCATCTCGGGGCCGAGGATGGTGTCGACGCCGGGGAACTTGGCGAACGGAAACACCGCCTCCTTCACCGAGAAGTAGCCCGGCGTCACTTCCTCGACGCCCTGCTCCTTCAGGGTGCGCCCGGCCATGCAGCGCGCGGCGATCTTCGCCAGCGGCAGGCCGGTGGCCTTGGACACGTACGGCACGGTGCGCGAGGCGCGCGGGTTGACCTCCAGCACGTAGACCGTGTCGCGCTGGATGGCGTACTGCACGTTCATGAGGCCGACCACCTTGAGCGCCTTGGCCATGAGCCGCGTCTGCCGGCGCAGCTCCCGCTCCACGTGGCTCGCGAGCGAGTGCGGCGGCAGGCAGCAGGCCGAGTCGCCCGAGTGCACGCCGGCCTGCTCCACGTGCTCCATGATGCCGCCGATCAGCGCCTCCTTGCCGTCGCTCACGCAGTCGACGTCGATCTCGATGGCGTCCGAGAGATAGCGGTCCAGGAGCACGGGAGAATCATTGGAGACCTTGACGGCCTCCCGCATATAGCGTTCCAGCTCGGACTGCTGGTGCACGATTTCCATGGCGCGGCCGCCGAGGACATAGCTCGGCCGCACCACCACCGGGTAGCCGATCTCCTCGGCGAGCCTCACCGCCTCCTCGGCCGAGCGCGCGGTGCGGTTGGGCGGCTGGCGCAGCTTGAGCTTCTCCAGCAGCTTCTGGAAGCGCTCGCGGTCCTCGGCGATGTCGATCGAGTCGGCGCTGGTGCCGATGATGGGCACGCCGGCGGCCGCCAGGTCGCGCGCCAGCTTGAGCGGCGTCTGCCCGCCGTACTGCACGATCACCCCCCAGGGCTTCTCGACCTGGACGATCTCGAGCACGTCCTCGAGCGTCACCGGCTCGAAGTACAGCCGGTCCGAGGTGTCGTAATCGGTGGACACGGTCTCCGGGTTGCAGTTGACCATGATGGTCTCGAAGCCGTCCTCGCGCAGCGCGAACGCCGCGTGCACGCAGCAGTAGTCGAACTCGATGCCCTGGCCGATGCGGTTGGGGCCGCCGCCCAGCACCATCACCTTCTTCCGGCCGGTGGGCGCGGCCTCGCACTCTTCCTCGTAGGTCGAGTACATGTAGGCGGTCTTGGTGGCGAACTCGGCCGCGCAGGTGTCCACGCGCTTGAACACCGGCCGGATGCCGAAGGCATGGCGCCTCTCGCGCACTTCTTTTTCGCTGGTATTGAGCAGATAAGCGAGGCGCCGGTCGGAAAAGCCCTTCCTCTTCAGAAACAGGAAGCGCTCTTGGGAAACCGATTCGAGCGTCGTGTCGTCCAGCTCCATCTCCAGCTCGACGATCTCCCGGATCTGGTCGAGGAACCAGGGATCGATGCGCGTGAGGCGATGCACCTCCTCGAGGGTGAAGCCGTTCTCGAAGGCGTCGCCGACGTACCAGATGCGCTCGGGGCCGGGCTCGCCGAGCTCCTTTTCCAGCGTTTCGCGGTCGCGCGTGCGCTGGTTGAGGCCATCGACGCCGACTTCGAGGCCGCGCAGCGCCTTCTGGAAGGACTCCTGGAACGTGCGCCCGATCGCCATCACCTCGCCCACCGACTTCATCTGGGTGGTGAGCCGGTCGTTCGCCTGCGGGAATTTCTCGAAGGCGAAGCGCGGCACCTTGGTGACCACGTAGTCGATGGCGGGCTCGAACGAGGCCGGGGTCGCGCCGCCGGTGACCTCGTTGGCGATCTCGTCGAGCGTGTAGCCGACGGCGAGCTTCGCCGCCACCTTGGCGATCGGGAAGCCGGTGGCCTTCGAAGCCAGGGCGGAGGAGCGGGACACGCGCGGATTCATCTCGATCACCACCATGCGCCCGTTCGCCGGGTTGATGGCGAACTGCACGTTGGAGCCGCCGGTGTCGACGCCGATCTCGCGCAGCACCGCGACCGATGCGTCGCGCATCAGCTGGTATTCCTTGTCGGTGAGCGTCTGCGCCGGCGCCACCGTGATCGAGTCGCCGGTGTGCACGCCCATCGGGTCCAGGTTCTCGATGGAGCAGACGATGATGCAGTTGTCCTTGCGGTCGCGCACCACCTCCATCTCGAACTCTTTCCAGCCGATCAGCGACTCCTCGATCAGCAGCTCGTTGGTCGGCGAGGCCTCCAGGCCGCGCTCGCAGATGGCGATGAACTCCTCGCGGTTGTACGCGATCCCCCCGCCGCTGCCGCCGAGGGTGAACGACGGCCGGATCACCACCGGAAACCCCAGGCCGGACTGCACCTGCAGCGCCTCCTCCATCGAGTGCGCCAGCGCCGAGCGCGCCGAGTGCAGGCCGATGCGCGTCATCGCCTTCTTGAACTTCTCGCGATCCTCGGCCTTGTCGATCGCCTCGCGCGAGGCGCCGATCATCTCGACGCCGAACTTCTCCAGCACGCCCTCGCGCGCGAGATCCAGCGCGCAATTGAGCGCTGTCTGCCCGCCCATGGTGGGCAGCAGCGCGTCGGGCCGCTCCTTCTCGATGATGCGCTCGACCACCTGCCAGGTCACCGGCTCGATGTAGGTGGAGTCGGCCATCTCCGGGTCGGTCATGATGGTCGCCGGGTTGGAGTTCACCAGGATCACCCGGTAGCCCTCGGCGCGCAGCGCCTTGCACGCCTGCGCCCCGGAATAGTCGAACTCGCACGCCTGGCCGATGACGATCGGCCCTGCGCCGATGATGAGGATGCTCTTGAGGTCGTTACGCTTTGGCATCGCTCATCATCCTGGCGAAACGGTCGAACAGGTAGCCTATGTCGTGCGGCCCGGGACTCGCTTCCGGATGCCCCTGGAAACAAATCGCGGGCCGGTCGGTGCGCTCCATGCCTTGGAGGGAACCGTCGAAGAGAGAAACGTGAGTAGGCCTCAGGTTCTGCGGCAGCGTGCCGGGATCGACGGCAAACCCGTGGTTCTGGCTCGTGATGACCACCTGCCCGGTCGCCAGGTCCTTCACCGGGTGATTCGCGCCGTGGTGCCCGAACTTCATCTTCATCGTCTTCGCGCCCGAGGCGAGGCCGAGCAGCTGGTGCCCCAGGCAGATGCCGAACACCGGCACGCGCGTGGCGTCGAGGATCTCGCCGATCGCCTCGATGGCGTAATCGCAGGGCTCAGGGTCGCCCGGCCCGTTCGATAGGAATACGCCGTCCGGCCTGAGCCGCAGTACTTCCTTGGCGGAAAACGCGGCGGGCACGACCGTCACGCGCGCGCCGCGCTCGGCAATCATGCGCAGGATGTTGTGCTTGATGCCGTAGTCGTAGGCCACCACGTGGAAGTCCTGCTTCCCGGCGGCCCGGTACCCGCCGTCGAGGGTCCAGCAGCCTTCGCGCCACTCGTAGGGCTTTCCGGTCGTCACCAACTTGGCGAGGTCCATCCCGGCGAGCCCGGGGAACGCCTTCGCCTTGCGCAGCGCCTCCTCGACGTCGAGGTCGCCCGCCATCAGGCAGCCGTTCTGGGCGCCCTTCTCGCGCAGCACGCGCGTCAGCTTGCGCGTGTCGACGTCGCCAATGCCCACGATATTGCTCTTCGTCAGCCAGGAAACCAGGTCACCGCGCGCGCGCCAGCTCGAATGCAGCCGCGGCACGTCGCGCACGATCAGCCCTTCGGCGTAGACGCGCGGCGATTCCGAGTCCTCCTCGTTGACGCCGGTGTTGCCGATGTGCGGATACGTCAGCGTCACCAGCTGGCGGCAGTAGGACGGGTCGGTGAGGATTTCCTGGTATCCGGTCATGGCCGTGTTGAACACGACCTCGCCCACGGCCGCGCCGCGCGCGCCGATCGAGCGGCCGCGGAATGTCGTGCCGTCGGCAAGGACCAGGACGGCGGCGTCAGATGTGGACGTCATTTTCAGGATGCGGATGCGAAAAGCGGGAGAGGCGCGCGCCCCTCCCGCTTCATTGAAGGCGGGATTATACGCGCCGGCCTACTTCAAACCAAGCACATCCTGCATGTCGTACAGGCCGGGCGCGCGCCCCTTCAGGAACTTCGCCGCCCGCAGGGCGCCCAGCGCGTAGGTCATGCGGCTTTGCGAGCGTACCGTGACCTCGACCCGCTCGCCCAGCCCCGCGAAGATCACCGTGTGCTCGCCGACGATGTCCCCGCCGCGGATGGCGTGAAAGCCGATCTGCGCCGGCGGCCGCTCGCCGGTGTCGCCTTCCCGGCCGTGCCGGGCGACCTCGGAAAGCTTTCGATTCAACGCCTTCGCCACGACTTCGCCGAGGCGCAACGCGGTGCCCGAGGGGGCATCCACCTTGTGGCGGTGGTGCGCCTCGACGATCTCCACGTCGTAGCCTTCGCCGAGGATCCTCGCCGCGGTCTCGGCGAGCTTGTAAGTCGCGTTGACGCCGACCGCGAAATTCGCCGCCATGACGATGGGCAGGCTGTTCGCTTTTCCGAGAATGAGATTTCGCTGGGACTCCGAGAACCCGGTGGTGCCGATGACCATGGCTCGGGCATGCGCCAGGTGCGCCAGCGTGCCTTCCGGGCGGGTGAAATCGATCAGCACGTCGGCCTGCTCGAGCGCGCGCGGATCGGACCCGATCACGATGCCGCCCGCCCGCTGCCCGATGGCCGGGCTGCCGGCGACGTCGAAGGCCGCGGCGAGCGTCAGGCTGCGGTCGGCGAGCACCGCGTCGATGAGCGCGCGTCCCATGCGCCCGCCTGCGCCGGCGATCGCCACTTTCACCGCGTCGCCCCCGCCGACGACGCGACGTCGCCGTCCAGCCGCGCCAGCCGGCCGTCTTCGAAGTACACCGCGAGGCGGCGCTGCTCGCGCTTTCCCGCCGGGCTTTCGCGCCAGTAAACGTAGTCCCAGCGCTCCGCGTGGAAGATGTCGGTGAGCAGCGGCGTGCCGAGCACGAAGCGCACCTGCTCCTTGCTCATTCCCGGCTTGAGCTGCGCCACCATCTCCTGCGAGACGAAGTTTCCCTGCTGGATCTCCACCTTGTAGGGGGTGATGCCGGGAATACGCGGCACGGCGCAGCCCGCCGCGGCGAGGCACGCGGCAACTAGCAAGGCGGTCGGAGCGGTCCTGAGCATACGAATATAATGATAGTCGATGGACTCGGTGCAAAGCCTCAAGGAAAGCGGCCTCAAGGCGACCACGCCCCGGCGCAAGATCCTCGAGCTGTTCGAGGCGAGCAAGGTGCGCCACCTGTCCGCGGAGGACGTGTACAAGGCGCTGCTCGCCGAGGGCATCGATGTCGGCCTCGCCACGGTGTACCGCGTCCTCACGCAGTTCGAGCAGGCCGGGCTGCTGTCGCGGCAGCATTTCGAGACCGGCAAGGCGGTCTACGAGCTCAACCAGGGCGGGCACCATGACCACCTCGTGTGCCTGCAGTGCGGGCGGGTCGAGGAGTTCTACGACGCCGAGATCGAGAAGCGGCAGGGCGACGTGGCGCGCCAGCGCGGCTTCCGGCTGCACGGCCATTCCCTCGCCCTGTACGCGGACTGCATCAAGCAGGACTGCCCCTACCGGGGGCGCTAGCGGCCTTCCAGGAGCTCGGCGGCGTGCTTGCGCGCCGTGCCTTCGGCGCCGCCGAGCATGCGGGCAAGCTCCGCGATGCGCGCCTCACGGTCCAGCCGGGCGGCCTCGACCCTGACCTTGCCCTTCGCCGAGGACTTGGCGACCGACCATTGCGCGTCGCCGCTCGCCGCGACCTGCGGCAGGTGCGTGACGCACAGCACCTGGCGCTCCCGGCCGAGCTTCTTCAGCGACTTGCCGATGGTCTGCGCCACCGCACCGCCGATACCCGAGTCCACTTCGTCGAAGACCAGCGTCGCCACCGGCGAGGCCTTGGCCGCGACCAGCTGGATGGCGAGGCTGATGCGCGAGAGCTCGCCGCCGGAGGCGACCTTCGCAAGCGGACGCAGCGGCAGACTGGGATGCGAAGCGACCTCGAACGCCACCTCCTCGAGCCCCGCCGCGGCGGGTTCGAGGGACTTGTTCAGTGACACCGAGAAGCGCCCGCCGGCCATGGCGAGCTCCTGCATCGCCGCGGTGACCGCCTTGGACAGCGCCTGCGCGCCGGCGGCGCGCCTGGTGCCGAGCTTTCTTGCCGCCGCGTCGTAGCGTCCGCGTGCCGCGGCGACTTCCCGCTTCAGCGCCTCGGGATTGACGGCGAGCTCGAGCTCGGCGAGCCGCCGCTCTAGCCCGGCGAGGCGCTGCGGCAGCTCCTCGGGGCGCACACGATGCTTGCGCGCCGCCGCATACATGGCCTCGATACGCGCCTCGGTCTCGCGCAGCGCCTCCGGATCGAGGTCGACGCGCGAGGCATAGTGGCGCAGCTCCCTCACCGCCTCGCCCGCCTGGGCGTCGGCGGACTCGAGCAGCTCGACCACGGCCTTCAGCCCGGCATCGTGCTCCGACAGCGTCCTCAGCCGGCTCGCTACCGCCGAGAGCTGGGGCAGCGCCGCGCCCTCCGCCTCGACCAGCGCCTCGAGCGAGGACTGCGCGCCGGCAAGCAGCGCCGAGCCGTGGGCGAGACGCGCGTGCTGCGCGGTGACGAGGTCCCACTCGCCCTCGCGCAGCGCAAGCCTCTTCAATTCGTTCGTTTTCTCTTCGAGCTCCGCGCGCTCCGACTCGCGGGCCGCATGGCTCTTCTCGGCCTCGAGCGCCACCTCCTCCAGGCGCTTCCAGTCGCGGAAGGCCTGCGCCGTCTCGCGTGCGAGCCCTTGGCACTCAGCGTGCGTGTCGAGCAGCTCGCGCTGCGCCGCGCCGCGCAGCAGCGACTGGTGCGCGTGCTGGCCGTGGATGTCGAGCAGCAGCTCGCCCGCCTCCCTGAGCTGCGCCAGCGTGGCGGCGTGGCCGTTGATGAAGCAGCGCGAGCGCCCCGAGCGGTCGAGGGTCCGGCGCAGGAGCAGCTGGCCCGGATCGCCTGAGAGCTCACGCTCGTCCAGCCATGCACCCAGATCGGACCGTATTTCGAACTCGGCGGAGATCTCGGCGCGTTCGCTTCCGTCCCGGATCATGTTCGCGTCGGCGCGCCCGCCCACCAGCAGCTCGATCGCGTCGACCAGCAGCGACTTGCCGGCGCCGGTCTCGCCGGTGAGCACGGTGAAGCCGCCGGCGAGCTCGAGCGACGCCCTCTCGATGATCACCAGGTCCCTGACCTCCAGCGCCCGCAGCACAGCTATTCCGGCTCGGGGTTCTTGACCAGCGCCTCGCTCCAGCGCAGCTTCTCGCGCAGCGTGGCGAAATAGCGGTAGCCCGGCGGGTGCACGAAGCGCACCGTGTCGGCCGAGCGCTTGAGCACCATGTGGTCGCCTTCGGCCATGTCGGCGAGCGCCAAACCGTCGAAGTGCGCGCGCGCGTCCATGGCCCGCACCAGCACGATCTCGATCACGCTGCGGTCGCTCACGCTCACCGGGCGCGCGGACAGCGTATGCGGGTTGAGCGGCACCAGCGCGAGCGCCGGCACCGCCGGGTGCAGGATCGGCCCCTGCGCGGACATCGCGTAGGCGGTGGAGCCGGTCGGCGTGGCGACGATGACGCCGTCGGCGCGCAGCGTGTAGACGAACTCCCCGTCGAGCGACAGGCTGAACTCGATGAGGCGCCCCTGCGCGCCCTTGCCGAGCACCGCCTCGTTGAGCGCTAACGTGCGCAGCAGCGGCTTGCCGCCGCGCACCACCTCGGCGTCGAGCAGGGAGCGCTCCTCCATCGAGCCCTCCCCGTCGAGGATGGCGCCGATGCCGCGCAGCATGTCCTTCTGGCCGATGTCGGTCATGAAGCCCACGCGCCCCTGGTTGATCCCCACCAGCGGGACATGATGGCGCACCAGGTCGCGCGCCGCGGCGAGCATGGTGCCGTCGCCGCCGACCACCACGGCGAGGTCGGCCGACGCCGCTTCGCCCTCTTCCAGCACCTTGCAGCCGCGCTTCTCGAGGAACGCGCGCAGCTCGCGCAGCGAAGCAGCGATGCCGGCGTTGCTCGGCTTGCCGATCATCGCGACGCGCCGGAACCCCGGCGCCACTGCGGCGGTGGGCATGCGTCGAGTGTACAATGAATCCATGCTCGACAAGCGCGCCCAGGTGCTCCTCAAGACCTTGATCGAGCGCTACATTGCGGAAGGCCAGCCGATCGGCTCGCGCACCCTTTCCAAGTACTCCGGGCTGGATCTTTCGCCCGCCACCATCCGCAACGTCATGTCCGACCTCGAGGACATGGGGCTCATCGCCAGCCCGCACACCTCGGCCGGCCGCGTGCCCACGCCGATGGGCTACCGCTTCTTCGTCGACACGCTGCTGGTGGTGAAGCAGCTCGAAAGCGGCGAGCTGCACCATCTCGAAGCCGAGCTGCACCCCGACAATCCGCAGCGCGTCGCCACCGCGGCGTCGCAGCTGCTGTCCCAGCTGACGCAGTTTGCCGGCGTGGTGATGACGCCGCGGCGCAGCGCCGAAACCTTCCGCCACATCGAGTTCCTCAAGCTGTCGGAGAAGCGCATCCTGCTGATCGTGGTGACGGCGCACGGCGACGTGCAGAACCGCATCCTGTTCACCGAGCGCGACTTCACGCCTTCGGAGCTGATCGAGGCGGCGAACCTGCTGAACCAGAACTATGCGGGGCACAGCTTCGAGGACGCGCGCGCGCGCCTGCACAACGAGCTGCGCGAGATCCGCCAGGACATGATCCGGCTGCTGTCGGCGGCCATCGACGCCGGCAACAAGGCCGTGGCCGAGGGCCACGAGCAGTACGTGATCTCCGGCGAGCGCAACCTGCTCTCGGTGCAGGAGCTGTCGCAGGACGTGACGCGTCTCAAGCAGCTGTTCGAGCTGTTCGAGCGCAAGAGCTCGCTGCTGCAGATCCTGGACCTGTCGCTGCGCGGCCAGGGCGTGCAGATCTTCATCGGCGGCGAGTCCGGCGTCACCGCGCCCGACGACGTGAGCGTCGTCACCTCGCCCTACAAGGTCGACGGCGAGGTGGTCGGCACCGTCGGCGTCATCGGCCCCACGCGCATGGCCTACGACCGGGTCATCCCGATCGTCGACATCACCGCCAAGCTGCTTTCCAGCGCCCTGTCGAAACACTAGAACAAAGGGGTCAGAGCAATTTTCTTCTGACCCTTTTACCTTGAAAGGCGTCCTGCTAGTCAACCTGGGCACGCCTGCGGCGCCTACGCCGCAGGCGGTGAAGCGCTATCTCGCCGAGTTCCTGTCCGACCCGCGCGTCGTGAAGCTGCCGCGCCTGCTGTGGCTGCCGATCCTTTACGGCATCGTGCTGCGCAAGCGGCCGGCGCAGTCGGCGAAAAAGTACGCCGCCGTGTGGATGCCGGAAGGCTCCCCTCTCGCCGTCTATACCCGCAGGCAGGCGGAAGCGCTGCGCGCGGCCATGCCCGATTTCCGCGTGGAGCATGCGATGCGCTATGGCGAGCCCAGCATCGCTTCTGCGCTCTCCAGGCTGCAGGGCTGCGACGTCACCGCCGTGCCGCTGTACCCGCAGTACTCGGAAAGCACCACGGAGAGCGTAGCCGACAAGCTGCCGGCCGGGCTGCGGATGGTGCGCGAATTCCACGACCATCCGGCCTACATCGGCGCGCTCGCGGCGCAGCTGCGCCGGCACTGGGAGCACCATGGCCGCGGCGGCAAGCTGGTGCTGAGCTTCCACGGCCTGCCGAAGCGCGGCGGCGCGTCTTACCAGCGGCAGTGCCTCGTGACCGGGGATCTTCTTCGAACCGCATTGGATCTGGGCGCAGGCGAATGCATGGTCACATTCCAGTCGCGCTTCGGCTATGCCGAGTGGCTGCAGCCTTATACCGAGCCGACGCTGGTGGAGCTCGCGCGGACGGGCACCCGGCGGGTCGACGTGTTCTGCCCGGGGTTCGTCGCCGACTGCCTGGAGACGCTGGAGGAGATCGGCATCGGCGCCCGCGAGGCGTTCCTTGCCGCGGGCGGGCGCGACTTCTACCTCGTGCCCTGCCTCAACGACTCGCCGGAGTGGATCTCGGCGCTGGCGGCGATCGCGCGCGGCAGCGGATAGGAACGGGCGAGCGCCTCGGCGAGGGCTTCCGGCGGAAGCGGCCGGCTGAAGAGATACCCCTGCATCTCGGTGCAGTGGCGCGCGCTCAGGTACTCGGCCTGCCAGGCCTCCTCCACCCCCTCGGCCACCAGGCCGATGTCAAGGCTGCGCGCGAGCAGGCAGATGGCATCGACGATGGCCGCGTCCTTCGGGCTTGCCGCCAGGTCGCGCACGAAGCTGCCGTCGACCTTCAGGCTGTCGATGGGGAAGCGCTTCAGATAGCTCAGCGAGGAATAGCCGGTGCCAAAATCGTCGATCGAGATCGACGTGCCGAGCAGCTTCAGCCGGTGCATCAGGTCCATCGCGTGGTCGACGTTCTCCACCAGCAGGCTTTCGGTGAGCTCCAGCTCGAGCAGCTGCGGCGCCAGGCCGCTGGCGCGCAGCGCCCCGGAGACCGCCCGCAGCAGGCCCTCGCTGCGGAACTGGCGCGGCGAGATGTTCACCGATACGCGCACCGGGGCGCGTCCGCCCGTCTGCCAGGACTTGGCCCGGAGGCAGGCCTCGGCCAGCACCCAGGCGCCCACCGGCACGATGAGCCCGGTTTCCTCCAGCACCGGCATGAACTGCGCCGGCTCCACCAGCCCGCGCTCGGGATGGCGCCAGCGCAGCAGCGCCTCGGCGCCGGTCGCGCGGCCGCTGGCGACCGACACGCGCGGCTGGAAATGCAGCACGAACTCCTGGTTCTTCAGCGCGCGGCGCAGCGCGGCCTCGACCAGGATCTGGCTCTCGACGCGCTCGTTCATCTCCGGCGCGAAGAACGCGTAG
>DASUUN010000344.1:0-11560 GCA_036374055.1 Burkholderiales bacterium
CGAGCTGTCCGCGTTCCGCGCGCGGCTGGGCGCGATCGAGGCCGAGCGCCTGCGCGAGCAGAGCCGCGCGTTCGAGCGCCGGCGCATGCAGCAGGCCGAGCCGCGCGCGCTCACCGTGGAGGACTTTCCGGCCTCCCACGCGAAGCGCAACGTCAGGGTCCTCGTGGTGGAGGACAACCGCGACGCCGCCGAGAGCCTGCGCCGGCTGCTGCAGCTGTCCGGCTACGAGGTCTCCCTCGCCTACACCGGGCAGGAGGGGCTGCGCGCGGCGAAGCAGCTGCATCCGGACGTGATCCTGTGCGACATCGGGCTGCCCGACAGCAACGGCTTCGTGGTCGCGGGCGCGCTGCGCGGCGACCCGGACACCGCCGGGGTGCGCCTGATCGCGGTCACCGCCTACGGCGCGGACGAGGACCGCCGGCGCGCGCGCGCCGTCGGCTTCGACCTGCACCTGGTGAAGCCGGTCGATCCGGACGTTCTGCTGGAGAAGCTGGAAGCCTGAAAAGGATGGGCTCGAGACTCATCGCCGCGGCCGTGGCGGCCGCCCTGCTCACCCTGCCGCTTGCCGCAAACGCGCAGGCGAAGTCCCCCCGCGAAGCCGCGTGCCGGGCCCAGTCGGGCAAGAAAGGCTTGCAGGGCCGCGAGCGCCAGCGGTTCATGACCGCCTGCCTCGCCGGCAAGGCTGTCAAGCCGCCAGGTTCTGCTCGGCGAAGCGCCAGTTCAGGCGCTCGCCGATGACCGCCGACAGGTAGCGCTCGCGCTGGTTGCGGTAGTCCACGTAGTAGGCGTGCTCCCACACGTCGACGGTGAGCAGGCAGCGGATGCCGTGCGCCATGGGCGTGTCGGCGTTCGCGGTGGTCTGGATCTCGAGCTTGCCGTTGTTCTCCACCAGCCACGCCCAGCCGCTGCCGAACTGCGCCACGGCGGCGGCCGCGAAGGCCTCGGCGAAGCGCTCGTAGCTGCCGAAGTCGGCGTCGATGCGCGACAGCAGCACGCCGGCGGGCCGCTGCTTCTGCGGCGACAGCGACTTCCAGTAGAAGTCGTGGTTCCACGCCTGGGCGGCGTTGTTGAACAGCTTGCCCCGGCTCGCGCGCACCACCTCCTCCAGCGTGCGCGCCTGGATGCGCTCCTTCTGCAGCAGCTCGTTCATCGTGTCGACGTACTTCTTGTGGTGCTTGCCGTGGTGCAGGCTCAGGGTTTCGCGCGAGATCACCGGCTCGAGCGCGTCCTCGGCATACGGCAGGGACGGCAGGTCGAAATGCAGCGGTTGCTCGGCTTTGGCGGCGGCAGTGGCCATGGGATCGGTCTCCTCTCGGGGAACTGCCCTCCTCATGCAAGGTTCGGACCTCCCCAATGGCGGTGGAGGATCTTCTTCACAGGAGGTACTCCCACTGGCGTGCGAACCATTCCATGAGCCGCTCGCGCGCGCCGCGGCGGCGCCATTGGCGCGCGTCGATCTCCACCGAGGCGGCGATGTCGCGCTGGAACAGCTGCTCCAACTCGCGCGCGAAGCCCGCGTGGTACACGATGACGTCGGCCTCGTAGTTGTGCACGAAGCTGCGCCAGTCGAGGTTGGTGGAGCCGATGCTGGCCCAATGCGAGTCGATCACGGCGGTCTTGGCATGCATCAGCGCCTCGTGCCACTCGAAGATGCGCACGCCGGCGGCCAGCAGCTCCTTGTAGTGCGAGCGTGCCGCGTACACCGGCGCCCAGAAGTCGCTGAAGCCGGGCAGCACCAGGCGCACGTCCACGCCCCGCGCGGCGGCCTCCACCAGGGCGCTCTTGGTCTCCGCGTCGGGCACGAAGTAGCCCGCCGTGAGCCACACGCGCGAGCGCGCCTTCGCGATGCGCTCCTGCAGCGCGGCGTACATCTCGCTGCGTTCGGCGCGCGGATCGCTCGCCACCACGCGCATCGCCTTGTCCCCGCTGCGCCCGGGCTTCGGGTAGTAGCGCGCCTCGGCGAACGGGCCGCAGTCCTGCAGCGCCCAGGCGTCCAGGAACAGGCGCTGGAACTGCGCCACGACCGGTCCCTGCACCCTCACCTGGGTGTCGCGCCAGCCGGTTTTCTTGTCCTTCTCCTGATCGTGGCTGCGCCGCGCGCGCCAGGAGCTCGAGCCGTAGGCGTTGCTGATATTGATGCCGCCGGTGAAGGCGACCCGCCCGTCGACCACCAGGATCTTGCGGTGGTCGCGGTTGTTCACCCTGTCGATGCGCGTCTTCACGGGGTTGAACTCGCACACGCGCACCCCGGCCTCGCGCAGGCGGTCGAAGTACTCGCGCGGGGTGCCGATCGAGCCGATGCTGTCGTAGAGGACGTGGACCTGCACGCCTGCGGCGGCCTTGTCCTTCAGCACGGCGACCAGCCGCTCGCCCGCCTCGCCGTCTTCGAGGATATAGGTCTGCAGGTTGATGTGGTCGCGCGCCTGCGCCATGGCGGCGAACATGGCGGCGTGCGTGCTGGGACCGTCGATGAGCAGGCGGGCCTCGTTGCCCTCCACCAGGGGGGCGGCGGGAGAGGCGCGCTGCCGGGCCGGCAGATCGTCCGGCGACGGCAGCGCGCAGCCCGCCAGCAACGCCGCAACCAGGCTACTTCTTAATGCGAATATCGTTCCGTACCGAACGGACGCCCTGCACTTTCTTGGCCGCCGCCACCGCGCGGCTCGCCTGGTCCTCGGAGTCGACGAAGCCGGTCAGCTGCACCGTGCCGCGGTAGGTGTCCACGTTGACCGCCGCCGCGGTCTTCGCGCCCGCGTCGGTGGCGATGGCGGTCTTCACCTTGGCGGTGGTGGCCGCGTCGTCGGTGAACTCGCCCGCGCTGCGCTGGGTGGGGCTGTCGGAGGCGCAGGCACCCAGGCCGAGCAGCGCGGCCGCCGCGCCCGCCGCGAGGAACTTGCGTTTGGACGGATGCATCACTACATCCCGCGTTCCCAGTCGTTGACCTGGCGCTCCGCCTCGTCCTTGGCGATGCCGTAGCGCTCCTGGATCTTGCCGACCAGCTGGTCGCGGTTGCCGGCGATCTGGTCGAACTCGTCATCGGTGAGCTTGCCCCACTTCTCCTTCAGCTTGCCGGTCATCTGCTTCCAGTTGCCGCCGATGCGGTCCCAGTTCATGGTGCCTCCTAAGTTGGGTTGACGGCGGGAAGCCTTGCAAAGCGCGTGCCGCCTGCACTTTTTGCCCTACAAGGAAGTTGTTACACGGCGGGCTGGGCGAGGCGCGCGACCGTGGCGAGCAGCGCGACCGGCTCGACCGGCTTGGCGAGCTGCGCGTCGTAGCCCGCGGCGACCGCCCGCAGGCCCTCGGCCGCCTGCGCCGGCACCGTAAGCGCCGCGGCGCGCAGGCCGCCGCCGCGCTCCGCCGGGAGGGCGCGCACGGAGCGGATCAGGCCATAGCCCTCGCCGCTGCGCGCGCCCACCTCCGACAGCAGCACGTCGGGGTGAAAGGCGCCGACCGCCCGCAGCGCCTCGTCGGCGTTGGCGGCCGCGCGCGTATGCGCGCCCGCCACCGCGAGCATCCGGCTCATCGTCTCGCGCTCCGCCGGGTCGGGGTCCACGATCAGCACGCGCACGCCGTCGAGCAGCGGGTGCGACAGGTCGAGCAGGCCGGACAGGATGCGCTCCTGGGCGAGGCGCAGCCGCCGCTCGCGCTCCAGCGCGCGCGCGGTCTCCTGCTCGGCGCGCTTGCGCTCGTGGATGTCGATGCAGGCACCCACGAAGCCCTGGAACAGGCCGTCGGCGGAAAAGCGCGGCTGCGCGCGATCGAGCATCCAGCGGTACTCGCCGTCGCGCCGGCGCAGCCGATACTCGATCTCGAAGGGCTCGCGCGCGTCGAACGCGCGCAGGCAGGTATCCAGCCAGCGCGCCAGGTCCTCCGGGTGCATGCCGCGCGACCAGCCGTCGCCGAGCGCCTGCGCTTCCGTGTAGCCGGTGAACTCGAGCCACTGGGGGCTGAGGTAATCGCACGACAGGTCCGGCCGCGCGCGCCACAGCATCACCGGAAGCGGCTCGTCGGTTCTCGCGCTTGCAGGCTGCGGATCTCTCATCATGTCTCTCGCCGGGCCTGCTGCAGGCGTCGTGCCTGCGATGCCCTGTAGCGGAATCTCTACGGCCGGGCGCGGCGGCGTGCGGCGCTTTCTACACGCGCCCGCCGCTTTTACACCGGCACGATGTTTGCTGATAGCGCTTCAGCGTCAACCTCATTCAAGGAGTCAGGCCATGCTTAGCTGGGCGCTTGCGTTCTTCATCATCGCCATCATCGCCGCAGTCTTCGGCTTCACCGGCATCGCTTCCGGAGCGGCGGAAATCGCGAAGATCCTGTTCGTCGTGTTCGTCGTGCTGTTCCTCGTCTCGCTGGTCGCCGGGCTGCTGCGGCGACCGTAGTTCAACCCACCCATTACGGAGTACCCATGACACTGAAGCTTTGTTCCATCGCCGGGGCCGTCGCCCTGGCTTTCGCCACCGCGGCCCAGGCGCAACAGACCCAGACACCGCGCACCGACTCGAAGGCGCCCGCGGCGTCGGCCTCGAGCGGCGCGTCCGCCGACCGCCGCGCGGAAGACCGCAAGGCGCGCAAGGCGGCGGAAGAGCGCATCGAGGCGCAGTACAAGGCCGCCAAGGAGAAGTGCGAGGCGCTGAAGGACAACGCCCAGGACGTGTGCGAGAAGGAAGCCAAGGCGCAGGAGAAGGTGGCCAAGGCCGAGCTCGCGGCAAAGTCCAATCCTTCGCAGCGCAACCAGCGCAAGGTGGCCGAGGCCCGGGCCGAGGGCGAGTACGACGTCGCCAAGGAAAAATGCGACGACATGAAGGGCGAGCAGAAGGACGCCTGCGAGAAGGACGCCAAGGCCAAGCACGACCAGGCCAAGGCCAGCATCTCCAAGCAGTACGCGCAGCGCAAGGACGCGGACCGTCCGAAGCGCTCCGCCTCGAGCGGCGAGACCCGCAGCGAAACCCGCAGCGAGACCCGCCGCGAAAACCGTTCCGCCACGGGCGGCACGAAGTAAGGCGGCATGGCTCGGGGTCTGTGGAAAGGCGCGATCAGCTTCGGCCTGGTGAACGTGCCGGTCGAGCTGTTCTCCGCCGAGAAGCGCTCGAGCGAGCTCGATCTGACGATGCTGGACAAGCGCGACCTCGCGCCGGTGGGCTACAAGCGGTACAACAAGTCCACCGGCGAGGACGTGCCCTGGGCCGAGATCGTCAAGGGCTATGAGTACGAGGACGGCAAGTACGTGGTGCTGTCCGACGAGGACTTCCGCCGTGCCAACGTCGAAGCGAGCAAGACGGTCGACATCCAGGCGTTCGTCGACCTGAAGGACATCCCGCCGGTCTACTTCGAGACGCCCTATTACCTGTCCCCGGGCAAGCGCGGCGAGAAGGCCTATGCCCTGCTGCGCGACGCGCTGCGCAAGTCGGGCAAGGCCGGCGTCGCCACGGTGGTGATCCGCACCCGCCAGTACCTCGCGGCGGTGATGCCGCAGGAAAACGTCCTGGTCATGAACACGCTGCGCTACGCCGACGAGCTGAAAAGCGCCGACGAGCTCGCCATTCCGGCCGCGGCGCTGCAGGCGAAGGCCACCGCCAAGGAGCTCGACATGGCGCTGCGCCTGATCGACGACATGGCGGAGAAATGGCAGCCGGAGAAAATCAAGGACACCTATCGCGACGATCTCCTCGCGCGCATCGAGGAGAAGGTCAAGGCCGGCCAGACCGAGGAGATCACCGCGCCCGAGAAGGGCAAGCGCGAGCCCGGCGGCGCCGAGGTCATCGACCTCATGGCGCTGCTGAAGAAAAGCGTCGGGCGCAGGCCGGAAAAGCACGAAAAGGAGAAGCCGCGCCGCCAGCACAAGGCGAAGCGGCGCGCGGCATGACCCGGATGAGCGAGCATGCCTAGGCGCCAGGTCCGCTACGCCGTGGTGGGCCTCGGGCACATCGCCCAGGTGGCGATGCTGCCGGCGTTCGGCAACTCGCGCCGCAACTCGAAGCTGGCCGCGCTGGTTTCCGGGGACCCGGTGAAGCTGGAGGAGCTCGGCAAGAAATACAGCGTCGAGCGGCGCTGCGGCTACGACGGCTACGACGCGCTGCTGAAAAGCGGCGACATCGACGCGGTGTACATCGCGCTGCCCAACAGCCTGCACTGCGACTACGCGGTGCGCGCGGCCGAGGCCGGGGTGCACGTGCTGGTGGAAAAGCCGATGGCGCTCACCGAGGCCGAATGCGAGCGCATGGCGCGCGCGGCGCGCGACGCCCGGGTGAAGCTGATGGTCGCCTACCGCCTGCACTTCGAGCGCGCCAACCTCGAGGCGGTCGAGGTCGCGCGCTCCGGGCGCATCGGCGAGCCGCGCCTGTTCAGCTCGACCTTCAGCATGCGCGTGGTGCCGGAGAACATCCGTGCGAACAGCGCGCTCGGCGGCGGCGTGCTCTACGACATCGGCATCTATTGCATCAACGCGGCGCGCGGCCTGTTCCGCGACGAGCCGGTGGAGGTGCGCGCGGCCGCCGGCGGAACGCTCGGCGGGGTCGAGGAATACGTGAGCTGCATCCTGCGCTTTCCGCACGAGCGCCTCGCCTCCTTCACCTGCAGCTTCGCCGCGGCGGACGTGTCCGAGTACCGCCTGGTGGGCACCAAGGGCGATCTCGCGGTCGAGCCCGCCTACGAATACGCCATGGCTTTGCAGCACCGCCTGACCCTCGACGGCGAGGTGAAGGAGCGGCGCTTCGCCAAGCGCGACCAGTTCGCGCCCGAGCTGCTCTACTTCTCCGACTGCGTGCTGAAGAACCAGGATCCCGAGCCCTCGGCCGCCGAAGGCCTCGCCGACGTGCGCGTCATCCGCGCGCTGTACCGCTCGGCCGAGTCCGGCCGGCCGGTGGCGCTCACCCCCTACGAGAAGCAC
Organism: Burkholderiales bacterium; assembly: GCA_036374055.1. Taxonomy (GTDB): domain Bacteria; phylum Pseudomonadota; class Gammaproteobacteria; order Burkholderiales; family SG8-39; genus SCGC-AG-212-J23. Next base: position 6,884 of record DASUUN010000344.1, read on the forward strand.
GCGCGGCAGAGCCTCGAGCAGGAGATCCGCCGCCCGCCGATCGACAAGCCGCAGACCGTGCGCGCGCAGCCGCCGTCGGGAAGCTAGGAGAGGGAGGAATGCTCAAATGGGCCATCATCTTCTTCATCATCTCGCTGGTCGCCGGGTTCTTCGGCTTCACCAACATCGCCTCGGGCGCGCGCGGCATCGCCAAGGTGCTGTTCTTCATCGCCCTGGCGATCTTCCTGATCATCCTGATCTTCGGCGTCATGCTCGGCATGCTGGTGTTCTAGCCATGAAAGCTCTCGTCCTGCTGCTCGCCGGCCTCGCTTTCCTGACCGCGTGCGAGCCCAACCCGCCCAAGCCCAAGACCGACTTCAACCACGAAAGGAGTACCTCATGAAACTTGCTGCCATTGCCAGTGCCACCGCCCTCGCCTTCGCCCTCGGCGCCTGCGCCAGCGACCCCAACAGCTCCAGGCCCGCCTCGAGCGGCGCAAGCGGCCAATCCGAGGTCAAGCGCGACGTCAAAGACTCGATGCTCACCGGCAAGGTGAAGGCCGCGCTCGCCGCCGACGTCGGCCTGAAGACCTGGAACATCGACGTGGACAGCGCCGGCACCACGGTCACGCTGAACGGCGCAGTGGACACGGAAGCGACCAAGCAGCGCGCCGAATCGGTGGCGCGCGGCGTGGAGGGCGTCGCCACGGTGAAGAACAACCTCACCGTCAAGGGCAAGAGCTGAGGCATGGCGGGCGAGCCGCCCCTGCTGTCCGTCGTGCTGTCGAAGGACGGCGTGTGGAGCGTGAACGAGCGCGGCCCGAGCCGCGTCGCGGTGGCGTACTTCCCGAACAAGTGGGGCGCGATGCGCCACGCGGTGCGGGTGGCGCGCGCCAAGCGGCGCTGCCGCGTCGCCGTGCTCGAGCCCGGCGGCGGGGTGCGGCTCAGCCACGACTACGACAACGCCGAGCCGGCCGCGCCGGAGGCGCCATGACCGCGCGCAGCTTCGCGCTGATCGCCGGCATCCTCTACCTCGGCGCCGGGCTGCTGGGGCTGATGCCCGGCATGCTCGCGCCGCCGCCGGCCAATGCGCCGCCGCTCGCATTCGACGTCATGTACGGCGTGGTGCTCGGCCTGTTCGCGGTCAACATGCTGCACACTGCCGTCCACCTGGTGATCGGCGCCTGGGGACTGTGGGCCTACATGGGCAACGCCAGCCCGAAGTTCTACGCGCAGAGCCTCGCCGTGCTCTACGGCGCGCTGGGCGTGATGGGCCTCATCCCGGGCCTGAACACCGTTTTCGGCCTGGTGCCGCTGCACGGCCACGACGTCTGGCTGCACCTGGGCACCGCGGCCGCCGCCGCGTACTTCGGCTGGCGCCAGCAGGCGGGCGAGCGGCGCCGCGTTGCCGGCGACCGGCGCAAGGCGCCGCGCGCCCCGGTCGCGAACGAGCGGCGCCAGGGCGTCTACGACCGGCGGCGCGCGCCCTTTGCGGGCTGATGACGCCTCACGCAATGTCCCACCCCCCCGCGGCGGGCGAGCTGCCGCGCTGGATATTCGTCGGCCTCGTTTCGGGAACCGCTTCAGTGCTGCTCTTCCAGCACAGCGCGCTCGGCCTGTTCCAGCTCCTCGGCTTCGAGGGCGCGCCCGCGCTCTGGCCGCTCGCCGCCTGGGGCGCGATCTGGGGCGCGCTGCTCGCCGCGGCGCTCGGCCGGCTGGCCGGCAAGCGGCTGATCCTGGGCGCCGCGCTCTTCGGCGCGGTGCTGCCGACGCTGGCGGCGGTGCTCCTGGTGGCGCCGCTCAAGGGCCAGCCCGTGGTGACGGGGGTGGTGCCGCTCGCGATACTGGTCGCCGCGCTGGTCAACGCCGCCTGGGGACTGGCCGCCGGCATCGGCCTGGCGCTATTCGGGCGCCGGCACCGCCCGCGGCCCTAGCAGCCGGCGCAGCTCCTCGTCGGCGGGCAGCGAAACGTCCTCGTACCACTCGGCCGCGGCGCGCACCGCGCCGCAGTCGCGCAGGCACACCAGCTCGTCCACTTCGCCGCGGAACTGCTCGCAGTCGGCGGCTGCCGCGACCGGCACGGCGACCACGATGCGCTTCGCATGGCGGCGGCGCAGCGCGCCCGCCGCGGCGCGCAGCGCCTCGCCGCCCGCGAGGCCGTCGTCCACCACGATCGCGGTCCTGGCGCGTACCGCAGCCGGCGGCCGCTCGCCGCGGTACAGCCGCGCCCGCCGCTCGAGCTCCTGCTGCTCACGCGCGATCGCCTCGGTCACGGCGCGCTGCGGGATGGCGAGCTCGATCATCAGATCCTGCCGCACCACCGTGACGCCGCCCTCGGCGACCGCGCCCAGGACGCGCGCCTCGTGGCCGGGGGCGCTCACGGTGCGCACCAGCAGCACGTCGAGCGGCGCGCCCAGGTCGCGCGCCACCCCGAGCGCGACCGGCACGCCGCCGCGCGGCAGCCCCAGCACCACGTTGTCGTCGCGTCCCGCGTAATGCTGCAAGCGGCCGGCGAGGGCGCGCCCGGCGGCCGCACGGTCGGTGAACTTCACGGCTGGCGCGCCCTGCTGCAAGCGCCGTTCCGGCTTGCGCGCCGGCCTGCCTCTTGCTCCGCCTTTGCTCAACCTTGGAAGGAGGTTCCCGATGCGAGTATCCGAAGCGATGAGCCGCGACGTGCGCCTGGCGAGTCCCGACCAGACCATCCGCGACGTGGCGAAGATCATGGACGACATCGACGCCGGCTCGGTGCCGGTGGGCGAGAACGACCGGCTGGTGGGCATGATCACCGACCGCGACATCGCGGTGCGCGCGGTGGCCGCGGGCAAAGGCCCCGACACGCCGGTGCGCGAGGTGATGAGCCGGGAAGTGAAGTACTGCTACGACGACGAGGATCTCGACCACGTGGCGAAGAACATGGGCGACATCCGCGTGCGGCGCCTGCCGGTCGTCAACCGCGACAAGCGCCTGGTCGGCATCGTGTCGCTCGGCGACCTCGCGCTGAAGGGCGAGAATTCGGCAGGCAAGGCGGTGAAGGGCGTGTCGCAGCCCGGCGGGCCGCACGCGACCTGACCGGGCCTTGAGCCTGCCGCCGTGACCCTGCGCCGCGCGCTGGTATCCGGCAGCCTCGCCGCGGCCGCCGTGACGCTGGTGGTGGCGGTGGCAGGACGCCGCGCCGCCGGCTCCGCGCCCGCGCCGCTGAACGCCACCAGCCATTTTCTGTGGGGCGAGCGCGCCGGCCGGGAGGACGGCTACTCCGTGAAGTACACGGCTACCGGCTTCGCCGCCAACTACGGTGCCTCGGTATTCTGGGCCCTGTTCTACGAGGCCCTGCCGCGCGGCATACCGCCCCTCGCGCGCGGCGCCGCCGTGTCCGCGCTCGCCTACCTCACCGATTACCACGTCGTGCCGAAGCGGCTGACCCCGGGCTTCGAGCTGCGCCTGCCCGGCGGGGCGCTGGCCGCGGCGTATGTTGCGCTCGCGCTGGGCCTGTGCGCGCGCGACGTGGCAGGCAAGAACGCCTAGACCTTCGGCGCCTGCCTCACCTGCTCGCGCGTCATGCCGAGGTGGACGGACGGTCTTCGTCTCAAAGTCGATTCGCGCCACGGCTTGCGGCGGCACCCGCACCTCGCCACCGGGCAGCCAGTCCGTGGTGTCTACGACCATCGCGTCCACCCCCCAGGTGCGGTCGTCCACCATCAGGTCCTCGAGGTGCCCGATCTTGCCGTCCTGCGCCTCGATGCGATAGCCGAGCACCTCCGCGCCGCTGCGCAGGTGGGAGGCCGCCGCCTGCGCCTTGGCCGCGCTCACTTCGCGGTCGCTGCCGGTCTGCGGCAGCGGATAGCCGGCCCCCGCGCCGACCCCCGGCCCCCAGTAGTACGGGTAGCCGTAGTAGCGCGCGTGGATTTCCTCGAACTGCCGGGACACCGGCATGTCCTTTTCGGCACCCGGCGCCTGCTCGACCTGCGCGCGCGTCAGGTTGACGCGGATCGCCTCGCCGCCCGAGCCTTCCGGGTCGACCGACGCCGGCGAGATCAGCACCGCGCGCCCCGGCAGCCAGCCGCCGGTGTCGACGACGAAATAGCGCAGGCCCCAGCGCTGGTCGTCGAAGTAGACGTCCTCGACCGAGCCGATCCTGCCGTCGTTCGCGACGATCGCATCGCCGCGCAGCTGCTTGACGCTATGGAGCATGACGCGCCTCCTTCTGTTAGATGGATGCCGATTTGCCCACCACCTGGACGCTGCTCGCCTGCGTCCCGTCCTCGCCCTCCTCCGGGCTGAAGCGCACCTCGGTTCCCACCGTGAGGCGATCGAAGTCGTCGTGCAGCACGCTGTTCCTGTGGAAGTACACCTGGCGGTGGTCGTCGGCCGCGCGGATGAAGCCGTAGCCCTCCTCGAACAGCTTCTCCACCAGGCCGTGCGGCTGGCCGTCGTGGGTCTTTTCCTCGCCGCGGCGCAGCGCCGCGGTCTTCTTCAGCTGGCGCTCGATGGCGCCGAACGCCAGGTTGATGAGTGCCGGCAGCTGCGCGGGCATGTCGCGGATCTCCTTCTGCTTCTTCACCGCGAGGTCGTGCTGCGGCGGCACGCGCACCTCGACCATCACGCTGTAGCGGTTGCCCTTGTTGTGCTTGCTGTCCTCCTGCGCGAGCGTGACGTGGCAGCGGGTGATGCCTTGCGCGAAGCGCTCGAGCCGCTGCAGCCG
>DASUUN010000345.1:0-3671 GCA_036374055.1 Burkholderiales bacterium
CCGGCGCTGCTCGAGCGGCCGATGCTGCAGGAGATCCTGGCGAAGCACAAGATTCCCTACACCGCCTTCAAGTACGCGGAGAACACCGGCCAGATGGCGCCGATCCGCGAGCAGGCCGGCACCTTCGCCGACTCGATCAAACTGTGGAGCGCCGCATGAACGCCGCCGTCGCCGTGAAGAAGGAAATCATCAAGGAAGATGCGATGCTGCTGCAGAAGGAGCTCATCAACCGCAACTATCGCGAGCTCGCCACCGCGCACCAGGACGGCAGGAAAGTCGCCGCCACCTTCGTGCCGGGGAACCTCAACGAGCTGCTGATGTGCTTCGACTTCGCGCGCAGCCTGCCGGAGACCAACGCGCTGCAGAACGCGATGCGCAAGAAGTCCGGGAAGATGGTGCTGGACGCCGAGCGCGACGGGCATTCCGAGGACGTGTGCACGTACGTGAAGGCCGACCTGGGCATGATGCTCGCCGGCGAGAAGGGGCCGACCGGCGACCCGCTGCCGCGCCCCGACGTGCTGCTGCTCTCCTACACCGGCTGCTTCACCTTCATGAAGTGGTTCGAGCTCATCCGCCAGAAGTACGACTGCGAGACCACCATGCTGCACGTACCCTACCAGGGCGACGGCAAGGTGAGCCCGAGCATGCGCGACTACGTGGTGAAGCAGCTCAAGGACAAGGTGATCCCCACGCTGGAGCGCGTGTCGGGCGTGAAGTTCGACATCGACCGGCTGCGCGAGTACATGAAGGAGTCCGCCAAGGCCGAGGAGGACCTGGTGCACGTGCTGCAGAGCGCGAAGCAGCGCCCCAGCCCGATCGACGGCTACTTCGGCGCGGTGTACTACATCGGGCCCATCTTCACCGCGTTCCGCGGCGTCCCGGAAGCCACGCGGTACTACGAAGTCCTCAGAAAAGAGGTGGAGGACAGGATGCGAGCGGGCAAGGGCCCGGTTACGCCCGAGGGCGACCATCCCGGCGAGAAGTACCGCCTGGTGGTCGAAGGCCCGCCCAACTGGACCAGCTTCCGCGAGTTCTGGAAGATGTTCTACGACGAGGGCGCGGTGGTGGTGGCCTCGACCTACTCGAAGGTGGGCGGCGTGTACGACTTCGGCTTCCGCCACGACCCGGACCACCCGCTCGAGTCGCTCGCCGAGTACTGCCTGGGCTGCTACACCAACCTCAACTTCCCCCAGCGCATCGACATGATCTGCAGGTACATGGACGAGTACCAGGCCGACGGCCTGCTGATCAACTCGATCAAGAGCTGCAACAGCTTCTCGGCCGGGCAGCTCCTCATCCTGCGCGAGGTGGAGAAGCGCACCGGCAAGCCGGCGGCGTTCATCGAGTCGGACCTGGTCGACCCGCGCTACTTCTCGGCGGCCAACATCAAGAACCGGCTGGAGAGCTACTTCCAGATGATCAAGCAGAAACGCACGGCCCACTGACATGAAAACCTTCATCGGCATCGACCTGGGCTCCACCACCACCAAGGCGGTGGTGATGGACGAGGCGCGCACCGTGCTCGGCCGCGGCATCACCAACTCGCGCTCCAACTACGACACCGCCGCCGCCATCGCCAAGCAGGAGGCGCTCGTGGCAGCCCGCTTCTTCCTGTTCAGGGCCGAACTGGCGAAGAACGGGGTCCTGAACGGCGGTCTCGAAGGCTTTCTAGGCCAGCTCGAGCGCGACTTCCGCCTGGAGCAGTACCTGGAGCAGCTCGCCGACCTCGAGCAGGTGTGCCAGCGCAACGCGCAGAGCGGCCACTTCGGCGACGCGGCCGCCGGCGTGGCTTCTGCTTTGGAGTCCCTATTTACTCTTCTCAAAAAAGAAGCAAACCAGTTGTTCGCCCCCGGAGCCAAGCGCAAGAGCGACTTCTTCCGCGACATCGCCGGCGCCCAGTACCTCGCGCTCGGCGAGCCGGTGGCGAAGGACGCCGGGGTGCGCTACGACCAGCTGCTCAACGTGTTCGACCGCTCGATCATCGAGGTGGAGAACCGGGTGTACGGCGAGGCCATCTCCGGCCACCTGCTGGCCGCGCTGGAGCGCACGTATGTGGCCTTGCCCGAAACCCTTTCGCAGAAGGAGAGGATTTCCGCCCCCATCAAAGGCGTGCTGGCGACGCCGATGGAGGAGACCTACGTCATCGGCACCGGCTACGGGCGCGCGCGGCTGCCGTTCTCCAAGGAGCACATCCGCTCGGAGATCCTGTGCCACGGCCTGGGGGCGCACGTCATGTACCCGAAGACCGCCACGGTGCTCGACATCGGCGGCCAGGACACCAAGGCGATCCAGGTCGACGCGCACGGCATCGTCGAGTCGTTCCAGATGAACGACCGCTGCGCCGCGGGCTGCGGTCGCTACCTCGGCTACATCGCCGACGAGATGAACATGGGGCTGCACGAGCTCGGGCCGCTCGCCATGAAGGCGACCAAGACCGTGCGCATCAACTCCACCTGCACGGTGTTCGCCGGCGCCGAGCTGCGCGACCGGCTGTCGCTGGGCGAGAAGCGCGAGGACATCATGGCCGGGCTGCACCGCGCCATCGTGCTGCGCGCCATGTCGATCCTCGCACGCTCCGGCGGCATCCGCGACGAGTTCACCTTCACCGGCGGCGTGGCGAAGAACGAGGCCGCGGTGAAGGCGCTGATGGACCTGGTGCGCGAGAACTACGGCAAGGTGACGCTCAACATCAACCCGGACTCCATTTATACCGGCGCGCTCGGGGCGGCGACCTTCGCCTGGCGCGCGGTCGTCGAGGACGGCAAGACAGTGGAGAACAGAACATGACCCTTACAGCAGGCATCGACATCGGCTCGGGCGCGGTCAAGACCGTGCTGTTCAACGACGGCGAGTGGCTGGCCAGGCGCGTGGAGCGCATCCGCCGGCGCGACCCCATGGAGCTGGCGAAGCAGGGGTTCGACGAGGTGCTGGCGGAGAAGCACCTCAGGCCCGAGGAAGTCTCCTACATCGCGACCACCGGTGAGGGCGAGAACGTCAGGTTCGCCACCGGGCACTTCTACTCGATGACCACGCACGCGCGCGGCGGGGTGTTCCTCAACCCGCAGGCGCGCGCGGTGGTGGACATCGGCGCGCTCAACGGCCGCGCCATCTACGTCGACGAGCGCGGCAAGGTGCTGTCCTACAAGATGACCAGCCAGTGCGCCTCGGGCTCGGGGCAGTTCCTGGAGAACATCGCGCGCTACCTGGGCGTGGCGGTGGAGGAAATCGGGCCGCTGTCGAAGGGCGCGCAGCAGCCCGAGAAGGTGAGCTCGATCTGCGCGGTGCTCGCCGAGACCGACGTCATCAACATGGTGTCGCGCGGCATCGCCACGCCCGACATCCTGAAGGGCATCCATCTGTCGATGGCCTCGCGCCTGGTGAAGCTCCTCAAGGTCACCGGCATCACCAAGGGCACGGTGCTCCTCACCGGCGGGCTCGCGCTCGATGAGGGGCTGCTCGCCGCGCTGCAGCAGGAGCTCGCGGCCGAGAAAGTGACCGGCCTCACCGCGGTGAGCCACCCGGACTCCATCTACGCCGGGGCGATCGGCGCCGCGCTCTGGGGCGCCTACCGCCACGGCAAGCTGAAGGACCTCCAGCAACGCATGGCCGCCTGAAAGGAGACAACCCATGGCACTCACCATCAACGACCTTTGCACCGCCTGCGACGCCTG
>DASUUN010000346.1:0-5147 GCA_036374055.1 Burkholderiales bacterium
CGCCACCACCACGCTGCTCGCGCCCTTCGACCTGGAGGCCACCAAGCTCGACCGGGTATTCGGCACGCTGAACGCGCGCAAGGTGGACTACGCCGACCTCTATTTCCAGTACTCGCGCTACGAGGGCTGGAGCCTGGAGGAGGGCATCGTCAAGTCGGGCAGCTTCAACATCGAGCAGGGCGTGGGCGTGCGCGCGCTCTCCGGCGAAAAAACCGCCTTCGCCTACTCCGACGAGATCAGCTTCGACGCGCTCCAGGACGCCGCGCGCGCAACCCGGGCCATTGCTGCCGCAGGGCAGTCGAAACGGATCAAGTCCAACGCTTCAAGGGTTCCTGCGCCGCTGTACCACGCCATCGACCCCGTGGCCTCGCTCGCGTCCGCCGACAAAGTCGCGCTGCTGGAGAAGCTGGAGAAGAAGTGCCGGGCCCTCGACCCGCGCATCACGCAGGTGATGGCGAGCCTGGGCGGCGAGTACGAGGTGGTGCTGATCGCGCGCGGCGACGGCACGCTCGCCGCGGACGTGCGGCCGCTCGTGCGCGTCTCGGTGCAGGTGATCGCCGAGGCGCACGGGCGGCGCGAGACCGGCTCTTCCGGCGGTGGTGGGCGCACCGACTACGCGTACTTCACCGACGAGGTGCTCGACACCTACGCCCGCCAGGCGGTGTCGCAGGCGCTGGTCAACCTCGCGGCGCGTCCCGCGCCCGCCGGCACGATGACGGTAGTGCTCGGCCCGGGCTGGCCGGGCGTGCTGCTGCACGAGGCGGTGGGCCACGGCCTGGAAGGCGACTTCAACCGCAAGGGCAGTTCGGCGTTCTCCGGTCGCATCGGCGAGCGCGTCGCCGCCCGCGGCGTCACCGTGGTCGACGACGGCACGCTGCCCGGCCGGCGCGGCTCGCTCACCGTGGACGACGAGGGCAATCCGACGCAGCGCAACGTGCTGATCGAGGACGGCGTGCTGCGTGGCTACCTTCAGGACAGCCTCAACGCGCGCCTGATGAAGATGCCGCTCACCGGCAACGCGCGCCGCGAGTCTTTCGCCCACCTCACGCTGCCGCGCATGACCAATACCTACATGCTCGCCGGGCAGCACGACCCGCAGGAGATCATCGCCAGCGTGCCGCGCGGCCTGTACGCCACCAACTTCGGCGGCGGCCAGGTCGACATCACCAACGGCAAGTTCGTGTTCTCGGCGGCCGAGGCCTACCTCATCGAGAACGGCAAGGTCACCACGCCGGTGAAGGGCGCCATGCTGGTCGGCAACGGCCCCGATGTGCTCACCCGCGTCACCATGATCGGCAACGACCTGCAGCTCGACTCGGGCATCGGCGTGTGCGGCAAGGAAGGGCAGAGCGTGCCGGTAGGCGTCGGCCAGCCGACTTTGAAGATTGAGGGTCTTACCGTGGGTGGGACCGGATGAGTACCACCGGCCCCTCGAGGTTCGCCCCCCAGACAAGGGGGGAAGCGAGCGGCTTTTGCGAGCAGGGGGGGTTGTTTTTTATCTCTCATGCAAGAACGGAAGCACCAACGCCGTGACCGCTGAAGATCTGGCGAAGCAGATTTCGGACGGCGCGCTCATCGCCATGCCGCCGGACTATTCCATGCCCGCGATGGAAGTCGTCCGAGCCCTGATTCGCAGAAAAGCAAAGAACCTGAAGCTGCTCGGTGTCCCCGTGCTCGGCATGTGCGCCGACCTCCTCATCGGCGCAGGCTGCGTCGCCGAGGTGGAAACCAGCGCCGTGTCGCTCGGCGAGGCGGGCCTCGCGCCGCGCTTCACGGAAGCGGCGGAGAAGGGCGAGATCGTGGTGCGCGACGCGACCTGCCCGGCGATCCACACCGCGCTGCAGGCGAGCGAGAAGGGCGTGCCGTTCATGCCGCTGCGAGGGGTTTTGGGCTCGCAGTTGATTTCTCTCCGTAAGGAGTGGCAGGTCAGGCAGAACCCGTTCTCGGATAGCGAAGACCCCATCCTCATGGTGCCGGCGATCGCGCCCGACCTTGCTTTGTTCCACGCACGCTGGGCAGACGAGGCGGGCAACGTGTGGGTCGGCAGGCGCCGCGAGCTGGCGACGATTGCCCATGCTTCGCGCCGGTGCTTTGTCACTTACGAGGAAAGGCGCGAAGGCGACATGCTCGAGGACGAGCTGCTGGCGCCGGGCGTGATCTCGTCGACCTACATCTCGGCGAGCGCAGAGGCGAAGCGCGGCGCCTGGCCGCTCGGCGTGGCCGGCGCCTACGGCATCGACGACGCGCACCTCATGCGCTACGCCAAGGCGGCGAAGAGCCGCGAAGGCTTCGCGAACTACCTCGCCGAATTCGTTTGCACGCCCGCGAAGAGCTCCTCGCCTGCGCCGTCGCCCGCCTGATCGGCGGGGCCCGGCATGTCGCGGTCGGGGCGGCCTCGCCGATTCCCGCCGCAGGCGCATTGCTCGTCAAGCAAAGAAACAAGTCATTGCGCCTTTCGATGCTGCACAAGCGAAAAGGCAACCCGTTCACCGAGGGCTCGCGCGAGCTGTTCGACCTCGCCGGCCAGGGGCGCATCGACGTGTTCTTCCTGGGCGGGGCGCAGATCGACGGCGAGGGCAACATCAACCTGGTGCAGGCCGAGGGCCGGCGCTTCCCTGGCTCTTTCGGCTCGGCCTTCATGTACGCGGTGGTGCCGAACGTGATCCTGTTTCGCGAGGAGCATTCCCCCCGCGTGCTCGTACCGAAGGTCGAGTTCGTTTCTGCCGCCGGCAACCCTTCGGCGCTGCTCACGGGCAAGGCGGTGTTCGCCTGGCAGAAGGACCCGCGGCGCTGGCTTCTGGAAAGCCTGCACGACGGCGAGGACGTGCGGGCCCAGACCGGGTTCGACTACGATGCCCCGCCGGCCGTCCCCCGCACGCCTGTCCCCTCCGCCGAGGACCTGGCCCTGCTGCGCGGGCCCGTGGCGCGCGAGATGGCGGCGGACTACCCCGATTTCGCGCGCAAGGTTTGGGGAATAGACTAGCGGCATGAACGCCCCTGTCCAGATGCCCAAGTTCGACCGCGCCGCCCAGAGCATCGGCAACATCGTGCTGCTCGAGCACGTGAACGTGACGCAGCCCGACCAGCGCCTCGCCACGCTGTACTACGTGGTCGGGCTGGGCGGCACGCGCGATCCGTACATCATGGTCGGCGTGGACAACATGTGGGTGAACTACGGCCGCACGCAGGTGCACCTGCCCACGCGCGAGCCGCAGGTGCTGCGCGGCACGATCGGCCTGGTGGTCCCCGACCTGGGCGAGCTGAAGGCGCGGCTGCAGCGGGTGCAGCCGCTGCTGAAGGACACGAAGTTCACTTGGTGGGATGCCGGCGGCCATGTCGAGGCGACCTGCCCCTGGGGGAACCGCTGGCGCTGTCACGCGCCGGCGCCGCAGTTCGGCAATGCCGACCTCGGCATCGCCTACGTGGAGTTCGACGTGCCCCAGGGCAGCGCCGAAGGCATCGCGCGCTTCTATCGCGAGGTCATGAAAACGCCTGCGACGGCGGAAGCGGGCCGCGCGCGGGTATCGACCGGGGGCGCGCAGCTGCTCGTATTCGCCGAAAGCGCAGCGCCGCTTCCGGGATACGACGGGCACCACGTCGCCATCTATATCGCGGACTTCTCCGGGCCCTACCAGTGGCTGCTGGAGCGCGGCCTGATCACGATGGAAACCGGCGACCATGAATGGCGCTTCCAGCAGATCGTCGATCCGCGGGACGCGAAGCCGCTGTTCCGGATCGAGCACGAGGTGCGCAGCATGCGCCACCCGCTCTACGCGCGCGCGCTCGTCAACCGCAACCCCGCGATCAGCAACGTCGCCTACGTCCCCGGCCAGGAATCCTTCCGCGGCACGTACTAGGCCTGAAGGTCGGCGTCGAGCACCTCGTCGGCGAGGAAGCCGCCCGACTGGTGGCGCCAGAGCTTCTCGTAGTGCCCGCCGAGCGCGAGCAGCTCTTCGTGCGTGCCGCTTTCCGCCACCCTGCCCTGCTCGAGCACCACGAGCCGGTCCATGCGGGCGATGGTGGAGAGGCGGTGCGCGATCGCGATCACCGTCTTGCCTTCCATGAGGTCGAGCAGCTGCTCCTGGATGGCGAGCTCCACCTCGCTGTCCAGCGCCGAGGTGGCCTCGTCCAGCACCAGGATCGGCGCATCCTTCAGGATCACGCGCGCGAGCGCGATGCGCTGGCGCTGCCCCCCGGAGAGCTTCACGCCGCGCTCGCCGACGTGGGCGTCGTAGCCGGTGTTGCCTTTCCAGTCCCGCAGGCCGCGGATGAAGTCGTGGGCCTGGGCCTTGCGCGCCGCCGCCTCCACCTGCGCGTCGCTCGCCGAGGGCCGGCCGTAGCGGATGTTGGCGGCGATCGATCGGTGCAGGAGCGACGTGTCCTGCGTCACCATGCCGATCGCTGCGCGCAGGCTCTCCTGCGTCACCTGCGCGATGTCCTGGCCGTCGATCGTGATCCTGCCGCCTTCCAGGTCATGGAACCGCAGCAGCAGGTTGACCAGCGTCGACTTGCCGGCGCCGGAGCGGCCGACGAGGCCCACGCGCTCGCCCGCCCTTATCTCAAGTCTCAATTCATTCAGAACGGGCAAGGCATCGCTGCGTCCATAGCCGAAGGTCACGTTCTCGAACACGATCTCGCCGCGGGACACTTCCAGCGGCTGCGCGCGCGGCCGGTCGACGCTCGCGTGCGGCACGGCGATCGACTGCATGCCCTCCTGCACCACGCCGACGTTCTCGAAGATCGCGGTGACCTCCCAGCTCACCCAGCCGGCGGCGTTGGCGATCTGCCACGCGAGCGGCAGCGCGGTCGCCACCACGCCGGCGCTTACCGCGCCCTGCGCCCACAGCCAGATGCCGATGCCCGCCGTGCCCACCAGCAAGAGCGCATTCATCGCCGTCAGCCAGAACATGAAGCGCGTGATGAGCGCCATGTGCGCGGCCATGCCGTTCTGGTGCTGGTCGATCGACTCGCGCACGTAGGCGTCCTCGTCCGCCATGCGCGCGAAGAGCTTCACCGTCAGGATGTTGGTGTAGCTGTCGACCACGCGCCCCATCACCATCGAGCGCAGCTCTGAGCTCGCGCGGCCCAGGTCGCGCATGCGGGGCACGAAGTGGCGCAGGAAAAAGGCGTAGCCCAGCGTCCAGAGC
>DASUUN010000347.1:0-5227 GCA_036374055.1 Burkholderiales bacterium
CCACTACACCAGGATCATGCGCTGGAACAGCCGCGTCGGCGTCACGCGCAAGATCGAGAAGGTCCTCGGCCTGCACTCCGAGTCGGTGATCCAGGACGTCGACATCCCGATCTCGCGCGCCGCCGAGTTCCTCGAGTTCTACGCCCGCGAGATCGGACTGTGGCCGCAGTGGATCTGCCCCATCGGCCCGGTGCAGGACGCCGGCCATGCAACCCCGCAGTTCACCCTCTACCCGATGCGCGAGGACTGGTACGTGAACTTCGGCTTCTGGGACGTGAAGCGCACACGCGATGCGCATCCCGCGGGCCACTTCAACCGCTTGATCGAGCGCAAGGTGGTCGAGCTCGGCGGCATCAAGTCGCTCTACTCCGACAGCTACTTCCCCGAGGACGAGTTCCACCGCCTCTACGGCGGCGACGCCTACCAGGCGCTCAAGGCGAAGTACGACCCCGCCGGCGCCTTCCCCGGCCTGTACCAGAAGGTCGTCCTCAAAGCCTAATTCGGGGTCAGTGTCGTAATTGAGTGCGCGCGTATGCGGCGCCTTAATTACGACACTGACCCCGAATTAGAGGGTTGGGCCGGTGGGGGAGGCGTGGGTCTTTTCGTACTGGGTCTGGCAGCGGATGCAGCGCTCGGCGGCCGGGTTGGCCTGCAGGCGCGCGAAGCCGATGTCGCCGCCGCAGTCGATGCAGGTGCCGTAGCTGCCGTCCTCGATGCGCCCGTGCGCCGAGTCGAGGCTGCGCAACTCCGACAGATCGCGCGAGGTCTCGGCCTGGTCGAGATCGGAGATCAGGCTCGCGATCGACTCGTCGCCCGCGTCTGGCGAAGCGCCGGCGAGGTCTTCGAGCCGGTCGGCGCGCACCTTGTCCAGGTCATGCCCGATCTCGGCGCGCAACGCGGCGCGGCGCTGCTCGACCGTGGCGTGCAATTGCTGGGTCTGCTCCGGGGTCAGTGCCATAGGGAAGCCACTCGCAAGGAGCATGCCCGTCAGCCGAAGCGGCTGCGCGGATCGAAGCGCGACGCCTTGCGCAGCTCTTCGAACAGCTGCTTCTCCCGCTCGGTGAGATCCGCCGGCACCGCGATCTCGAGCACCGCGTACAGGTCGCCCGCGCCGCCGCCGGGCTTGGGCAGCCCTTTGCCGGCAAGGCGCAGCTTCTGGCCGGCCTTCGAGCCGGGCGGCACTTTCAACGTGACGCGGCCCTCCATCGTCGGGATCTCGACATGGGCGCCAAGCGCGGCTTCCCAGGGCGCGAGCGGCACGTCGAGGTCGAGGTCGTGGCCGCTCGCCCGGAACAGCGGATGCGGCGAGAGCTGGATCTGCAGGTAAAGGTCGCCCGGCGGGCCGCCGTTCGCGCCGGGGCCGCCCTTGCCTCGCAGGCGCAGGCGTTGCCCGTCGGTTGCGCCGCGCGGGATGCGCGCCGTGAAGCTGCGGCCCTCGAGCTGCACCGAACGCTCGGCGCCGCGATAAGCCTCCTCGAGGGTCAGGCGCACCGGGACCTCGTAGTCCTCGCCGGGAAACGCCATGGTGCGCCCGCCCCGATGCGTGCCGCCGCGCCGGCCGAAGCCGGTGGCGCGGCCGAACGCCCCCAGGGACTCGAACAGCTCCGACAGGTCGACGCCGCCGAGGTCCTCGCTGCGGCCGCCGCCGAAGCGGTCGAACCAGTCGGGCGGCGGGCGGAAGTCCTGGCCCGGCCGGAAGCCGCTGCCCAGGCTGTCATAGGCGGCGCGCTTTTCCTTGTCGCGCAGCGTCTCGTAGGCCTCCGAGACCTCCTGGAACTTCTCCTTGGCATCGGCTTCCTTCGACACGTCGGGATGGTATTTACGGGCCAGCTTGCGGTACGCTTTCTTGATGTCGTCGTCGCTCGCGGAGCGCTCCACGCCCAGGACCTTGTAGTAATCCTTGTATTTCATTCCGGGCTAGATGGGGGCGCCGGGCGGGCGCTTAAAGCGGGACGGCACGACGCTTGCATCTCGTTGATTTGGAACCATGAACCTGCATCGGGTGGAAACGCAGCTCGCAAGCCTGGACCGGCTGGTGCCGCATCTGACCGAGCATGGCTGCGACATCAGCGCCCAGGACGCGGCGCGCAGCCTGATGCGCTATTTCGACGCCGCCGCGCTGGCGCGCGACGACAAGTTCGTCGGCAGCACCTACGCCAGCCTGCGCGACAAGCTGAAGGCGATCGCCGAAGGCCGCTCCAAACGCCTGCCGGTGGACCAGGTCGCCGCCTTCAGCCGCCTGTACCGCGAGCAGCTGCTGCGCTCCGAAATCGGCAGCCGGAACGACTCGTAAGCGCCGTTTGACGCAGGTCAAACGGCCGCGCGGCCTGCTGGCTAGCATGGATTGTCCCCTATGGATTGTCCCCTACCGGAGTGTCCCATGGCCAACATCGCGCGCTATAACCCGTTCGACGAGCTGTTCAACGAATTCTCCAAAGGCTTCTTCGTCAGGCCGTTTGCCGGCATGCCCGAGACCGCCGAGCCGAAGATGAAGCTCGACGTCAAGGAAGACGAGAAAGCGTACACGGTGCGCGCCGACATTCCCGGCGTGAAGAAAGAAGACATCCAGGTCGACATCGACGCCAACGCGGTCACCGTGCGCGCCGAGGTGAAGCAGGAGAAGGAAGAGAAGAAGGACGAGAAGGTCATCTACAGCGAGCGCAGCTACGGCATGGTGAGCCGCAGCTTCTCCCTGCCCGCCGAGGTCGACGCCGGCGGCGCGAAGGCCGAATACAAGGACGGCGTGCTGAACCTGGTGCTGCCCAAGAAGGCGGGTGCCCAGGCGCGCCGCCTGCAGGTCTCCTGACCGCCTGCTTTCATTGCGGCCTGCCGGTCCTCGAGGCCGGCAGGCACCGCGTCACGCTGCTCGGCGCCGCGCGCGAGCTGTGCTGCGCCGGCTGCGAGGCGGTGGCGCGCACCATCTCGGCCGCGGGGCTGGAGAGCTATTACGAGACGCGCTGCGCGCCCGGGGCCGCGCCCGCTGAACTTCTCTCGATAGAAAATTCCTACGGGGAACTGCAAGGCAGCGAAGTCTCGTTGATCATCGACCGCGTGCGCTGCGCGGCCTGCCTGTGGCTGGTGGAGCAGACGCTGCGGCGCGTGCCGGGCGTGGCGCGCGCCGACGTCAACTATGCGACCCAGCGCGCGCAGGTCGCCTGGGACCCCGCCGGCACCACGCTGTCGAAGATCGTGGCGGCGGTGCGCGCCGTCGGCTACGACGCGTATCCGTACGATGCGCAGCGGCATGCCGAGCTCGAGCAGCGGGAACGGCGCGCCGCGCTGTGGCGCCTGTTCGTCGCGGCATTCGGCGCGATGCAGGTGATGATGTATGCGTTCCCGGCGTACATCGACGGCGGCGGCCTGTCGCCCGAGGCCGAGGGGCTGATGCGCTGGGCGAGCCTGCTCATCACCGTGCCGGTGATGCTTTTTTCCTGCGCGCCGTTCTTCCGCGGCGCGCGCCTGGAGCTTTCCCAGCGCCGCCTCGGCCTGGACACGCCGATCGCGCTCGGCCTGGGCGGCGCCTTCCTCGCAAGCGCCTGGGCCACGGTGAGCGGAATCGGCGAGGTGTACTTCGACTCCATCGCCATGCTCGCCTTCCTGCTCCTCGGCGCACGCTACCTGGAGGCGGCCGCGCGGCGCCGCGCCGGACGCCAGCTCGACCCGCTGCTGCGCCTGTCTTCCGGAACGGCCCTTTCCCCGGGAGAGCGCGTGATCGTCGCGCCGGGAGAGCGGGTGCCCGCGGACGGCATCGTGCTCGAGGGCCGCTCGAGCGCCGACGAATCGCTGCTCACCGGCGAGTCGCGCCCGGTGGCGAAGGCCGCGGGCGACGAGCTGGTCGCGGGCTCGGTGAACCTCGAGCAGCCGCTCACCCTGCAGGTCACGCGCACCGGCGCCGATACCCGCGCCGCCGCGGTCGCGCGCCTCGCCGAGCGCGGCGCCGCCTCGCGGCCGAAGCTGGTCGAGGCGGCCGACCGTGTCGCGCGG
The DNA here is from genome assembly GCA_036374055.1 of Burkholderiales bacterium. GTDB lineage: Bacteria > Pseudomonadota > Gammaproteobacteria > Burkholderiales > SG8-39 > SCGC-AG-212-J23. The sequence goes on from DASUUN010000347.1 coordinate 3,985, forward strand.
CATCTCACCTGGGTGATCGTGGCGGTGGCCGCGCTCTCGGGACTCCTTTCCGCCAATCCGTGGATCGCGGTGGCGGTGCTCGTGGTCGCCTGCCCGTGCGCGCTGGCCCTGGCCGCGCCGGTCGTCCTCACGCGCGCGAGCGGCACGCTCCTCGGCCGCGGCGTGCTGCTGACGCGGGCGCGCGCGCTGGAGGCGCTCGATCGCGTGACCGACGTGGTGCTCGACAAGACTGGCACGCTCACCACCGGGAAGCTTTGCCTCTCGAACGTTCTTGTCCTGGGTGAATTGGAGGAACAGGCCTGTTTGCGCCTCGCCGCGGCGCTGGAGGCGACGAGCCGGCACCCGATTGCCCGCGCCTTTGCGTCTTCCGAAGGATTGAAGGTCGAGGAGGCCCGTCATGAGCCCGGGCATGGACTGGAAGGGCGCATCGAGGGGCGGCGAGCGCGCATCGGCACCGAGGCGTTCTGCCGGGAAGGCTTCTCGCTGCCGCCGGCCGGGGCTACCGGGTCTTCGCGCACGCGGGTGTTCCTGGCCGACGAGCGCGGCTGGCTCGCCGCCTTCGAGCTGCAGGACGAGCTGCGCCCCGAGGCGCAGGCGCTGCTCCACGACCTGAAGGCGCGCGGCATCGACGTACACCTCGCGAGCGGCGACGCGCCCGACGCGGTCGCCGCGATGGCGCGCCGCGTGCGCATCGCCCGCTACGCGGGCGGCATGACCCCCGAGGACAAGCTGCGCCATGCGTCCCGGCTGCAGGCCGAAGGCCGCGTCGTCGCCATGGTGGGCGACGGGCTGAACGACGCCCCGGTGCTCGCGCGCGCCGACGTGTCGTTCGCCATGGGCAGCGGCGCCGACGCGGCGCAGCTCACCGCGGACGTCGTCCTGATGAACAGCTCGCTCGGCGGCGTGCTCGCCGCTTTTTCGGTGGCCGGCCGGGCGATGCGCCTTGTGCGCCAGAACATCGCATGGGCGCTCGCCTACAACGCGGTCGCCATCCCGCTCGCGGCGAGCGGCTTCATCGGCCCGTGGGAGGCCGCGCTCGCCATGGGCGCGAGCTCGCTTACGGTGCTGCTGAACGCGCTGCGCCCGCTCGAAGCACAACCGGCATGGAAAGCCTCTACCTCCTCGTTCCCCTCTCGGTCGCCCTCGTATTCCTGATCGGCTGGGCGTTCTGGCGCGCGCTCGAAGGCGGGCAGTTCGACGACCTCGAGCGCCCGGCGCACGACATCCTCGCCGACGACGACCG
>DASUUN010000348.1:0-2350 GCA_036374055.1 Burkholderiales bacterium
TGGAGCTCGCCGCCGCGGAGCTCCAGCGCCTGCGCGGCGCCGCACGTATCGATTACGCAGACGAATTCAAAGCGAGGTGACGATGAAACGCATTGCATTGGGACTGTTGATGCTGGCCATGGCGGCCGGCGCGCTTGCGCAGTCGGGCGAGAAGCTCGGGGTCGGGGACGCGGTGCGGGTGACCGTGTTCCAGCAGCCCGACCTCACTACCGAGACGCGCATCACAGAAAAGGGCATGGTGACGCTGCCCCTGGTGGGCGAGCTGAAGATTGCTGGACTCACGCCCGCCGGCGCCGGCGCCGAGATCGCCGCGGCGCTCAAGCGCGGCAAGTTCCTCAACAACCCGCAGGTGAGCGTCGGGCTGGTCACGCTGCGCAGCCGGCAGGTCTCGGTGCTCGGCATGGTGGCGCGCCCCGGCCGCTACCCGCTCGACGAGTCGAGCTCGCGCCTCGCCGACGTGATCGCCGCCGCCGGGGGTGTCTCCGCCACCGGCTCCGAGACCGTCACCGTGATCCGCGACGGCAAGGAGCACAAGGTCGACGTCCTGGGCAAGCCGTTCGAGCTGAAGGGCGGCGAGACCATCCACGTCGAGCGCGCGCCCATGTTCTACATCTACGGCGAAGTGACGCGCGCCGGCGCCTACCGCCTGGAGCCGAACATGACGGTGATGCAGGCGCTCGCCGCCGGTGGCGGCATCACGCCGCGCGGCAGCGACCGGCGCCTGAAGCTGCGCCGCACCGGCCCCGACGGCAAGCCGGTGGAGGCCAGCGCTGGCCTGCGCGACGTGCTGCAGGCGAACGATGTCATCTACGTCCGGGAATCGCTCTTTTAAAGGGAAGGCATAGACATGGACCTCAATCAGTTCCTGCTGGCACTGCGCGCGCGACGCAAGGCATTCATGCTGGTGCTCGCGGCGACCATCGTTGCCGCGGTCGCCGCCGCACTGATCATGCCCAAGCGCTACGTCGCCACGGCCACGCTGCTGGTGGACGCGCGCGACGAGCAGTCGATGTCGCCCGGGCGCCTGTCGGCGCGCGAGCGCTCGAGCTACATCCAGACGCAGGTCGAGCTGCTCATGAGCCCGCGCGTGGCCGCGCAGGCGGCGCGCGAGCTCAAGCTCGCCCAGGACCCGGCGGTGCGTGAGGCCTGGGAGAAGGACACCGGCGGCGCCGGCTCGATCGACAACTGGATCGCCTCGGCGCTGCTCGAGAAGCTCGACATCGACACCTCGGTGAGCAACCTGCTGCTCGTCAACTACATCTCGGACGACCCGCGCTTCGCGGCGCACGTCGCCAACGCCTTCTCCAAGGCCTACATGGAGCTCGCGCTGCAGCTGCGCACGGAGCCCACGCGCGAGGCGGCCGAGTGGTTCGACGACCAGCTCAAGATCCTGCGCACCCAGGTCGAGCGCGCGCAGAACAAGCTCAACGGCCTGCAGAAGCAGAAGGGCGTGCTCGCCGCCGACGAGCGCCTCGACACGGAGGCGGCGCGGCTCTCGGCGCTCACCGCGCAGCTGCTCACGCAGCGTAACGCCACCTACGACGCGGTCAGTCGCCACCAGCAGGCGGTCTCCATCCTGGCGAGCGGCGCCTCGCCCGAGTCGATCCCCGACGTGCTGTCGAACACCTACATCAACGGGCTGAAGACCGATCTTTCGCGCGCCGAGGCGCGCCTCGAGGAGTCGAGCGCGGTGCTGGGTGAGAACCATCCCGTCTACAAGCGCACCACGGCGGAGATCCAGGGACTGCGCGAGAAGCTCGTCGCCGAGACCAAGAAGCTGGTGGCCGGCCTGGGCAACGCGGTGGAGCAGAGCCGCAAGCGCGAGCAGGAGCTGCAGGCGGCGCTCGACGATCAGCAGCGCCGCATCTTGGAGATGAAGGACACCCGCGTAGAGATGGCGGCGATCACGCGCGAGGTCGACAGCTCGCAGCGCGCCTACGACGCGGTGCTCGCCCGCTACATGACCAACAACATCGAGAGCCGCGCGCGGCAGACCAATGTCGCGCTTCTCGCCCCCGCCATCGAGCCGCTCAAGCCCAAGCATCCGAAGGTCGGCCTGATCACCGGCCTGTCGGTGCTGATGGGCGGGCTGCTCGCCGCCGGCGTGGTGTACGTGCTAGAGATGCTCGACCGCCGCGTGCGCTCGCGCGCCGACCTCGAGTCGCGCCTTGCCGTGCCGTCCCTCGGGCGGCTTTCCCGCTGGCAGCCCACGGGCAGCAGGCTGCTTCCCGCGCCGATGCGTGCCGCCCGCGCTCTTCCCAACCCCTGGTGATCCCCATGCTTGCGAAATCCACTGACAACAACGTGCTGCCGATCGAAGGCTCGAGCCGCCCCCTGGGCACCACCGGAC
>DASUUN010000349.1:0-2350 GCA_036374055.1 Burkholderiales bacterium
TGGAGCTCGCCGCCGCGGAGCTCCAGCGCCTGCGCGGCGCCGCACGTATCGATTACGCAGACGAATTCAAAGCGAGGTGACGATGAAACGCATTGCATTGGGACTGTTGATGCTGGCCATGGCGGCCGGCGCGCTTGCGCAATCGGGCGAGAAGCTCGGGGTCGGGGACGCGGTGCGGGTGACCGTGTTCCAGCAGCCCGACCTCACCACCGAGACGCGCATCACGGAGAACGGCACGGTGACGCTGCCGCTGGTGGGCGAGCTGAAGCTCGCCGGCCTCGCGCCCGCCGCCGCTGGCGCGCAGATCGCTGGCGCGCTGAAGCGCGGCAATTTTCTCAAGAATCCGCAGGTGAGCGTCGAGGTGGTCACGCTGCGCAGCCGGCAGGTGTCGGTGCTCGGCATGGTGGCCCGCCCGGGCCGCTACGCCCTCGACGAGGCGAGCTCACGCCTCGCCGACGTGATCGCCGCCGCGGGCGGCATCGCCGCCACCGGCGGCGACACCGTGACGGTGATCCGCGATGGCAAGGAGCACCGCGTGGACGTGCTCGGCAAGCCCTTCGCGTTGAAGGGCGGCGAGACCATCCACGTCGAGCGTGCGCCCATGTTCTACATCTACGGCGAGGTGACGCGTGCCGGCGCCTACCGCCTGGAGCCGAACATGACGGTGATGCAGGCGCTCGCCGCCGGCGGCGGCATCACCCCGCGCGGCAGCGACCGGCGCCTGAAGCTGCGTCGCACCGGGCCCGACGGCAAGCCGGTAGAAGCCGACGCGGGCCTACGCGACGTCCTGCAGCCCAACGATGTCATCTACGTCCGGGAATCGCTCTTTTAAAGGGAAGGCATAGACATGGACCTCACTCAGTTCCTGCTGGCCCTGCGCGCGCGACGCAAGGCTTTCGTGCTGGTGCTCGCCGCGACCATCGTCGCCGCGGTCGCCGCCGCGCTGATCATGCCCAAGCGCTACGTCGCCACGGCGACCGTGCTGGTCGACGCGCGCGACGAGCAGATGATGACGCCGGCGCGCATGTCGCCGCGCGAGCGCACCGGCTACATCTCGACCCAGCTCGACCTCATCAAGAGCGGGCGGGTGGCGACGCGGGTGGCGAAGGAGCTGAAGCTCGCCCAGGACGCCGAAGTGCGCGCCGCCTGGGAGGAGGACACGGGTGGTGTCGGCTCGATCGAAGAATGGATCGCGGCGGCCCTGCTCGAGGAGCTGGTCGTCGACACCTCGGCGGGCAACGTGCTGCTGCTGCAGTACACGGCGCGCGACCCGCGCTTTGCCGCGCGCGTCGCCAACACCTTCGCCAAGGCCTACCTCGATACGGCGCTGGAGCTACGCACCCAACCCACGCGGGAGGCGGCCGAGTGGTTCGACGAGCAGGTCAAGATCCTGCGCGTGCAGCTCGACCGCTCGCAGAGCAAGCTCAACGCGTTCCAGAAGCAGAAGGGCCTGCTGGCCCCCGATGACCGGCTGGACATCGAGGCGGCGCGGCTCTCCGCGCTCACCACGCAGCTGCTCACGGCGCGCAACGCCACCTACGACGCCGTCAGCCGCCACCAGCAGGCGATGGAGATCGTGCGCAGCGGCGCCTCGCCGGAGGCCATCCCGGACGTGCTGTCCAACGCGTACATCAACGGGCTGAAGGCCGACCTGTCGCGCGCCGAGGCGCGGCTCGAGGAGTCGAGCGCGGTGCTGGGGGAAAACCACCCCGTCTACAAGCGCACCCAGGCCGAGATCCAGGGGCTGCGCGAGAAGCTCACCGGGGAGATGAAGAAGCTGGTCGCCGGTCTTGGCAACGCGGTGGCGCAGAGCCGCCAGCGCGAGCAGGAGCTGCAGGCGGCGGTCGACGAGCAGAACACGCGCATCCTCGCCACGCGCGAGCACCGCGCGGACCTGGCAGCCATGACGCGCGAGGTGGAGAGCTCGCAGCGCGCCTACGACGCGGTGCTGGCCCGCTTCATGACCAACAACATCGAGAGCCGCGCCCGGCAGACCAACGTGGCGCTGCTCACCCCGGCGGTCGAGCCGCTCAAGCCCAAGCATCCGAAGGTCGGACTGATCAGCGCCCTGTCGGTCATCGTCGGCGGCCTGCTCGCCGCAGGCGTGGTGTACGTGCTGGAGACGATCGACCGCCGTGTGCGCTCGCGCGCCGACCTCGAGTCGCGCCTCGCCGTGCCGTCCCTCGGGCGGCTTTCCCGCTGGCAGCCGACGGGCAGCAGGCTGCTTCCCGCGCCGATGCGTGCCGCCCGCGCTCTTCCCAACCCCTGGTGATCCCCATGCTTGCGAAATCCACTGACAACAACGTGCTGCCGATCGAAGGCTCGAGCCGCCCCCTGGGCACCACCGGAC
>DASUUN010000350.1:0-3708 GCA_036374055.1 Burkholderiales bacterium
GCATGAGCATCGTCGGAATCGATTCGATCACCTACGGCGTCGAGGACCTCGAGCTGTGCCGCCGTTTTTTTGCCGACTGGGGCTTGAAGGAGAGCGCTTGCGGGGACTTCGAGACCCTGAACGGCTGCGAGGTGAAGCTGCGCCGCAAGGACGATCCGGCCCTGCCCCCCGCCATGGAGCCGGGCTCGACGCTGCGCGAGGTCGTCTGGGGAACCGATGGTGCGCAGATCGAGCCTTGCGCGGACCCCAACGGCCTTTCCCTGCTGTTCAGGAGAAGCCGGAAGAGAAGCATTGAAGCGCAGGGCGTCCCGGCGAACGCCTGGGGCCGCAACGCGCGTATCGACCGGCCTGGCCCGGTGTACGAGCGCGCCGAGCCGGTGGAGGTCGGGCACCTCGTGCTGTTCACCGACCGCCTGCAGCAGATGGAGCGCTTCTACGTGGAGCGGCTCGGCTTCCTCGTGTCGGACCGCTATCCCGGGCGCGGGGTGTTCCTGCGCTGCACGCCGGAAGGCGGGCACCACGATCTCTTCGTTCTTCAGACCCCTTCCTCCAGGCCCGGGATCAATCACGTCGCCTTCGCGGTGCGCGACATCTACGAGGTGTTCGGCGGCGGCCTGCACGTCAGCCGCAAGGGCTGGACGACCGAGATCGGGCCCGGACGCCATCCCGTCTCGTCGGCGTTCTTCTGGTACGTGAAGTGCCCGGCGGGCGGGCTGGCCGAGTATTACGCGGACGAGGACTACGTGACGCCCGCCTGGAAGCCGCGCGAGCTCACGCCCAGCCCGGAAAATTTCGCCGAGTGGGCGATCACCGGCGGCATCGACGGCCGCACGCGCCGCCAAGCGAGCGGCCCGGCGCAGGAAACCGGGACCGCCGGACGCGCCTCACGCACGTAGCTTGCTAGGGGAAGCTCACCATGAGACTCCTTACCCTTATCGCCGTCGCCGCGGTTGCCGCAGGCGCGTATCACTTCCAGAGCCGCCGCCGCGCAAAAGCCGTCTCCACCTCGAGCCTCGCCCGGCGCGTGCGCGCCGCGATCGAGGGGTCGGTGGCCAACCCCGGCGCGGTCAGCGTACGCGTGCACGCCGGTACCGTGACGCTGCGTGGCCGGGTGCGGAAGGAGGAACGCGACTTCGTGCTGGCGGCGGCCTTGGGCGCGCCCGGGGTGACCCAGGTGCGCAACTACCTGGACGTGGAAGAGCAGCCCGGCGAGCTAGGCACGATGCAAAGCGGCCTGGCGACCGGCATCTAGTCGCCCGCCGGGCGGTAGGAAAGATCTGGACTTTATCCGCCCGTCGCTTCAGCATCCTCCAGTGGACCTCACGGCGCCGCGGGTCGAGAAGTTCAGGCGGGACGGCTATCTCTTGTTCCCGGGCCTGTTCTCCGGCGGCGAGATCGCGGTGCTGCGTGCCGAAACCGCGCGCCTCTCGCAGGTGAACGCGGACACCGTGATCCGCGAGCGCACCGGCGGCGTGCGCTCCATCTTCCGCGTGCACGAGGACGACGGCGCCACGCGCTCGGCTGCCTTTCGCGCGCTGGTGCGCACGCCCCGCGTGCTGCGCCCCACCATGCAGGCGCTCGGCAGCGACGCCGTGTACGTCTATCACACCAAGATCAACACCAAGCCGGCGATCGAGGGCACGGTCTGGATGTGGCACCAGGACTACGGCTCCTGGCAGCGCGACGGCTGCCCGCGGCCCGACATGGCGACCTTCGCCGTGATGCTGACCGACTCGGTGGAGATGAACGGCGCGCTCTACGTGCTTCCGGGCAGCCACAAGCGCGGCCGCATCGAGCCCTACTACGACGACAGCACCTCTTACAAGTTCTGGGCGATCCCCAAGAAGGACATCGTCGAAGTGCTGCGCAGCTCCCCTCCCCCGGTGCCGATCGTCGGGCCTGCCGGGACCGCGGTGCTGTTCCACTGCAACCTGCTGCACGCCTCCGGCCACAACCTCACGGCCGAGGACCGCTGGCACGTCTACATCTCGTTCAACTGCTGCGCCAACGCGCCCGCGTTCGGTCCCGATTCACGGCCGGACTGGGTCGTGTCGCGCAACACGCGGCCCCTGCCCGTGGAAGCCGACGTCATGGGCTGATCGGACTAGCCCCTGGTCCGATACGACTCCGTGTCACGCGCCGGTGCTAGGTTCGACCCGATGGAATCCCTGCTTCCCCTCTTGCGCGCCGCTTTCGAGGCGAGCGTGGTCATCAACGCCGCCGTGCTGCTGGTGCTGCTGGTGGGCCTCGGCCTCGCCATCGCGCAGGCTGCGGCGCTGCGCCCGGTGCGCCATTGGGTCGACCAGGCGAGCCGCGGCTTCTCCGTCAGGGAGCCGCCGGCGCTGATCGCGCCGCTCGCGCGCGTGCTTGCCGGCAAGGAACGCGACGGCTTCGTGCTGTCGCTCTCCGCGATGGGGGCGCTGATCGACGTCGTGCGCCGGCGCATTGAGGAAGCCCGCTACGTCGCCGGTCAGGCGCTCGCCGCGCTCGCGTTCCTCACCTTGATCGGCGCTTTCTGGAGCGCGGCGCAGATCGGCGCGGCGGCCCTCGTCATCCTGGGCCTCGCCAGCCTGCTGGTGCGGCGCGCGCAGAACCGCGCGCTGCGCGAGGTGGAGGACTTCCTCGCCCAGCGCGCCGAGCTGCCGAGCGCCCTGCTCGGCGGCGAATCGGCCCTGCCCGCCTACGTGGAGGCGCTGCTCAAGCAGACCGCGGAGAACCTGTCGGAGATCCAGCGCATGATGATCCGCACCGAGGAGGAGCGCCGCGCCACGCAGGCCGCGCTCGGCTCCCTCACCGAGACGCTCGCCGCCGTCTCGGACCAGCTGCGCGCGCAGCAGAAAGTCATCCTCACGCTTTCCAAGAACCACTACGACCTGCAGCCGGCGATCGCCGACCTCGCCACCCAGGTCGCCGGCGCGCTCGCCGGCAGCGAGGAAATGCGCAGCCACCTGCGCAACGTCGACCTCTCGGTGACGCGGCTGGTCGACGAAGTCTCCGCCGCGCGCGCGCAGACGCCCGAGGCGATGCGCCAGGAGATCAAGGTGCTCGCGCAAACCCTGGCGCACGGCCGAAATGGGGACAGACTCCATTTCAGCGCGTCGGCCGCGGCAGGCCGTCCAGGCTTAGAAAGGTGAGCTTGTCCCAGCGGCGCTGAAAGGATGGCCCCGGGGTTGCGTTATATTTTCTCTGTGCTATGGTCGGGCGCATGACGGCGCACCGCTCCCATCTCCTCACCGGCCTGCAGGCCGGCGCGGTCGCGCGCATGCTCCGCATCCCGGGCACGCTGGCCTGCCCTGGCCAGGCCCGGTAACCGCCACCCGCACCCGCCGCTAGCCGCGGCGCGCTGAGGGTCGCCGGGTACCGGGAGCCTCTCTCCTGAAGCCCTTTCCCTCCTTTCAAGGATCGATGCGATATGGCTCACTCCCACGAACAACTCCTCGTTTCGGCGCGCGACGCCGAGGCGCTCGCCGCGCTGCTCGCTGAGCGCGGACGCAAGTCCGCCGACGCGGACGCCGCCAATGCCCTGGCCGACCTGCTGATGGAAGCGCACCTCGTGCCGCACGAGCGCCTGCCGGCCGACCGCGTGGCGATCAACTCACGCGTAACCTACGAGGAGCAGCCGGGGGGCACACGCCGCACCGTGGTGCTCGCGCACCCGGCCGACGCCGATGCGGCGGCCGGCCGCATCTCGGTGCTGTCGCCGATCGG
>DASUUN010000351.1:0-2874 GCA_036374055.1 Burkholderiales bacterium
GGCACCGACAGCCACACCACCATGATCAACGGCATCGGCGTGGTGGGCTGGGGCGTGGGCGGCATCGAGGCCGAGGCCGGCATGCTCGGCCAGCCGGTGTACTTCCTCACCCCGGATGTCGTAGGCGTCCATCTGAAGAACAAACTGCATCCAGCGTGCACGGCCACCGACCTGGTGCTCACCATCACGCAGATGCTGCGCGCGGCGAAGGTGGTGGGCAAGTTCGTCGAGTTCTTCGGCGAGGGCACCGCATCGCTGTCGCTGCCCGACCGCGCCACCATCGGCAACATGGCGCCCGAGTACGGCGCCACCATGGGCTTCTTCCCGGTGGACGAGCGCACCCTCGAGTACTTCCGCGGCACCGGGCGCACCCAGGAGCAGGTCGACGCCTTCGAGGCCTACTTCAAGGCGCAGGGCCTGTTCGGCATCCCGAAAGCCGGCGCCATCGACTACTCGGAGGTGCTCGAGCTCGACCTCGGCACCGTCATGCCCTCGCTCGCCGGGCCCAAGCGCCCGCAGGACCGCATCGACCTGGAGAAGGTGAAGAGCACCTTCACCTCGCTGTTTTCCGCGCCGGTCAAGGACAGCGGCTTCGCCAAGCGCACCGAAGACCTCGACAAGGCGTTCAAGACCTTCGACGGCACCGAGATACGCAACGGCGACGTGCTGATCGCGGCGATCACCTCGTGCACCAATACCTCGAACCCGGGCGTGCTGCTCGCCGCCGGCCTGCTCGCCAAGAAGGCAGTGGAGCTCGGCCTGAAGGTGAAGCCCCACATCAAGACCTCGCTCGCGCCGGGATCGCGCGTGGTCACCGAGTACCTCACGAAGGCGGGGCTGCTGCCCTACCTCGAGAAGCTCGGCTTCGCCGTGGCCGCCTACGGCTGCACCACCTGCATCGGCAACGCCGGGCCGCTCGCGCAGCCCATCGAGGAGGCGATCGTCAAGAACGACCTGGTGTGCGCCGCGGTGCTCTCGGGCAACCGCAACTTCGAGGCGCGCATCCACCCGAACATCCGCGCCAACTTCCTCGCCTCGCCGCCGCTGGTGGTGGCCTACGCCATCGCGGGCTCGGTGCTGGTCGATTTCAAGACCCAGCCCCTCGGAAAATCCAAGGACGGCAAGGACGTGTACATCGGCCACATCTGGCCGAGCGCCGAAGAAGTGCAGTCGCTCATGAAGCTCGCCATGGACGCGCCCACCTTCCGCAGGCTTTACGCCAACCTCGGCGATACGAACCCGCTGTGGAAGAGGGTGTCGGCGCCCTCGGGCCAGGTCTACAGCTGGCCCGGGTCCACGTACATCGCCGAGCCGCCCTTTTTCGAGGGCTTTTCCATGACCCCGGGCGCCACCGCCAGCATCCGGGGCGCGAGGATCCTCGGCATCTTCGGCGACTCAGTGACCACCGACCACATCTCCCCGGCCGGCTCGATCAAGCCCACCTCGCCCGCGGGCATCTACCTGCAGGAGCACGACGTCGCGGTGGCCGACTTCAACAGCTACGGCGCGCGCCGCGGCAACCACGAGGTGATGATGCGCGGCACCTTCGCCAACGTGCGCATCAAGAACCTCATGCTTCCCGGAACCGAAGGCGGATTAACGAGGTTTGGAAACGAGACCGTTTCGATCTACGACGCCGCGATGCGCTACATCGCCGACGGCACGCCCACGGTGGTGTTCGGCGGCGAGGAATACGGCACCGGCTCCTCGCGCGACTGGGCGGCCAAAGGCACCCAGCTGCTCGGCGTGAAAGCCGTAGTGGCGCGCAGCTTCGAGCGCATCCACCGCTCCAACCTGGTCGGCATGGGCGTGCTGCCGCTGCAGTTCCTCGGCGGCGACTCGGCGCAGTCCCTCGGCCTCAAGGGCGACGAGACCATCGACGTGCTGCTGCCCGACCGGATCGTGCCGCAGCAGGAGATCGGCCTTGTCATCGCTCGCGCAGATGGAACGCGCCAGGAGATCAGAACGCGCTCGCGCATCGACACCGCGATCGAGGTCGACTACTACAGGCACGGCGGCATCCTGCCGTACGTGCTGCGCGAGCTGATCGCCTCGGCGGGCCCGTCGAAATCGAAGGCCGCCTGAAAGTCTGGGGTCAGTGTCGTAATTCGAAGATTCACCGAATTACGACACTGACCCCGAATTCTCAGCTTTCCCGCGGCGCCGGTCGTGCGGCGTCGTGCGGCACGCGCCCGGTCTCGATGATGGTCTTCATGCGCAGCAGGTCGGAGTCCATCTCGCTTTTCGGGTCGGCGCCGAACAGGGCGGCGACCGCGTGGCCGAAAGCGCCGCCGGGGGGTATGTAGCACAGCCGGATGGTGATGCGGCTGCCGCCGTGGCCGTTCGGCTCGAAGCGCACCCAGCCTTCATGCTTGACCGCCGAGTCCCGCGTCGAGCGCCACTTGAGCAGCGCGTGCTCGACCACCTCCACCAGCTCGGCATGCCATTGCACCGGCACCCCGGCGGGGCCCGCCACCACCCAGCGGGAGTGGTCTTCGTACACCTCCACCTCGCGCACGTTGCGCATGAAGCGCGGAAAATTCTGATAGTCGGTCCAGAAGCCGAACACCTCTTCGACCGGCGCGTCGACGTTGATGGTCTTCTGCACCACGATGCCGCCGGCGGCGCCGGCGAGCCCGAGGAGCACGGAGAGCTTCTTGTTGGTGGCGGCGCGCGCCACCAGCGCGCCGCCGGTGACGCCGAGCAGCGCGCACAGCCCGGTGCCGCGCACCTGCAGGGCCGAGGCCATCAGGCTGGCGCCGAACGACCCGACCGCCAGGCGCGCGGCCGGCGACCAGTTCTCCTGCATCAGCTCGAAGCGGCTGCCGGGCGCCGGCTGCCCGCCCTGCAGCGCGGAGACGTGCGAGCCGTCCT
>DASUUN010000352.1:0-2970 GCA_036374055.1 Burkholderiales bacterium
CGCCGGCCACTCGCCCGCCGAGGCGCTGGGCGATCTCCGCGAGCGTCAACGCCCCCGGCATGGCGTCACTTCGCGGGCGGCTTGCCTGAATCCAGCGCCTTGATCACCTTGTCGGTGATGTCGATGCGCGGGCTCGCGAACACGGCGTCCTGGAAGATGATGTCGAACTTCTCCTGCTCCGCGATCTGCCGGATGACGCGGTTGGCCTGGGCCACCACCTGCGCGAGCTCCTCGTTGCGCCGCTGGTTCAGGTCCTCGCGGAACTCGCGCTGCTTCCTCTGGAAGTCGCGGTTCAGGTCGCCGAACTCGCGCTCCTTGTTGCGCCGCTCGGTGTCGCTCATGGTGACCGAGTTCTTGTCGAGGTCGTCCTGGCGGCGCTTGAGCTCGGCGGCGATCTTGGCGAGCTCCTGGTCGCGCTTGCGGAATTCCGACTCGATCTTCTTCTGCGCGCGCTGCGCCGGGGCGGCGTCGCGCAGGATGCGCTCGGTGTTGACGAAGCCCAGCTTGCCGGTCTGCGCCCAGGCAGGGGCGGCGGCAAGGACCAGCGCGACGGCGAAAATCAATGTTCTCATGGAAATATTTCTTCAGAACCCGGTGCCGAAGGTGAATTGTAGCCTCTGTACCTCGTCCCCGGGCTCCCGGTTCAGCGGGTGGCCGATCGACAGGCGCAGCGGTCCGAAAGGCGACAGCCAGGAAAGGGCGACGCCGGCGGAGTAGCGCAGCTCGCCAAGGTCGACCTTCTGGCCCTGCCCGTACACCTGGCCGCCGTCGACGAAGGCCGCCAGGCGCAGCGACTGCTCGCGCGCCGCGCCGGGCATGGGGAACAGGAACTCGGCGCTGCCCACCACCTTGGTCCGGCCGCCGATGCTGTTGCCGTTGACGTCGCGCGGGCCGAGCGAGAAGGCCTCGTAGCCGCGCACCGAGTCGGGTCCGCCGACGAAGAACGCCTTGAAGAACGGCAGCGGCCGGTCGTCCAGCCCGTCGGCATAGCCGAGATCGCCGCGCAGCATCAGCGTGTAGTCGCGCGACAGCGGGTAGTACCAGCTGTGCTGGTAGTTGAGGCGGTAGTACCTGAGGTCGCCGCCCGCCAGCTCGGCGCTCGCCCGCATGAAGTTGCCCGCGGTGGTGAGGATCACGCTGTCGCGCGTGTCGCGCTGCCAGCCGGTGGTGAGCGCGCCGTAGCGGTACTCGCTGCCGAAGTCGTTGACGAAGGCGATGTACTGCGCCGGGCTGTCGCTGAAGGTGGTGAGCTTCACCGACTCGAGCGTGACGCCGAAGTCGATCGACGTGACCTCCGAGATGGGGTAGCCGAACTTGATGCCGCCGCCGAGCGCGTCGGTCGAGTAGCGCCCGACCGACAGGCTGGAGGCGTCGGTCTCGCGCTTGTAGACGTCGAAACCCTGGCTCACGCCGTCGACCGTGTAATACGGGTCGTGGTACGAAAGCGCATACACCGTGTTCACGCGACCGCTGTTGACGTTCGCCGAGATGAACTTGCCGCTGCCGAAGGCGTTCGACTGGCGGATCGAGGCCGACAGCGCGATTTCCTCGACACTCGAGAACCCCACGCCGACCAGCAGCGAGCCGGTGGCGCGCTCCTTGACGCTGTAGGTGATGTCGATCTGGTCCGGGCTGCCCTCGACCGGCTGCGTGTCGACGGTCACCTCGCTGAAGAAGCCGGTGCGGTCGATGCGCCGGCGCGACAGCTGGATCTTGGAGGCGTCGTAGTAGGCGCCTTCCAGCTGGCGCATCTCGCGCCGCACCACCTCGTCGCGCGTCTTGGAATTGCCGGAGACGTCGATGCGGCGCACGTAGACCCGCCGGCCGGGATCAATGGCGATGTTGAAGGCGACGCTGCGCTTTTCCCTGTCCACCTCGGGGATGGCGTTGGCGTTGGCGAAGGCGTAGCCCTCGTTGCCCAGCCGGTCGGCGATCGCCTTGGTGCTCCCGGCGAGCTTCTCGCGCGAGAACACGTCGCCCGCCTTGAGCTGCACCAGCGGCTCCAGCTCCTCGCGCGGCAGCAGCAGCTGGCCGCTGAGCCGCACCTGCGACACCGTGTAGCGCTCGCCCTCGTTGATGTTGACCGTGATGTAGATGTCGCGCCGGTCCGGGGTGATCGACACCTGGGTCGACTCGACCAGGAAGTCCAGGTAGCCGCGGTTCTGGTAATGCGAGCGCAGACTCTCGAGGTCGGCGGCGAGCTTGTCGCGCGCGTAGCGGTCGTGCTTGGTGTACCAGGTCAGCCAGCCGGGCGTGCGCAGCACGAACAGGTCGAGCAGCTCGTCCTCGGGGAACGCCTCGGCGCCGACGATGTTGATGCCGCGGATCTTGGCCACCTCGCCCTCGGTCACCGCGATGCTGATGCCGACGCGGTTGCGCTCGAGCGGGGTGACGGTGGTCTGGACCTCGGCCGCGTACAGCCCGCGCGACAGGTACTGACGCTTGAGCTCCTGCTCCGCCGCGCCCAGCACCGAGCGGTCGAAAATGCGTCCCTCGGCGAGCCCCTGCTCGCGCAGCACCTTGCGCACCGCCTCGGGCTCGAACTCCTTCATCCCCGAGAAGTCGACCTGGGCGATCGCCGGGCGCTCCTGCACGAACACCACCAGCACGCCGCTCTCCACCTCGAGGCGCACGTCGGAGAAGAACCCCGTGGCATAGAGCGCCCGCAGCGCCTGCTGCGCCTTCTCCGGGTTCATGGTCTCGCCGACGCGCACCGGCAGGTAGCTGAACACCGTGCCCGCCTCGGTGCGCTGCAGGCCTTCCACGCGGATGTCCTTCACCACGAAGGGCGCGAAGCCCTGCGCGGCCGCGCCCGCGGACGCCAGGGCAAGGCTCAGCACCGCGGCGGCTAGCAACCGTTTGTGCAGCATCTAGCCGCGCATCTATCCGGTGAACAGGCGGTTCAAGTCGTTGTAGAAGGCGAACGCCATCACCACCAGCAGCAGCGCGAGGCCGACGCGCTGCCCGATC
>DASUUN010000353.1:0-14345 GCA_036374055.1 Burkholderiales bacterium
CTCCCGCGCAAGTCCCGACAGGAGATGGAGCGCGAGCGCAATGTCCTCGACATGGCGTGCGAACAGGCCGATCGTGTCGAGGGATTCGGCGACGAACTTCAGCCCCGCGCGGTTGAGGGTGTGGAGCGTCGGCTTGAAGCCGATCACGCCGCAGTAGGCGGCCGGACGGATGACCGAGCCGCCGGTTTGCGTGCCGAGCGCAAGCGGCACCATGTAGTCGGCGACCGCGGCGGCGGACCCGCTGGAAGAACCCCCGGGCGTATGTGCGGGGTTATGCGGGTTGCGGGTGCCGGGCGGATGAATGTTGGCGAACTCGGCGGTGGTGGTCTTCCCCAGTATCACGCAGCCGGCGCGCCGCAGCTGCGCCACGCAGGCGGCATCCGCCCGGGGGCGGTAGCCGCGATATATCGGCGAGTTGCATTCGGTCGGCAGGCCGGCGGCGTCGATCACGTCCTTGATGCCGACCGGCACGCCGTGCAGCACGCTGCGCGCAACGTCGCGGTCGCGGGCGCGCGCCTGAGCCAGCGCCTGCTCGCGGTCCAGCGACGCCCAGGCCTGCACCTCGCCTTCGCGCGCGCCGATGCGCCCCAAGCAGGCGGTCACGAGCGCGACGCTCGTCAATTCACCGCGCGCGATGCGGCGGGCGGCTTGCGCGGCGGACAGCTGGTTGGCTTCCAGGTCCACCGGGTCAGGCCGTGAAAGCTTCGCGCGCAGCGGCAAGCGTGGCGTCGATCTCGTGCGCGCCATGCGCCGCCGACACGAAACCCGCTTCGTACGCGGAGGGCGCAAGGTATACGCCGCGCACCAGCATGGCGTGGAAGAAGCGGTTGAAGCGCTCGCGGTCGCACTGCATCACCTCGGCGAAGCTGCGCGGGGGCGCTTCGCGGAAGTACAGGCCGAACATGCTGCCGACCGACTGCGCCGAAAACACGACCTTGGCTTTGCTCGCTTCTTCCCGAAGTCCCTCGACCAGGGTACGCGTCGTGGCTTCGATCCGCTCCTGGAACCCTTCCTGCTGAACGAGCTTGAGGGTCGCCAGGCCCGCGGCCACCGCCACCGGATTGCCCGACAGCGTGCCCGCCTGGTACACCGGCCCGAGCGGCGCGATCTTCTGCATGATGTCGCGCCGCCCGCCGACCGCGCCCACCGGCAGGCCGCCGCCGATCACCTTGCCGAGCGTCGTCAGGTCCGGGCGGATGCCATAGCGCGCCTGCGCGCCGCCCAGCGCGACGCGAAAGCCGGTCATGACCTCGTCGAAGATCAGCACCGCGCCGTGCCTCGTGCACTCTTCGCGCAGCGTCTCGAGGAATCCCGGCTGGGGCAGCACCAGGTTCATGTTGCCCGCCACCGGCTCCACGATTACGCCGGCGATGGTGTTCTTCTTGAAGGCTTCACGGACTTGCTCACTGTTGTTGAAATCCAGCACCAGCGTATGCGCCGCGGTGTCGGCGGGCACGCCGGCGGAGCTCGGGTTGCCGAAGGTGAGGGCGCCGGAGCCGGCCTTGACGAGCAGCGGGTCGGCGTGGCCGTGGTAGCAGCCTTCGAACTTCACGATCGTGTCGCGGGCGGTGAAGCCGCGCGAAAGGCGGATCGCGGTCATCGTGGCCTCGGTGCCCGAGGACACCAAACGCACCATTTCGAGCGAGGGCACCAGGCGGCACAGCAGCTCGGCGAGCTCGACCTCGGCTTCGGTCGGCGCGCCGAAGGAAAGCGCGCGCGAGGCGGCTTCCTGCACCGCTTCCACCACCGCGGGATGCGTATGCCCGGCGACCATCGGCCCCCAGGAGCCGACATAGTCGATGTAGCGCCTGCCGTCGGCATCCCACAGGTGCGCGCCCGAAGCGCGCTCGAAGAACGGCGGCGAGCCGCCCACCGCGCGAAAGGCTCGCACCGGCGAGTTCACGCCGGCGGGAATCAGGCGCTGGGCGCGCTCGAACAGCGTCTCGTTCTTCATGCGAACAACTCCTGGTATTGGGCGGCGCGCCGCGCGATGTCAGGCGCCTCGAACAGGTCGGTAATGACCGCGAGCAGGTCGGCGCCGGCCGCAATCACCTGCGCTGCATTCTCCAAGGTGATGCCTCCGATGGCGGCGAGCGGGACCCCGAGGCGCTGCGAAAAAAGGCTGAGCGGCGCGCGCACCGCGGCCGGCTTGGTGGGGGAGGGGAAGACGCTGCCGAAAGCGACGTAATCGGCGCCCGCCTGCACCGCGGCCTGCGCCAGAGAGGGATCGTTGTAGCACGAGGCGCCGAGAATCCGGGGGCCGAGCCGCTTGCGCGCGGTCGCGAGATCGCCGTCGTCGCGCCCGAGGTGCGCGCCGGCGGCGTCGACCTCCAGCGCCAGCTCGACGCTGTCGTTGACGATGACCGGCACGCCGTGGCGGCGGGCGAGGGCGACGACCTCGCGGGCATGCGCGGCGTCGTGCTCCTTGCGCCGGTACTGCAGCATCACCGCGCCCCCTTTGAGCGCCTGCTCGACGTTCTTCAGGTCGAACGACTCGGGTGTGATGGCGTAGAGGCCGCGCAACCTCATTCCTTGGCACCTTCGCGCGCCCAGAAGAAGCGGTCGGGGATCAGCTGGCCCGCGCCCGGGCGGAAGCCCGCGGCGAGCGTCTGCCAGGTGTATTCCTGCGCCTCGCGCACCGCTTCGGGCACGCCGAGGCCGTTGGCAAGCGCCGCCGCGATGGCCGAGGCAAGCGTGCAGCCCGAGCCGTGATAGCTGCCGGCGAGGCGCGGCCAGCGGTCTTCCCGCACCACGCCGCTGCGGTCGTAAAGGGTGTTGATCACCTCCTCGCCCGGCTCGTGCGTGCCGGTGACCAGCACGAACTCGCAGCCCGCATCCAGCAGCCGCATGGCGCCGCCCAGGCGGCGTGCCTCGATGCTGTTGGGCGTCACCACCGTCGACTGCGGCACGAGCTGCTCGCGCATCGCTTCCAGCATCTGCGCGTCGGACAACGGGTCGCCGCGGCCCGAGGCGAGCACCGGATCGAGCACTACCGGAACCTCGGGATGCTCCTCGAGGATGGCCGAGACGGCGTGGATGTTGGCGGCGGAGCCCAGGACGCCGATCTTGAATGCCGCGACCCGCGTCTCGGCGAGCAGCAGCTCGGCCTGCGCGCGCACGCGCTCGGGCTCCACCGCGTGCACGCTTTCCACTCCCGAGGTGTCCTGCACGGTGACTGCGGTGAGCACGGACAGCGGGTGGCAGCCCATGCCGGCGAGCGTGAGCACGTCGGCCTGCAGCCCCGCGCCGCCGGTGGGATCGCTCGCGGCGAAGGTGAGCACGATCGGAGGGCAGGAAGACATGCGTTAATATTCATGGCCATTCTACCCGCCGCGTTTTCCTTCCGATCTCCGAATGACCGAAAGCCAAGTGCAGTACAAGACCTGGATGTGCCTCATCTGTGGCTATGTGTACGACGAAGCCGCCGGCCTGCCGGACGAGGGCATCGCCCCCGGCACCCGCTGGGAGGACGTGCCGATGAACTGGACCTGCCCCGAGTGCGGCGCGCGCAAGGACGACTTCGAGATGGTGGAGATCTAAACTTTCGGGGAAAGCGCGGTTCTAACACCCTCCATGCAGTAAACTTCAGGGTGGCCGCATGTCCTCGATCGACCTGACGCATCACTTCCTGATCGCCATGCCCAACATGGCCGATCCGTACTTCGCCAAGTCCCTGACGTACATCTGCGAGCACAACGACCAGGGCGCGCTCGGCCTGGTGGTCAACCGGCCCATCGACATGACCTTGCAGGCGCTGTTCGAGCGCCTGCAGCTCTCGCTGCGGGGCAGCGAGCTCGCCGACGCGCCCGTGTATTTCGGCGGCCCGGTGCAGACCGACCGCGGCTTCGTGCTGCACTCGCCGGCCGGCAACTGGCAGTCGACGCTGCGCGTCGGCAGCCACATCGGCCTCACCACTTCCAAGGACATCCTCGAGGCGGTCGGGCGCGGCGAGGGACCCGAGCAGATCCTGGTGACCCTCGGCTACGCCGGCTGGTCGCCCGGGCAGCTCGAGCACGAGCTCGGGCAGAACGCCTGGCTCACCGTCGAGGCGCGCGACGGCATCATCTTCGACACGCCGGCCGAGGAGCGGCTGCCGGCGGCGATGGAGCTGCTCGGGGTGGATTTCGCCAAGCTGCAGGACGCAGCGGGGCATGCCTAGCCCGGGCGCCCGCACCGTCCTGGCTTTCGATTTCGGCTTGAAGCGCATTGGCGTCGCTGTCGGCGAGCCGGAGCTGCGCACGGCCCATCCGCTGCCGGCGGTGGCCCGTTTCGAGGACATCACCTCCTTGATCAGCGAATGGCAGCCTGCGGCCCTGGTCGTGGGCCGGCCGACCTCCGTGCAGGGCGAGGCGCACGCCATGACGCGCCAGGCCGAGGACTTCGCGCGGCGCCTGGAGCGGCGCTTCAAGCTGCCGGTGGCCCGCGTGGACGAGCGCTTCACTTCCGTGGAAGCCGAAAGCCGGCTGCGGGGGATGAAGAAAAAAGCCGTAGACTCCGTGGCGGCGCAGTTGATCCTAGAACAATACTTCGATGAAGCTGCCTGACGCCGAGAAGATCTGCGAGGAGCTCGCTCGCGAGCTCAAGCCGCGCATCGGCCCGAAGACCGCGATGATCGGCCTGTACACCGGCGGCGCCTGGCTCGCGGAGCGCTTGCACGCGATGCTCGGCGTGCGCGAGCCGCTGGGACTGATGGACATCGCGTTCTACCGCGACGACTACCACGCGCAGGGGTTGCACCACGATCCGAAGCGCACCAAGATCCCGTTCGACGTCAGCGGTCGCGAGCTGCTGCTGGTAGACGACGTGCTGTACACGGGCCGCACGGTGCGAGCGGCGATGAACGAGCTGTTCGACTACGGCCGCCCCGAAAGCATCTCGCTGGTGGTGCTGGTCGACCGCGGCGGCCGCCAGCTGCCGATCTGCGCCCAGCACTGCGGCGCGCGCCTGGACGTGCCGGCGGGCATGCGCCTGCGCCTGAAGCGCGGCGACGACGGCAAGCTGGCGCTCGCCCTCGAGCCTGCCCGTGCAGCGTAATCCCCAGCTCAACGCCAACGGCGAGCTGCAGCATCTCCTTTCGATAGAGGGGCTGCCGCGCGAGGTGCTGGTGCAGATCCTCGACACCGCCGACTCGTTCGTCGGGGTCACCGAGCGCGAGGTGAAGAAGGTGCCTCTGTTGCGCGGCAAGAGCGTGTTCAACCTGTTCTTCGAGCCCTCGACGCGCACCCGCACGACCTTCGAGATCGCGGCCAAGCGCCTGTCGGCCGACGTCATCAACCTCAACATCGCCGTGTCCTCGGCCACCAAGGGCGAGTCGCTGCTCGACACCGTGGCCAACCTCTCGGCCATGCAGGCGGACATCTTCATCGTGCGGCATGCTTCCTCCGGCGCGCCCTTCCTGATCGCGCGCCACGTCAAGCCGCACGAGCACGTGGTGAACGCCGGCGACGGGCGCCACGCGCACCCGACGCAGGGGCTGCTGGATCTGTTCACCATCCGGCACTACAAGAAGGAGTTCACCGCGCTCACCGTCGGCATCGTCGGCGACGTGCTGCACTCCCGCGTGGCGCGCTCGCTGATCCACGGGCTCACCACGCTCGGCACGCCGGACGTGCGCGTGATCGGCCCGCAGACCCTGCTGCCGGCGGGCGTCGAAGCGCTGGGCGTGCGCGTGTTCCACGACATGCGCGCCGGCCTCAAGGACTGCGACGTGGTGGTCATGCTGCGCCTGCAAAACGAGCGCATGCGCGGCGCGCTGCTGCCCTCGGCCCAGGAGTTCTTCAAGCACTACGGCCTGAACGCCGACAAGCTCGCGCTCGCGCGCAAGGACGCGATCGTCATGCACCCCGGGCCGATGAACCGCGGCGTCGAGATCGACTCCACCGTGGCCGACGGGCCGCATTCGGTCATCCTGCCGCAGGTCACGTTCGGCATCGCGGTGCGCATGGCAGTCATGAGCATCGTCGCGGGCAACTGATGCGGCTGCAAATCCGCAACGGCCGGGTGGTGGATCCCGCAAGCGGCCGGGATGCCGTGGGCGACGTCTTCGTTTCCGACGGGAAAATCTCCGAGGAGGTCAGGGCAGACCGCGTGATCGACGCGCGGGGCCTGGTCGTCGCGCCGGGCTTCGTCGACCTCTCCGCGCGCCTGCGCGAGCCGGGCCAGGAATACAAGGCGACGCTCGAGTCGGAGATGGATGCCGCGGTGGCCGGCGGCGTGACCAGCCTCGCCTGTCCGCCCGACACCGACCCGCCGCTCGACGAGCCGGGGCTGGTCGACATGCTGCGCCGGCGCGCCAAGGCGCTGTCGCGCGCGCGCCTTTATCCGATCGGCGCGCTCACCGTGAAGCTCAAGGGCGAGGCGCTCACCGAGATGGGCCAGCTCACCGACGCAGGCTGCGTCGCCTTCTCGCAGGCCAACGCGCCGCTCGCCGACACCCAGGTGCTGTGGCGCGCGCTGCAGTACGCGGCGACCTTCGGCTACAAGGTATGGCTGCGCGTGGAAGACGCCTGGCTCGCGAAGGGCGGCGTGTCGCACGACGGCGAGGTGGCGACGCGCCTCGGCCTGCCCGGCATTCCTTCGTTCGCCGAGACCATCGCGCTCGCCACCCTGCTCGAGCTGGTGCGCGCCACCGGCGCGCAGGTGCACGTGTGCCGCGTGTCCACGGCGGGCGCGGTGGAAATGATGCGCAGGGCAAGGCAGGATAGGCTGCCCGTGACCTGCGACGCCGCCATTCATCACATCCACCTTTCCGAGATGGACCTCGGCTATTTCGATTCGCAGTGCCGCCTCGAGCCGCCGCTGCGCAGCCAGCGCGACCGCGACGCGCTGGCGCGCGGGCTCGCCGAGGGCGCCATCGACTGCCTGGTGTCCGACCACACGCCGGTGGACGAGGATGGCAAGCATTTGCCGTTCTCCGAGGCCGAGCCCGGCGCCACGGGCCTCGAGCTGCTGCTGCCGCTCGCGCTGAAGTGGGGGGCGGCGCAAAAGCTGCCGCTCGCCGCCACGCTCGCGCGCATCAGCTCGGAGCCGGCGCGCATCCTGGGCGCCGCCTCCGGGCGGATCGCGCCCGGGGCGCCGGCCGACCTGGCGATCTTCGATCCGGACGCGCCGTTGCGGCTGTCGGCCGAAACGCTGAAGAGCCAGGGCAAGAACACGCCCTTCCTGGGCCACGAGCTGCCTGGGCGCGTGCGCTACACGATCGTAGCCGGCAACGTGGTGTACGAAGCGTGAAGCGGCTCGCCTGCCTGGTTGCCTTGCTCGCCGGTTGCTCGGTGGCGCCGCCGCATCAGGATCCTTCGATGCCTCCTACTGCGCCGGCCGAGCCCCTACCCCAAGCGCAGGGCAAAGGCGGGTACTACAAGGACGACGGCCCGCACGAGAATCCGCCGGCGAACCTCGCGCAGGTTCCCGATGCGGTACCGCGTGCGGAGCCGCTGCATCGTTATGCAAACCGGCCCTACAGGGTGTTCGGACGCGACTACGTGCCGTTCGCCAAGTTGCAGTCGTTCCGGCAGCGGGGGCTCGCCAGCTGGTACGGCAAGCGCTTCCACGGCCAGAAGACCGCGAGCGGCGAGACCTACGACATGTACGCGATGACCGCGGCGCATCCGACCCTGCCTATCCCGAGCTACGTGCGCGTCACGCACGCGGGCAATGGCCGCAGCGTGGTGGTGCGCGTCAACGATCGCGGTCCGTTCCACCCCGGGCGCATCATCGACCTTTCCTACGCGGCGGCGTTCAAGCTCGGCTACATCCAGGCCGGCAGCGCCCACGTGGAGATCGAATCGATCATCCCCGGGGAGCGGGAGCAGGCCGGCGACGTGTACCTGCAGGTGGGCGCGTTCAGCTCACGCGAGAATGCGGAAAGCCTGCGCGCGCGGGTGGCGCGGGAGCTCGCCGGGCTCCAGGACCGGCTCGAGGTGCTGCTTGCCGGCAATCTGTGGCGCCTGCACGTCGGCCCCTACGGCTCGGCCGATGACGCGCGTCCGGTCGCGGAGCGAATCGAAGCGCAACTCAAGCTGCGTCCGCTGGTCATAGTGCGCTAGCAGCGGACCTTATAATCCGCACTTTTTGCCGATGAAAAGATTCCTCGCCGTCGCGCTGCTTGCCGTCGCCGCGCTGGCGCAGGCGGCGCCGCAGCCGCCTTCGGTGGTCGGCCGCTCGTGGATGGTGGGCGACCTGTCGAGCGGGCAGATCCTCGCCGCGCAGAAGTCCGATGAGCGGGTCGAGCCGGCCTCGCTCACCAAGATCATGACCGCCTACGTGGTGTTCCAGGCGCTGCGCGACAAGAAGCTGGAGCTCGCGCAGCAGGTGAGGGTTTCGGAGCGCGCGTGGCGCGCGCCCGGCTCGCGCATGTTCATCGAGCCGCGCAAGCCGGTGACGGTCGAGGAGCTGATCCGCGGCATGGTGGTGCAGTCGGGCAACGACGCGTGCATCGCGCTGTCCGAGGCGGTCGCCGGCAACGAGGAGGTGTTCGTCCAGATGATGAATCGCGAGGCAGCGCGGCTCGGGATGAAGAACACCCAGTACAGGAACTCTACCGGGCTGCCGGACCCGCAGCACTACACCACCGCGCAGGACCTCTACCTGCTCACCTCGGCGCTGATCCGTGACTTTCCCGCGGAGTACGCGCAGTACTACTCGCAGAAGGATTTCCGCTACAACAACATCGCCCAGCCCAACCGCAACCGGCTGCTGTGGCTGGACCCCAGCGTCGACGGGGTGAAGACCGGCCACACCGAGGCGGCCGGCTACTGCCTGATCGCGTCCTCCCACCGCGGCGGCCGCCGGCTGCTGTCGGTGCTGCTCGGCTCGACCTCCGAGTCGACGCGCGCGCAGGAATCGCAGAAGCTGCTGAACTGGGGCTTCCAGTTCTTCGACAGCGTCAAGCTGCACAAGGGCAACGAGCTGGTAAAGGCGATCGAGGTGTGGAAGGGCGCGGCGGAGGAGGTCAAGGCCGGCTTCAAGGGCGACATCATCGTCACCGTGCCCAAGGGTGACGCGGAGAAGCTCAAGGCCGAGCTGCTGTCGCAGCAGCCGCTCGTCGCCCCGGTGACCGAGGGCCAGCGCGTGGGCACGCTGCGCGTCAGCTACGAGGGCAAGCCGCTCGGCGAATACCCGCTGGTCGCGCTGGAGGGCGTAGCCGTCGCCGGCATCTTCGGTCGCGCCTGGGATACACTGCGGCTATGGCTCAAGTAGGCTCGGGCGTGGTGTTTCTCAACGGACGGTACCTTCCCATCGAGGAAGCGACCGTCCCGGTGCTGGACCGCGGCTTCATCTTCGGCGACGGCGTCTACGAGCTGGTGCCCGTGTACTCGCGCGTGCCGTTCCGGCTCGACGAGCACCTGTCGCGCCTGGAGCGCAGCCTTGCCGAGACGAAGATCCGCAACCCGCACACGCGCGCGCAATGGCGCGACATCATCTATCGCCTGGTCGACGCCCAGCCGTTCGAGGACCAGGGCGTGTACTTCCAGGTGACGCGCGGCGTGGCGAAGCGCGACCACGCCTTCCCGAAGGGCGCGGAGCCCACCGTGTTCATGATGGCCAACCCGCTGGTGACGCCGCCGCGCGAGCTGGTCGAGAAGGGCGCGGCCGCGGTGAGCGCGCAGGACAACCGCTGGCTGCGCTGCGACATCAAGTCCATCTCGCTGATCGGCAACTGCCTGCTGCGCCAGGTGTCGGCGGAGGCCGGCGCCGCCGAGACCATCCTGTTCCGCGACGGCAGGCTCACCGAGGCGTCGGCCTCCAACGTATTCGTGGTGAAGCGCGGCACGATCCTGACGCCGCCGAAGAGCAACCTCATCCTTCCCGGCATCACCTACGACGTGGTCACCGAGCTGGCGCAGGCCAACGGCCTGCCCCTCGAATCCAGGGACGTGGACGAGCGCGAAGTCCGCGCCGCCGACGAGCTCTGGGTCACCTCCTCGTCGAAGGAGGTGCTGGCCATCGTATCGCTCGACGGCGCACGCGTCGGCGACGGCCGGCCCGGTCCGGTTTTTGCGCGCATGTATCAGCTCTACCAGGAGTTCAAGCAGAAGGTCATGCGCGCTGGAAAGCGCGAGGCGGTCTCTGCCTGAGTCGGCGCTAGCCTTTCCCTGCGACTTTCCGATCAAGGTGATGGGCAGGAAAGAGCGTGGCTTCGCCCAGAGCGTTACCGACATCGTGCGCAAGCACGCCAGCGACTTCGACCCGGCCAGCGTGGAGATGCGGCCCAGCCGCCAAGGGAAATACCTCAGCGTGACCTGCGTGGTGCGCGCCACGTCGCGCGAGCAGCTCGACGCCCTGTACCGGGAGCTGTGCGACCACCCCGCGGTCGTCATGGTGCTATGACGCTGGTCGACGAGATCCTGGTCAGGCGGCTCGGCCGGGTCGAATACGCCGTGGCGCTCGAGCGCATGCGCGCGTTTACGTCCGCCCGAGCCGCGGAAACGCCGGACGAGCTGTGGTTGCTGGAGCACCCTCCGGTCTACACGCTGGGGCAGGGCGCCGCGCATGCCGGCGTCGCCAACGGCATTCCCCTCGTCAAGTCCGACCGCGGCGGCGACATCACCTATCACGGTCCGGGCCAGGTGGTGCTTTATGCGCTGGTTGATCTGGCGCGCCGCGGCCTCAAGGTGAAGCCGTTCGTCTGGCTGCTCGAGCAGGCGGTCATCGATCTCCTCGGCGGGCGCGGCGAGCGCAGGGCGGGCGCGCCGGGCGTGTACGTCGACGGCGCCAAGATCGCCGCGCTCGGCATCCGCGTGCGCCAGGGCAGGGCCTATCACGGGCTGTCGCTCAACGTCGACATGGATCTGTCGCCGTTCCGCGCCATCGATCCTTGCGGCTATCCCGGGCTCGCCGTGACGCAGACTCGCAGCATCGGGATGCAAGGAGATGCATCGGCGATGGGCGAGAAGCTCGCCCGGCACCTGATCGACAGGCTCGAGAATGCGTGAAGCGGGCGTAAAGGAAAAAGGCGCGCGCAAGACGATCAGGATCGTGCCGCGCACGCCGCTGCCCAAGCCGCCGTGGATCCGCGTGCGCGCCGCAAGTCCCAACTCCCGCTTCTACGAGATCAAGGACATTCTGCGGCAGCAGAAGCTGCACACGGTGTGCGAGGAGGCCTCGTGCCCGAACATCGCCGAGTGCTTCGGCAAGGGCACCGCCACTTTCATGATCCTCGGCGACGTCTGCACGCGCCGCTGCCCCTTCTGCGACGTGGCGCACGGCCGGCCGCTCGCCCCTGACGCACAGGAACCCGGCCACCTGGCCGAAACGATTGCCGCGCTGGGGCTGAAGTACGTCGTGGTCACTAGCGTGGACCGCGACGACCTGAAGGACGGCGGGGCGCAGCACTTTGTCGATTGCATCAGGGAAATACGCAGAACGTCTCCCGCAACGACGATCGAGGTCCTGGTCCCGGACTTTCGCGGGCGGGCGGAGCGCGCGCTGCAGATCCTCGCCGCGGCGCCGCCCGACGTGATGAACCACAACCTCGAGACCGTGCCGCGCCTGTATCGCAAGGCCCGCCCGGGGGGCGACTACGGGCATTCCTTGAAGTTGCTTCAACAGTTCAAGGCGCTTCATTCGAAGGTGCCCACGAAATCCGGCTTGATGGTTGGACTGGGCGAAACCGACGAGGAGATCCTCGAGGTGATGCGCGATCTGCGGGCCCACGAGGTCGACATGCTGACGATCGGCCAGTACCTGCAGCCCTCTCGGCACCACTTGCCGGTGGAGCGCTACGTAGAGCCGGCGACCTTCGGCTTTTTCGAAAGCGAAGCGAAGGCGCTGGGGTTCAAGCACGCCGCCATCGGCGCGATGGTGCGCTCGTCCTACCACGCGGACCAGCAGGCGCATGAAGCCGGGCTCGCCTAGGGCGATCAAGGCGCGCGAAGCGCCAGCTCGCAGCAAGCCGTCGAACTACCCCGAGCCGTTCGCCTCGCGCGTCGCCGGGCGCGAAAAGCGCCCGCTGGGCGACCTGTTCGGACTGCGCAATTTCGGCGTAAACCTCACCCGGCTGGCGCCGGGGGCGATGTCTGCGCTGCGGCATGCCCACTCGAGGCAGGACGAGTTCGTCTATGTGCTGGAGGGCCGCCCCACCCTCGTGACGGACGACGGGGAAACCCCCCTGGAGCCCGGGATGTGCGCGGGATTCCGTGCGGGTTCCGGCGATGGCCACCACCTGGTCAACCGGAGCGCACAAGACGTTGTTTATCTTGAGGTCGGAGACCGCACCGGCGGCGACGAGGGGTTTTACCCGGACGACGACCTGAAGGCGGCCCTCGACCCGGACGGCCGCTGGCGCTTCACACGCAAGGACGGAACGCCGTACTAGAGAAGTAATTAACAGCCATCCTGGCCCGTTTTTCCGTAACCTGACGCTCGTAGCTCCGGCGGGAGGGCCGGCGGGCATGAGAATGAACACCACGTTGGTGATCAACTCGAAGGGCGGCGCGGGCAAGACCACCGTCGCGGTCAACCTCGCCAGCTACTTTGCCGCCAACGGCGTCCCGGCGGCGATCATGGACTACGATGCGCAGGGCTCGTCGCTGAACTGGTTGAAGCTGCGCGCCCCGCATGCCTTCCGCATCCATGGCGCGAATGCGGCGCCGCAAAAGAGCGGCCTGCGCAGCCTCAACATGCACGTCCCGGTGAATGTGCGCCAGCTCATCATCGATGCGCCGGCCGGCGCTTCGGGCCTGCTGCTGCAGGAGCTCCTTTCGCGGGCGCATTGCATCCTGGTGCCGGTGCAGCCCTCCTCCATCGATATCCACGCTACCGCCAACTTCGTCCGCGACCTGCTGCTGGGCGGCCGGCTGCGCGCTCGCAACATCCGGCTGGGCGTGGTCGCCAACCGCGTGCGCCGGTCCTCGCCGGTATACCAGCCGCTGGAGAAGTTCCTGAGCTCGCTCGGCCTGCCGTTCCTCGCCCGGCTGTCGGACTCCGAGGTTTACGTCGAGGCGGCGGAAAGCGGGGCCGGCATCTTCGAGATGGACGCCGCGGCGTCGGCGGCCGAGCGCGAGCAGTTCATGCCGATCGTCGAGTGGGTCGACCCGGAATGCCGGGTGCGCGCCGAGAACAAGGTGATCGAGCTGTCGCGGC
Organism: Burkholderiales bacterium; assembly: GCA_036374055.1. Taxonomy (GTDB): domain Bacteria; phylum Pseudomonadota; class Gammaproteobacteria; order Burkholderiales; family SG8-39; genus SCGC-AG-212-J23. Next base: position 13,084 of record DASUUN010000353.1, read on the forward strand.
CCGCCTGGGCCGTCAACTCAAGCCGGGTCGTCTAGGGCCTTCTCGACCAGGGCGTGGAATTCGCCCCAGTCCGGCTCGCCGAGGTATTGCTTCACGATCCGGCCCCGCTTGTCGATGAGGAAGGCCGTCGGCGTGACGCGCACGTTGCCGAATCCCCGGGCGATATCCCCGCTGCCGTCCACCGCCACCCTGAAGGGCAGCGCCCGGCGCTGCGCGAACTCGGCGACCTGGTTGGGATGGTCGTAGCTCATCGCCACGGCGATCATCTCGTAGCCGCGCGGCGCGAATTTCTTGTACGTCTCCACCATGCGCGGCATCTCCTTCACGCACGCCACGCATGAGGTGGCCCAGAAGTTCACCAGCAGCACCTTGCCGCGCATGTCCGACGTGGCGAGCGTTTCGCCCGAGAGCGTGGCGTACTTCACCTCGGGCGCGGCAGCCGGCCGCTGCAGGAATGCCGCCGCGCCGACGGCGATTGCCACCGCGGCGAGCCCGGCGATAAGCTTGGTCTTCATGAGAGCCGCCATTGTCGCGTGGTTTTGCGTCGCCGTCGTGACTTGCGCGCCTGCCGCGCTAGCCCAGCTGGAGGGGATTACGAGCCGGGAAGCGGCCTCGGCCCTGAAGGCGGCGCTGGAAAAAGGCTCCCAGGCGGCGGTCGCCTCGCTCGGGCGCACCGACGGCTTCTTCGGCAACCCGCAGGTGAAAATCCCGCTACCCGACTCGCTGAAGCGGGCCGAGCGGGCGATGCGGCGCTTCGGCATGGGCCGGTACGCCGACGAGCTCGTCCTCACCATGAACCGTGCCGCCGAGGCGGCCGTGCCCGAGGCACGGCAGCTCCTCGTCGACTCGGTGCGCAGGATGACCGTGCAGGACGCCAAGGGAATCCTGCAGGGGGGCGACACCGCGGGGACCGCGTACTTTCGCCGCAGCACCGAAGCCCAGCTGCGCAAGCGCTTCCTGCCGGTCGTGAAGCAGGCCACCGCGCAGGTCGGCCTTGCGCAGCAGTACAACGCCTACGCCGAGCGCGGCGTCGCCTTCGGCCTGGTGAAAAAGGAGCACGCCAACCTCGACGACTACGTCACGCAGAAGGCGCTCGACGGCCTGTTCCTGAGGGTGGCCGAGGAGGAGAAAAAGATCCGCAGGGACCCGGTCGGCGCCGGCACCGCGATCATCAGGAAGGTGTTCGGCGCGCTGAAGTTCTAGCGTGCAGTTTAGTGTGCTTCGTCCCAGTTGCTGCCCACGCCGACATCGACGACCAGCGG
>DASUUN010000354.1:0-7016 GCA_036374055.1 Burkholderiales bacterium
AGGCTCAGCACCGCGGCGGCTAGCAACCGTTTGTGCAGCATCTAGCCGCGCATCTATCCGGTGAACAGGCGGTTCAAGTCGTTGTAGAAGGCGAACGCCATCACCACCAGCAGCAGCGCGAGGCCGACGCGCTGCCCGATCTCCATCGCGCGCTCCGAGACCGGAGCGCCCTTGACCACCTCGATGGCGTAGAACATCAGGTGCCCGCCGTCGAGCAGGGGGATCGGCAGCAGGTTGAGCACGCCCAGGCTGATGCTGATGAGCGCGAGGAAGGTGACGTAGGAGATCCAGCCCATCTGCGCCGACTGGCCGGCGAAGTCGGCGATGGTCACCGGGCCGGACAGGTGCTTCCAGGAGACCTGGCCGAGCAGCATGCGGCCGAGCATCTTCAGGCTGAACACCGAGATGTCCCAGGTCTTGGCGAGCGCCCGGCCGAAGCTCTCCAGCGGGCCGTGCTGCACGCGGATCAGCATCCGCTCGGTGTGCGCGCGGGGGATCTGCGGGCCGACGCCGACGCGGCCGATCTGCCGCCCGCCCGCGCGGTCGGCCTCGGGCGTGACCTCGACGGTGAAGCGCCGGCCGTCGCGCTCGATGCCGAAGGCGAGCGGCGTGCCGGGGCTCTGCTGCACCGTGCGCACGAACTCCTCCCAGGTGGCGATCGGCGTGCCGCCGATGTGCACCACGCGGTCGCCCACCTGGAGGCCGGCGCGCTCCGCAGGCCCGGATTGCAGGTGCCCGATCACCGGCTCGAGCCTCGGCCGCAGCAGGCGCAGCCCGACCCGGTCGAGCGCGTCGCTTTCCACCTCGTCGGTCGGATAGTCGCGCAGGTCGAGCGTCGCCTCCCCGAGGTGGCCGCGCTCGTTGACCGTCTCGAGCCGCAGCGCCTGCTGCTGCAGGGCGGCCTGCAGCACGCGCCAGCGCAGCTCCTGCCAGGTCTCGACCGGCGCGCCGTCGACCGCGCGCACCGTGTCGCCCGCGCGCAGCCCGGCCGCCGCGGCCAGGCTGCCGGCGGGCGGCTCGCCCAGCACCGGGCGCGCCTCGGGCAGGCCGTACATGAACAGGCCCGCGTAGACCAGGATGGCGAACAGGAAATTGAACACCGGGCCGGCCACCACGATGAGAAAGCGCCGCCCCACGCTCTGGCGGTTGAACGCCCGGCCCGCCTCTTCCGGCGCCACCGGGCCTTCGCGCTCGTCGAGCATCTTCACGTAGCCGCCGAAGGGAATCGCGGCGATCACCCACTCGGTGCGGTCGGCGCCCCGGCGCCACAGCGCGAGCGGCCGGCCGAAGCCCACCGAGAAGCGCAGCACCTTCACCCCGCACAGGCGCGCCACCAAGTAGTGGCCGTACTCGTGCACCACGATCAGCACGCCGAGCGCGACGATGAAGGCGACGATGGTATGCAGCAGGCTCATGCGGCACGCGCCATCTGGATGCGCTCGCCGGCTTTGCGCCTTGCGATCCTGTCGATCTCCATGATCGATTCAAGATCCGAGGCATCCATGTCCGGAACTGCGTCGAGCGTCGCCTCGATCACGCCGGCGATCGCGGCGAACGGCAGGCGGCCGGCGAGGAAGGCGTCCACGGCGACCTCGTTGGCGGCGTTGAGCGCCGCGGGCGCAGCGCCGCCGGCGCGCAGCGCGGCATAGGCGAGCGGCAGGCAGGGAAAGCGCTCGTGGTCGGGGCGCTCGAAGGAAAGGTCGCCCAGGGCGGCGAGGTCGAGCGGCCGCGCGCCCGAGGCGATGCGCTCCGGGTAGGCGAGCGCATGCGCGATCGGCACGCGCATGTCGGGGTTGGAGAGCTGCGCGATGACCGAGCCGTCGACGTACTCGACCAGGGAATGCACGATGCTCTGCGGATGGATCAGCACCTCGATGCGCGCGGCCTCCACGTCGAACAGCCAGCGCGCCTCGATCACCTCCAGCCCCTTGTTCATCATGGTCGCCGAGTCGACCGAGATCTTGCGCCCCATCACCCAGTTGGGGTGCGCGCAGGCCTGGTCGGGGGTCACCGCGTCGAGCTTGTCGAGCGGCAACGCGCGGAATGGCCCGCCCGAGGCGGTAAGGAGAATTCGTCTGACGGCCTTCACCTCGGACAGACACTGGAACACGGCATTGTGTTCACTGTCCACCGGCAGCAGTTTCGCGCCCGACTCGCGCGCCGTGCGCATGACCAGCGGGCCGGCCATGACCAGCGCCTCCTTGTTCGCGAGCAGCACGCGCTTGCCGGCGCGCACCGCCGCCAGCGTCGAAGCGAGGCCGGCGGCGCCGACGATGCCCGCCATCACCGCCTCGCAGCCCGGGTCGCCCGCCACCCGCTCCAGCGCCTGGGCGCCGAACAGCAGGCGGGTCTGGGCTTGCTCTCTGAATCGCTTTTCCAGGTCTTTGCTCGGTGAGACCCCGGAAAGCACCCCGTACGTCGGCCGGTGGATGCGGCACAGCTCCAGGAGCGCGTCGGCGGAGGCGTTGGCGGTGAGGGCAAAGACGCGGTAGCGATCGCGATGCGCAGCGACCACGTCCAGCGTGCTCGCGCCGATCGAGCCGGTTGCGCCGAGCACCGCGAGGTTCATGCGCCCGCCCTGGCGAGCGGCCACAGCAGCGCGGCGAGCGGCAGGGCCGCCGTGGCGCTGTCGATGCGGTCGAGCACGCCGCCATGGCCCGGCAGCAGGCTGCCGCTGTCCTTGACGCCCGCCTGGCGCTTGGCCGCAGACTCGAAAAGATCTCCCACTATGCTGACCATGGCGAGCAAAGCGGCCGCCGCGAGAAACGGCGCCCAAGCGATTCCCTGGATCCAGAACCCGCCGATGATAGCGTAGGCGAGCGCGGCGGACAGCCCGCCGGCAGCGCCTTCCCAGGTCTTTCCGGGGCTGATCGCGGGCGCGAGCTTGCGCCGGCCCCAGCGGCGCCCGACGAAGTAGGCCGCAGTGTCGGCGATCCAGACCAGCACGAGCACGAGCAGCACTTCGAGCGGTCGCAGCGCCAGCATCGCGAGGGCGGCCGGCACCAGCACCGCGAATCCGGCTGCGCCCAGCCAGGCGCGCTGGCCGCTCTGCACGCCGCGCCACATCCACGCCGGCGCGACCAGGACCCACCACGCCGCGGAGACGACCAGGATCGCCTGCGTCATCCGCAGAAACTCCCCCGTCAAAAAGATCGTCGTGATCATCGCCGCGTAAAGCCAGGCGCCCGCCTGCGGCAGCCGGCACAGGCGGGCCCACTCGAGGCCGGCAAGGAGCAGCACGAGCGCAAGCACGCCCGCGAGCCACGCGCGCGGCAGGAAGAACAGCGCAGCGAGCAGGGCAACGACCAGGACCGCGGCCGTGGCGACCCGCGCAGCGAGCTGGCCTTTCAGGCGACCTCGGCGCGCTTCGCCGCGAGCAGCTGCTCGCTGGTGCGGCCGAAGCGCCGCTCGCGCGCGCGATACGAGGCGATCGCGAGGTCGAGCGCGGCCTCGTCGAAGTCCGGCCAGAGCGTCTCGGTGAAGTACAGCTCGGTATAGGCGAGCTGCCAGAGCAGGAAGTTGCTGATGCGCTGCTCGCCGCCGGTGCGGATGAACAGATCCGGCTCCGGCGCGTAGCTCATGGCCAGATGCGGGGTGAGGTCCTTCTCCTCGAAGAGCTCTTTCTTCTCCTGCACGGCCTTGTTGATCGCCTGCAGCAGGTCCCAGCGTCCGCCGTAGTTGGCGGCAATGGTGAGTGTCAGCCCCTTGTTGCCCGCGGTCAGCCGCTCGCCCTGCTCGATGGCGCGGCGGATGCCGGCGTCGAAGCGCAGGGTGTCGCCGACCACCTTGAGCCGCACGTCGTTGCGGTGCAGCTTCTCCACCTCGCTGGTGAGCGCGATCTGGAAAAGCTGCATGAGCAGCGCCACCTCCTCGGCGGGCCGGCGCCAGTTCTCCGAGCTGAAGGCGAACAGCGTGAGGAAGCCGATGCCGCGCTCGGCGCAGGCGCGCACCGTGGCGCGCACCGACTCCACGCCGCGGCGGTGCCCGGCGATGCGCGGCAGGTGCTGGCGCTTCGCCCAGCGGCCGTTGCCGTCCATGATGATCGCGACGTGCCGCGGCACGTCGGGGGCGGCGGGAATCTCCCGCGTAGAGCTCTCGTGGGTCATACCGCGAGCAGCTCCTTTTCCTTCTCCGCGAGCAGCCGGTCGATGTCGGCGATGTGCCGGTCGGTCATCTTCTGCACCTCGTTCTGCGCCGCGCGCTCGTCGTTCTCGGACACTTCCTTCTTTTTCAGCGCGTCCTTCAGGTGGGTGTTGGCGTCGCGCCGCAGGTTGCGCACGGCGACGCGCGCGTTCTCGGCCTCGTGGCGCACCACCTTGATCAGCTCCTTGCGCCGCTCCTCGGTGAGCGCCGGCATCGGCACGCGCACGGTCTCGCCCTGGCTCGCGGGGTTGAGGCCGAGGTCCGAGTCGCGGATCGCCTTCTCCACCGCCTGCGCCATCTTCTTCTCGAAGGGCGTGACGCCGATGGTGCGCGAGTCGAGCAGCGTGACCTTGGCCACCTGGTTGAGCGGCGTGGGCGAGCCGTAGTAGTCGACCATCACGTGGTCGAGTATCCCGGTATGCGCGCGCCCGGTGCGCACCTTGGCGAGGTCGGCCTTGAAGGCCTGCACGCTCTTGTCCATCTTCTGGTCCGTGGTCTTCTTGAGTTCGGTGATCACCATGGCGTCCTCATCATACGTGAACCAACGTGCCCTCGTCCTCGCCCAGCACCACGCGCCGCAGCGCGTCCTTCTTGAAGATGCTGAAGACGTTGATCGGCAGCTTCTGGTCGCGGCACAGCGTGAGCGCGGTCGCGTCCATCACCTTGAGGTTGCGCGCGATCGCCTCGTCGAAGCTGATCTTCGTGTAGCGCTCGGCGCGCGGATCGCGCTTCGGGTCGGCGGTATAGACCCCGTCCACTTTGGTGGCCTTGAGCACGATCTCCGCCCCCATCTCGCTGCCGCGCAGCGCCGCCGCGGTGTCGGTGGTGAAGAACGGGTTGCCGGTGCCGGCGGCGAAGATCACCACCTTGCCCTCCTCCAGGTAGCGGATCGCCTTGCCGCGGATGTAGGGCTCGACCACCTGCTCGATGTTGAGCGCCGACTGCACGCGGCTCGCGATGCCCGCCTGGCGCATGGCGTCCGACAGGGCGAGCGCGTTCATCACCGTGGCGAGCATTCCCATGTAGTCCGCGGTAGCGCGGTCCATGCCGGCCGCCCCCGGGGCGAGGCCGCGGAAGATGTTGCCGCCGCCGATCACCACCGCCATCTCCACGCCCAGGCGCGACACCTGCGCCACCTCGGCGACGATCGCCTCGATGGTGGCGCGGTTGATGCCGAAAGGATCCTCCCCCATCAGGGCCTCGCCCGACAGCTTGAGAAGAATCCTCTTGTATTTAGGAGTCACTGCGCGGCGTCACTCGTCCCGTTCAGTGCGCCTTTCCCGCCTGCGCCATCACTTCGGCCGCGAAATCGTCGGCGCGCTTCTCGATGCCTTCGCCCACCACCAGGAACGCGTAGGCGTGCACCTTGGCCTTTTTCGCCGCCAGCATCTTCTCGACCGTCTGCTTGTCGTCCTTGACGAACGGCTGCCCCATGAGGGTGATTTCGCCCAGGAACTTGTTGAGCGAGCCTTCCACCATCTTCGCCGCGATCTCCGCCGGCTTGCCCGACTCCTTGGCGCGCGCGAGCTGGATCTCGCGCTCGCGCGACACCACGTCGGCGGCCACCTCGCCTTTCGAGAGGAACTGGGGCTTGTAGAACGAGATGTGCATGGCGACGTCGGTGCCCACCGGCTCCGGGCCCTCGTAGTCCACCAGCACGCCGATCTTCGCGCCGTGCAGGTAGAGTGCGAGGCTGCCCTTGGCCTGCATGCGCTTGAAGCGGCGGATGGTCATGTTCTCGCCGATCTTCTGGATCAGCGCCTGGCGCTTCGCCTCGACGGTGCTGCCCATCAGGTCGATGGCGGCGAGCTCGTCGACATTCGCCGGGTTGCGCGTGGCGACGATCTCGGCGAGCGAGCGCGAAAAGGCGATGAAGTCCTCGTTCTTCGCCACGAAATCGGTCTCGCTGTTGAGCTCGACCAGCGCTCCCAGTTTTCCATCACCTGAAACAAAAGCGCCAACCACGCCCTCGGCGGCGATGCGGCCCGCCGCCTTGGTGGCTTTCGCGCTGCCCTTGATGCGCAGCAGCTCCTCGGCCTTGTCGATGTCGCCGCCGGTCTCCGTCAGGGCCTTCTTGCACTCCATGAATCCCAGGCCGGTGCGCTCGCGCAGCTCCTTCACCAGGCCCGCACTGATTTCCGCCATCCTTGCCAAGCTCCTTGCAGTTTGAAAAAAAGGGGCGCTGGGCCCCTTTTGTTGTCCGGTTGCCGGGCGCCTTACCGCCCTTCTTCCTCTTCGACCTCGACGAACTCGTCCTTGGACGCGGACACCACCTCTTCCAGCGACTGGCTGCGCCCTTCCAGCACCGCGTCGGCCATGCCGCGCGCGTAGAGCCGGATGGCCCGGCTGGAGTCGTCGTTGCCGGGGACCACGTAGTCGATGCCGGCCGGGTTGTGGTTGGTGTCGACCACGCCGATCACCGGCACGCCCAGCTTGTTCGCCTCGGCCACCGCGCCCTTCTGGTAGCCCACGTCGATGATGAACAGCGCGTCGGGCAGGCTGGACAGGTCCTTGATGCCGCCCAGCGAGCGGTTGAGCTTCTCCATCTCGCGCTGCAGGCCGAGCGCCTCCTTCTTCGTCATGCGCTCGAAGGTGCCGTCCTGCTGCATGCCTTCCAGCTCCTTCAGGCGCTTGATGGACTGCTTCACCGTCTTGAAGTTCGTCAGCATGCCGCCGAGCCAGCGGTAATCGACGAACGGCATCTGGCAGCGCTGCGCCTCCTCGCGCACGATCTCGCGCGCCTGGCGCTTGGTGCCGACGAACAGCAGCTGCCCCCGGTTGGCGGCCAGCTGGCGCGCGAACTTGAGCGCGTCCTGGTACATCGCCAGGGTCTTTTCCAGGTTGATGATGTGGATCTTGTTGCGGTGGCCGAA
>DASUUN010000355.1:0-4571 GCA_036374055.1 Burkholderiales bacterium
GTTCGCGAGCCCGCGCATCGACATCACCGACAAGGTGATCAAGGCGCTGGATTCAGGCAAGCCGCCCGCGAAGTGACGCCATGCCGGGGGCGTTGACGCTCGCGGAGATCGCCCAGCGCCTCGGCGGGCGAGTGGCCGGCGACCCGGCGACCCGGGTGCGGCAGGTGGGCTCTCTCGAGCACGCGCAGGCCGGCGAGATCAGCTTCCTTTCCAGCGCCCGCTTCAAGGCGCGCCTCGCCGCCACGCGCGCTTCCGCCGTGATCCTGGCGCCGGAGTTCGAGGCGCTCACGCCGCTGCCGCGCATCGTGTGCGAGGCCCCGTACCTGTACTTCGCGCGCGTGTCGCAGCTGTTCAACCCGCTCACCACGCAGGCGCCGGGGGTGCACGTCTCCGCCATTCTCGGAGAGGGCGTGACGCTGGGCGAGCGGGTGTCGATCGGCGCGGGCTGCGTCATAGGCGACGGCGTGGCGATCGGCGAGGACACCTGCCTGTATCCCAGGGTGGTGATTTATGAAAAATGCGCTCTTGGGAAAAGGGTCATCGTCCATTCCGGGGCGGTGATCGGCGCCGACGGCTTCGGCATCGCGCGCGAGGCCGGCGGCTGGGTCAAGATCCCGCAGATCGGGCGGGTGCGCATCGGCGACGACGTCGAGATCGGCGCCAACACCACCATCGACCGCGGCGCGATCGACGACACGGTAATCGAGGACGGCGTGAAGCTGGACAACCAGATCCAGATCGGCCACAACGTGCGCGTCGGCGCGCGCACCGCCATGGCCGGCTGCGTCGCGGTGGCCGGCAGCGCCGACATCGGCCGCGACTGCACCGTCGGCGCCGCCTCGGTGATCCTCGGCCACCTGCAGCTGGTCGACGGCGTGCACGTGTCGGCCGGCACGGTCATCTCGCGCTCGGTGCGCCAGCCCGGCACCTACACGGGCCTGTTTCCATTCGACGACAACGAGTCCTGGGCGCGCAACACCGCGCTGGTGCGGCATCTCGCCGAGCTGGCCGACCGGGTGCGCGCGCTGGAGAAGGAGAAGAAGAAGTGAGGGAAATGGACATCCAGGAAGTGCTGAAGTACCTGCCGCAGCGCTACCCGGTGCTGATGATCGACCGGGTCAAGGAATGCGAGCCGGGCAAGCGCATCGTCGCGCTGAAGAACGTCTCGGCCAACGAGCCGCACTTCCAGGGGCACTTCCCGGGCCGGCCGATCATGCCCGGGGTGCTGATCCTGGAGGCGATGGCGCAGGCCGCCGGGGTGCTCGTGTTCAGCGCCGGGGAGGGGGGCGCCGAGCCCGACCGCTCGGTGTACTACTACGTCGGCATCGACAACGCGCGCTTCAAGAAGCCGGTGGTGCCCGGCGACCAGCTCGAGCTCGAGGTGAAGCTGGAGCGCGCGCTGAAGGGCATCGGCAAGTTCTCCTGCGTGGCGCGGGTGGCCGGCGCGGTGGTCGCCGAAGCGGTCATCCTGTGCTCGGTGCGTCCGGTCGATCCATGAAGGTGCACGCCACGGCGCTGGTCCACGCCGGCGCCCGGCTCGCCGCGGACGTCGAGATCGGGCCGTACTCGGTGGTGGGCGAGAAGGTCGAGATCGGAGAAGGCAGCTGGATCGGCGCCCACGTGGTGCTGGACGGACGCCTGCGCATCGGCCGGCGCAACCGCATCTTCCATTTCGCCTCCATCGGCGCGCCGCCCCAGGACAAGAAGTACGCCGGCGAGGACACCGCGGTCGAGATCGGCGACGACAACACCATCCGCGAGTACGTCACCATCAACCGCGGCACCGCGCTCGACGCCGGGGTCACCCGGGTGGGCAACGCAAACTGGATCATGGCCTACGTGCACTTCGCGCACGACTGCCAGATCGGCAGCCACACCATCTTCGCCAACGCCTGCCAGCTCGCCGGGCACGTCACGGTCGGCGACTGGGCGATCTTCGGCGCCACCACCCTGGTGCACCAGTTCGTGCACGTCGGGGCGCACGCCTTCACCGGCATGGGCACCTACCTCGCGCAGGACCTGCCGCCGTATGTCACCGCGGCGGGCAACGTGGCGCGGCCCTACGGCATCAACAGCAAGGGGCTCACGCGGCGCGGCTTCTCGGCGCAGGACATCCAGGCCCTGAAGCGCGCCTATCGCACGCTCTATCGCAGCGGACTCGCCCTCGACGACGCGCGCCGCGAGCTCGAGGGCCAGGCCGCCGCCTGCCCGCCGGTGCGGGCGTTCGTCGATTTCCTCGCCGACAGCAAGCGCGGCATCATCCGATAGTGAGCGAATTCGTGCGCGTCGGCATGGTGGCCGGCGAAGCCTCGGGCGACCTCCTGGCCGCGCATCTCATCGCGGCGCTGAAGGCGCGCCGGCGCGGCCTGCTGTTCGCCGGCATCGGCGGCCCGCGCATGATCAACGAGGGCTTCGAGTCGCTGTACCCGATGGAGAAGCTCTCGGTGCGCGGCTATGCCGAGGTGCTGCGCAACTACGCCGAGATCATGGGCATCCGCCGGCGCCTGGCGAAGACACTGATCGGCGAGCGCCCGGAGCTGTTCATCGGCGTGGACTCGGGCGACTTCAACCTGGGCCTGGAGCGCCGGCTGAAGGAGGCCGGCATTCCCACCATCCACTACGTCAGCCCCTCGGTGTGGGCCTGGCGCGGCTGGCGGGTGAAGAAGATCGCGCGCTCGGTCAGCCGCATCCTGGTGATGTTCCCGTTCGAGGCGCCGCTCTACGAGAAGGCCGGCGTGCCGGTGACCTACGTCGGCCACCCGCTCGCCGACGTCATCCCGCAGGAGCCGAAGAAGGAGGAGGCGCGGGCGGCGCTGCGCCTGCCCGACAAGAAGCTCATCGTGGCCATGCTCCCGGGCAGCCGGCGCTCGGAGCTGCACTACATGGCGAGCGCCTTCGTGCTCGCCGCCCACCGCTTCCGCCAGGAGATGCCCGAGGTGCATTTCGTGGTGCCCACCGTCACCCGTGCGACGCGCGACATGTTCGAGATGGCGGTGCACCAGCACCAGCGCACCGACCTGCCGCTCACCCTGCTGTTCGGCCACTCGCACGAGGCGCTCGCCGCCGCGGACATGGCGCTCGTGGCGAGCGGCACGGCGACGCTGGAGACCGCGCTCTTCAAGACCCCGATGGTGATCGCCTACCGCCAGTCGCCGATCACCTGGGCGCTGATGCGCTCCATGCTGTACCTGCCCTATGTCGGCATGCCGAACATCCTGGCGGGCGAGCGCCTGGTCCCGGAGCTGTTGCAGGACGAGGCGAATCCCGGCGCGCTCGCCGCGGCGCTGCTCGCCCTGTGGCGCGACGCCGCGGCGCGCAAGCGCCAGATCGAGCGGTTTCACGACTTCCACCACCTGCTGCGGCAGAATACCGCCCAGAAGGCGGCCGACGCGGTATTGGAGGTTCTTGAAAACAGGCGTGCATAAGGTGATGGTGTGCGGGGTCGACGAGGCCGGGCGGGGCCCGCTCGCCGGCCCGGTGTACGCCGCCGCCGTGATCCTCGACCGGCAGCGCCGCATCAACGGCCTGGCGGACTCCAAGGTGCTGCCCGCCGAGCGCCGCGAGGTGCTCGCCGCGCGCATCAAGGAGCGCGCCGTCGCCTGGGCGGTGGCTTCGGCGAGCGTAGAGGAGATCGACCGCATCAACATCTTCCACGCCTCCATGCTCGCCATGCGCCGCGCGGTGCAGCAGCTCGGCGTGCAGCCCGAGGAGGCCTGGGTCGACGGCAACCATTTCCCGGACCTGGGCTGCAAGGGCAGGGCGATCGTGGACGGCGACGCGCGCCACCCGGTCATCTCCGCCGCCTCCATCCTCGCCAAGACCGCCCGCGACGCCGAGATGCGCGCCCTGCACGAGCGCTATCCGCACTACGGCTTCGACAAGCACAAGGGCTACGCCACCTCCGAGCACCTCGACGCCCTCGGCCGCCAGGGCCCCTGCGAGATCCACCGCCGCAGCTTCTACGCCGTCGGCGTTTTCTTTCAGCGGGACCTTTTCGTCGAGGGCTGGGGCGCCATGGCCGAGACCCTGCGCATCCGCAGCTACCGCCTGTACTGCGAAGCCAGAAAGCTCGCCTCCGCCGCCTCGCGCCTCGCCGACTTCGACCAGCAGGTCCGCCGCCTCAAGCGCGAGTACGCCGACGTCTTCACCTCCACCGACGCCTCGTCCCACGTCGAGCTCGTCGACACACTCTTTCGCACCACCCGCGCCGAGCTGCGCTCCGCCGCCAAGCGCGTCAGTTAGCTCTTATTCACTGGCCGCACCGGCCAGCACGCTTATCCATTCGTCCTGTTGCAGCCTAACCAGGCACCCCCGCACGCGGCGCAGCCTAATCCGCTGCTCGATAACTCGGGTTCCGTCTTAAACCGTTCTTTACCAAAGGCGAGATGACGACAAGCGGCCAACCGGGTCTAATTAGACTTCTTTTGGGAAGTTCACATTACGTTAGCTAGCTCAAGGGGTGGCGCAGCATCGAATGGCAGGTCAATTAGGGAGGCAAGAATGGGGCGCATTCGGATTCGCCTGGGGGAGAACGAAATTGAGCTCGACGGTGCCGATGACTTTATTAAGAA
>DASUUN010000356.1:0-4358 GCA_036374055.1 Burkholderiales bacterium
CTTCCTCGGGGAACATCCTCGTCTACGGCCATCTCGACAAGCAGCCCGAGATGACCGGCTGGCGCGAAGGGCTGGGGCCCTGGACGCCGAAGCTCGAGGACGGGAAGCTCTACGGCCGCGGCGGCGCGGACGACGGCTACGCGGTGTTCTGCGCTCTCGCGGCGGTGCGCGCGCTGCAGCAGGAAAAGCGCCCGCACGCGCGCATCGCCATGCTGATCGAGTGCTGCGAGGAAAGCGGCAGCTATGACCTGCCGGCCTACCTCGAGGCGCTCGCGCCGCGCATCGGCGCGCCGGATCTCGTGATCGGCCTGGACTCGGGCTGCGGCAACTACGAGCAGCTCTGGGGCACGGCGTCGCTGCGCGGCCTGGTGAACGGCGTGCTCACGGTGGAGGTGCTCACCGAGGGCGTGCACTCGGGCGACGCGAGCGGGGTGGTGCCCTCGAGCTTCCGCGTCGCGCGGCTGCTGCTCGAGCGCATCGACGACGCCGAGACCGGCATCGTCAAGCACTCGGCGTTCCACGCGCAGGTACCGCCGGAGCGCGCCGAGCAGGCGAAGCGCGCTGCGGAGGTGCTGGGCGAGGAGATCTGGCGCAAGTTCCCGTTCGCCGGCGGCACGCGGCCGGTGAGCATCGACCTCGCCGACCTGGTGCTCAACCGCACCTGGCGGCCGATGCTCGCGGTGACCGGCGCCGACGGCCTGCCGCCGCCGGCGGCCGCGGGCAACGTGCTGCGGCCGAAGACCTCGCTGGTGCTGTCGCTGCGCCTGCCGCCGACGGTGAAGGCCGAGAGCGCCGCGCGCCAGCTGCAGGCCATCCTGGAAACCGATCCGCCTTACGGCGCGAAGGTGAAGTTCGAGTACGGCCAGGCCGCCACCGGCTGGCACGCGCCGCAGACCGCGGCGTGGCTGGAAGCCGCGCTGGAGACCTCCTCGGTGAAGCATTTCGGCAAGGGCGTGATGTGGATGGGCGAGGGCGGCACCATCCCGTTCATGGCGATGCTCGGCGCCAAGTTTCCGCAGGCGCAGTTCTTCATCACCGGCGTGCTCGGCCCGCATTCCAACGCCCACGGCCCGAACGAGTTCCTGCACCTCGGCTACGCGAAGCGGCTCACGTCCTGCGTCGCGGACGTGATCGCCGCGCACGCGGCTAGCGCCGCGCACCCGGCTAGATCTTGAGGTTGGCGGGGTCGAGGTACTGGCGGCGCCAGGTCTCGAAGTCGACGCGGTCGGAGGCCTCGAGGTCGCGCTGCTCGGCGAGCGAGCGGCGCGCGAGCTCGCGGTAGGCCTCGGCCACCTGGGCGGGCAACGGCCTGCCGGCCAGGGCGCCCCGGTGCAGCAGCGACTCGGCGAGCGCGAAGCGCAGGTAGGAGCCGCCGTGGTTGCGCTGCATGGCGTGCAGCACGCGCGCCGAGGGCACCGACTCGGGATCGTCGAGCGCCGCGGCGGCGCCCGCCACCGCGTCGCGGTAGGCTGCGCCGCCGAACACCGCGTCGAGCCGCTCGGCGATCGGGGCGCATTGCGCGAGCAGCTCCGCGCCCCAGTCCTTCATCGGCAGGTCCCGGCCGGCGCGCTGCAGCACGAGGCCGGGCTCGCGGCCGCGCGCGGCGACGCGCTCCTGGTTGCGGTTCATGGTGGCGATCTCGGCCGGCGAGTCCGGCGCGCTCGGCATCAACAGGCAATGCAGCAGGAAAACGTCGAGGAAGCGGCATACCGGCGCGCTGATGCCCAACGGGCTGAAGGGATCGAGGTCCATGAGGCGCACCTCGACGTATTCCACGCCGCGGTCGCGCAGCGCGTACAGCGGCCGCTCGCCGGGGCGGATGGTGCGCTTGGGGCGGATCTTGCCGTAGAACTCGTTCTCGATCTGCAGCAGCGAGGTGCTGAGCTGCCGATATTCTCCCTTGTCGTCGCGTAGCCCGATCTTCTCGTAGGGCGCGTACGGCGTGACGAGCGCGTCATAGAGCGACGCGCCGTACTCGGCGAGGCTGTTGTAGCTCACCGCGAGCCTGGACTGCGCGTCGCTCTGGTAGCCCAGGCGCCCCATGCGCAGCGAGGTGGCGTAGGGCAGGTGCAGCGTGCCGGGCGCAAGCGGCTGCAGCCCGTGCCCGGGGTGGCCTTTGACGAACGTCTCGCACACCGCGGGCGAGGCGCCGAAGAGGTAGAACAGCAGCCAGGCGTTGCGCCGGAAGTTGCGCACCAGCGCGAAGTACTCCTCGCTCGAGCGCCCGGGCAGCGACCAGTTGTAGTGAATGCCGGAGATCGTCTGCATGCGCCGGCCGTAGCGGTAGCCCAGCCCCATGCGGTACACGGTCTTCGCGCGCCCGACGTTCGAGGTGCCGTAGCGGCCCAGCGGGATCTCTTCGTCGCGCGGCAGCGCGCACGGCATGCTCGCGCCCCACAGGATTTCGTCGCCGATCGCGGCGTAGACGGCCTGGTGGATGTGGGCGAGCTCCTCGAGCATCTCGTCGACGCCGGTGCGCGCCCCGGTAATCAGCTCGAGCTGGCTCTCGCTGTAGTCCGTGGTGATGTGCGGGTGGGTGAGCGGCGAGCCGAGCGCCTGCGGATGCGGCGTGAGCGCCAGGGCGCCGTCCGGCCGGGTGCGCAGGCTCTCCTTCTCGATGCCGCGGCGCACGCCCGCCAGCAGCGTCCCATCGAGCGCCGCAAGTAACTTTTTCAACGCTTCCATGTCGTCCGCCCCCGACGCACGATTTCGTCGAAGCGTGTGCCAATTTCAGTCTTGTCCCGTGTCGCGATCGCCGCTACAGTTCGTCGTACGTTTGACGAAGGGAGGTCGGGGTGAGGGGGATAAGCCTGCGGGTAGTTGTGGTCGCTTTTCTCGGCTGGGCGGTGGGGAACGTCGCCTACGCGCAGGACGAAACTGCGCAGTTCGGCGTGCGCCTGGTGGAGGAGGACGTGCGTATCCCGGCTCGCAATGGCAACTACACGATCGCCGCCAAGGTCCTGCGGCCCGAGGGCAAGGGGCCCTACGGGGCCATCGTGCTCAACCACGGCGCCCCGGTGTCGGCGCAAGAGCGACGCCTGGAGTCGCCCGACCTGCTGCTGTCCACCGCGTCGGTGTTCGCGCGGCGCGGCTACGCCGTGGTCATGCCCCTGCGCCGCGGCTTCGGCGCCACCGGCGGGGAATTCGCCGAGGACGCCGGCTCCTGCCGCAATCCCGACTACCGCCGCGGCGAGACCGCCGCCGCCGAGGACGTCATGGCGGCCTACGAGTACGCGCGCACCCTGCCGTATGTCGACGGCTCGCGCATGATCCTCGCCGGGCAGTCGGCCGGGGGCGTGGCCTCGATCTTCACCGCGGGGGCGCGCGCGCCGCAGGGCCTGGTCGCCGTGCTCGCCTTCGCCGCGGGCCGCGGCGGCAACCCCGGCCGCAATCCCGGCGTGCCGTGCGCCGTCGAGCCGCTCGCGCGCGTGTTCGACGAGCTCGGCAAGGCCGTCAAGGTGCCGGTGCTGTTCCATTACGCCGAGAACGACCATTTCTTCAATCCGAATACCTCGCGGCTGTGGTACGAGCGTTTCACTGCGGGCGGCGCCAAGGCCGAGTACGTGCTGCAGCCGGCGTTCGGCCGGGACGGCCACTATATCTTCAGCGACGATTCGGGCGTGAAGCTGTGGCTGCCCGCGGTCGAGCGCTTCCTGGCCAAGTACAACGTCCCCTTCGAGCGCATGCAGCCGCCGGAGCGGCTCGCCAAGCCGCTGCTCGCCGGGCAGTAACTAGCGCAGCCACACCGTCGCCCAGACTCCCAGCGTCGCGACCTCGTTGAGGTCGGACAGCTTGGGAAGATAGACGAAGTTCAGCGTCGCCGAGCGAAACTCGTAGGCTGCCAGGGGCAGTGGGGCGACGAAGGCCTTGCCCTGGTTGTACGTGTCGCTATGCAGGAGCGCGAGCGCGCCGCCGACGCGCCACCCCTCGCTGACCTGCCAGAGCGCGCCCGCGCCCGCGAGTCGCGCCGTGTTGCGGCCCGAGTCGCGGTAGGCGCCCGCGTCGAAAATCCATTGCAGCTTTTCGCTGTGCGGAACCCGGTAGCGTACGCCCAGCCCCGGATTGAGCTCGTTGTCCACGCCGAGACTGCGCGCGCGCGATCGGTCGAAGTGATAAGCAAGTCCGTAGATGTTCAGCCCCAGATCCGCCGCGGCGGGCAGCGGAAGCGCGCATGCGAGACAAACGAATAACCTGTGCTGCATAGGGAAATATAGGCGAAAAAAAACCGGGGAATGATCCCCGGTTTTTCTTTTAATGCTCGCCGCCCGAGTTAGCCCTAGCCAGAGGAGGAGGAGGAGGCGTCGGATTTAGCTCGGACGGCGAGGCAAGCTGTCAGTAAGCTGTCAGTGCGCGGAGCG
>DASUUN010000357.1:0-15893 GCA_036374055.1 Burkholderiales bacterium
GAGAACCTTGAAACAGCACGTCATCGCGTTGGCGGTCGCTTCCGCCTTCATGGTTGCAGCTTCGCCGAGCGCTCATGCGTCGGCATTTGCCCTAGCTGAGCAGGGCGTAAGCGGGCTGGGTAATGCATACGCTGGCGCCGCGGCCGTGGCAGAAGACGCATCCACTGTCTGGTGGAACCCGGCAGGCATGTCGCGCCTGCCTAGCGGCAAGCATCTCCTGGTGGGAGGGCACTTGATCATCCCGAGCACCGAGTTCAATAACCGCGCCAGCGTGATCGCTACGGGCAGCAACGCGACGAGAACTGGAGACGGCGGCGATGCGGGCGATGCCACCCTCGTTCCAAACGTATTCTTCGCCATGGATCTGAACCCGAGCTGGAGCTTCGGTGTGGGGGTGAACGTTCCGTTCGGTCTTGCCACGAAGTACGACGCCACTTGGATAGGCCGGTTCCATGGCATCGACTCGGAAGTGATGACGCTCAACGTCAACCCGTCGCTGTCGTTCAAGCTGAATAGCCGGGCGAGCATCGGCTTCGGCCTCAATTACCAGCGGGGAGAAATCGATCTCCTGTCAGCGGTGAACTTCGGCGCTCTCATACCGGGGACGGAAGGCTTGAACAGAACGAGCGTGGATGGAGACGCCTGGGGCTTCAACGTGGGCGCGCTCTTCGATGTCACTCCGGCGACGCGATTGGGGATTCACTACCGCTCCGCTCTCGACTACGAGATGGACGGCACGACGAGCTTCAGCGGTGTGCCCGCGCCGTTGCTCGCCAATCCGCTCATTGCGGCGGGAACCTCTACCGGAAGCGTGGAGCTCGATCTCGAAACGCCCGCCACGCTGTCCTTCAGCGCAGCGCACAGGCTGAACGATCGCCTCGAGCTTCTCGGCGATATTACCTGGACCGAGTGGAGCAAGATCGACAGGTTGCCGCTCAGACGGACGAGTGGCCCTGCCACCGGCACCACGCTCGATACGCTCACGTTCAATTTCGACGACACCTGGCGGGTGGCTATCGGCGCAAACTACAAGTGGGACGGCCCGTGGACCCTCAGGGCCGGGGTCGCCTTCGATCAGTCCCCTGTTCCCAATGCCGAAACGCGAAGCGTGCGGCTGCCGGACAATGACCGCTACTGGTTCTCATTGGGCGCGACTTACCAGATGAGCCGCAGCGGGCGCATCGACGTTGGCTACACGTTCGTCAACATCAAGGATGCCGATATCAACAATAATCAGCAGGCAGGAACGTTCCCGCGCGGCATCGTGAACGGCACCTACGAGGCCACGGTCAACATCCTCAGCGTCCAGTACCAGCACAGCTTCTAGCGAGTATTGAACAGCGCGCGCAGGCGATCCCCGGGATCGTCCGCGCGCATGAAGGCCTCGCCCACGAGGAAGGCGTTGACGCCGGCGATGCGCATGCGCGTGACGTCGATGGTGGAAAGTATGCCGCTCTCGGTGATGACGATGCGGTCCCCCGGGATCCCGGGGAGCAGGTCAAGCGTGGTTTCCAGACGGGTTTCGAAGCTGCGCAGGTCGCGGTTGTTGATGCCGAGCAAGGGCGTGCGCAGCTGCAGCGCGCTGTCGAGCTCGGCGGCATCGTGCACTTCAACCAGAACCGCCATCCCGAGCGACAGCGCCGTCTGCTCCAGCGCGCTCATGGCCTCGACCGACAGGCAGGCGGCGATGAGCAGAATGCAGTCCGCGCCCATCGCGCGCGCTTCGTGCACCTGGTAGGGATCGAAGATGAAGTCCTTGCGCAGCACCGGCAGGCTGCAGGCCGCGCGCGCCGCCTGCAGGTGCTCCTGCCTGCCCTGGAAGAACTGGCGGTCGGTGAGGACCGACAGGCAGGCGGCGCCGCCTGCCTCGTAGCTCCTGGCGATCTCGGCCGGGGCGAAGTCCTCCCTCAGGATGCCGCGCGAGGGGCTGGCGCGCTTGATCTCGGCGATGACGGCGGCCGCGCCGCCGGCGATCTTGTGCCGCATCGCGGCGACGAAATCGCGCGGCGGCGAAGCGCTGCGCGCGCGCGCCTGCACTTCGGCGGACGGAAGCGCGTCTTTCGACGCGGCCACTTCCGCGCGCTTCACCGCCATGATGCGCTCGAGGACGTTCAAGGCTTGAGCTTCTTCGTGAAGGCGACGAACTCGTCGAGCTTTTTCTTCGCCTCGCCGCTCGCGATGACGGCGCGCGCGCGCTCCACCCCGTCCTTGAGGGTCTCCGCGATCCCCGACACGTAGATCGCGGCGCCGGCGTTCATGGCGCAGATGTTGTGCGCGGGGCCCGGCTGGTTGCCGAGCACGGCGATGATCATCTCCTTCGATTCTTCCACCGTGTGCACCTGGATGGCGCGCCGGTCGTAGAGCTCCAGGCCGAAGTGCGACGGGTGCAGCGTGTACTCGTTGATCTGGCCGCCGACCAGCTCGCCCACCATGGTCTCGGCGGAGATCGAGATCTCGTCGAGGCCGTCGAGGCCGTAGACGACCATCACGTGCTCGGAGCCCAGGCGCTGCAGCACGCGGACCTGGATGCCGACCAGGTCGGGATGGAACACGCCCATCACCTGGTTCTTCGCGCCGGCCGGATTGGTCAGCGGGCCGAGGATGTTGAAGAGGGTGCGCACGCCGAGCTCCTTCCTCACCGGGGCGGCATGCTTCATCGCCGAATGGTGCGCCGGCGCGAACATGAATCCCAGGCCCAGCTTGTCGATCGCCTGGCCGGTCTGCTCGGGCGTCAGGGCGATGTTGGCGCCGAGCGCTTCCAGCACCTCGGCGCTGCCGGAAGACGAGGACACCGAGCGCCCCATGTGCTTGGCCACCTTCGAGCCGGCGGCCGCGGCGACGAAGGCCGCGCAGGTCGAGACGTTGAAGGTATGCGCCGAGTCGCCGCCGGTGCCGCAGGTGTCGACGAGGTGGCGCTCGTCCTTCACTTCCACGTGCGTCGCCAGCTCGCGCATCACCTGCGCCGCGGCGGCGATCTCGCCGATGGTCTCCTTCTTGACGCGCAGCCCGATGATGAACCCGGCGATCTGCGCCGGGGTAAGCTCCCCGCGCATGATCTGCCGCATGACGTGCAGCATCTCGTCGTGGAACACCTCGCGGTGCTCGACGGTACGCTGGATCGCCTCCTGGACCGTGATCTGCTTCATGGCCTCCTCCCCTGGATGAAATTCTGCAGCATTCTGTGGCCGTGCTCGGTGAGCAGCGCCTCCGGATGGAACTGGACCCCCTCGACCGGCAGCTCGCGATGGCGCAGCCCCATGATCTCGCCGTCTTCCGACTCCGCCGTCACGGCGAGGCAGGCGGGCAGGCTGGCGCGCTGGACTGCCAGCGAGTGGTATCGCGTCGCGACGAAGTCGTTTTCAATGTCCTGAAAAACCCCGCTGCCGTCGTGCCGGATGCGCGAAACCTTGCCATGCATGATCTGCCGTGCGCGCACCACCCGGCCGCCGAAGGCCTGGCCGATCGCCTGGTGGCCGAGGCACACGCCGAGCAGCGGTACCCGGCCGGCCGCCTTTTCGACCAGCGGCAGGCTGATGCCCGCCTGGTCGGGCGTGCAGGGGCCCGGCGAGATGACGATGCCCGAGGGGGACAGGGCGAGGAGTTCCTCGCAGGACAGCTCGTCGTTGCGAAAGACCCTCACCTGCGCGCCGAGCTCGCCGAGGTACTGCACCAGGTTGTAGGTGAAGGAGTCGTAGTTGTCGATCATCGCGATCATGCGGCCTCCGCGATGGCCGGGACGCTGGCAAGCTCGGCCGCCTTCAGCACGGCGCGCGTCTTGTGCTGGGTTTCCAGCCACTCGGAGCGCGGGTCCGAGTCGGCGACGATGCCGGCGGCGGCCTGCACGTGGAGGCGGCCGTCCTTGACCACCGCGGTGCGGATGGCGATGGCCACGTCCATGTCGCCGTTGAATCCCAGCCAGCCTACCGCGCCGCTGTAGATGCCCCGCTTCACCGGCTCCAGCTCGTCGATGATCTGCATGGCGCGCACCTTGGGCGCGCCGGTGACCGTGCCCGCCGGGAAGCTCGCCTTCAGCACGTCGATCGCGTCCAGCGCGGGGCGCAGGCGCCCTTCGACGTTGGAGACGATGTGCATGACGTGGGAATAGCGCTCGACCACCATCTGCTCGGTGACCTTGACGCTGCCGGTGGCCGCCACCCGGCCGACGTCGTTGCGCCCGAGGTCGATCAGCATCACGTGCTCGGCGCGCTCCTTCGGATCGGCGAGCAGCTCCGCGGCGATCGCCGCATCCTCGGCCGGGTTGGCCCCGCGCGGCCGCGTGCCGGCGATCGGCCGCAGGGTGACCGTGTCGCCCGCCTGGCGCACCAGGATCTCGGGGGAAGCGCCGACCACGTGGTGGTCGCCGAAGTCCAGGTAGAACATGTAGGGCGACGGGTTCACGCCGCGCAGCGAGCGGTACAGCTCGAGCGGCGGCGCCGTGAAGTCCCGCGAGCTGCGCTGGGATACCTGCACCTGCATCACGTCGCCGGCGGCGATGTAGTCCTTGGCGCGCTTCACCGCCGCAAGGAATCCGGCCTCGGTGAAGCTGCGCTCGACCGGCGCTTCGCGGCCGGGATGGGTGGCCAGCATGCCGCGCGGCAGGGGAGAGGAAAGGCGCAAACGCAGCTCCTCCAGCCGCTCGCGGGCCGTGCGCCACGCGCCGGGCAGCTGCGGGTCGGCATAAACCACGAGGTACAGCTTGCCGAGCACGTTGTCGACCACTGCCAGCTCGTCCGAGACCAACAGGACCATGTCCGGCGTGCCGAGCGGGTCGGGCTTCGGCGCGCCGAGCGCCCGCGGCTCGACGTGGCGCACCGTGTCGTAGCCGAAGTAGCCCACCAGACCGCCGGCGAAGCGCAACGGCGCCGGCGCGGTGCGGTGGCGCCGCAGCCAGCCGCGCACGTAGTCGTACGGGTCGGCGTCGTCGGCCCGCTCGACGCAGACATCTGCGCCGCGCGCGTTCCTAAGCATGCGCCACACCGTGCGTCCGCGCGCCTCGATGCGCTCCGCGCACGGCAGGCCGATGAACGAATAGCGGCCGAAGCGCTCGCCGCCGACCACGGATTCCAGCAGGTAGGAATACGGCCCGGTCGCGAGCTGCGCATACAGCGCGAGCGGGGTGTAGAGGTCCGCGCGCGCCTCGGCGAGCACCGGGATGCGGCGATAGCCCTCGGCTGCGAGCTTCTCGAACTCAAGCTGTGTCACGACACTCTCTCCACTTCAGGATGCTTGGGGGAACTGCCCGCGGCCTAGGTGACGCGTCGCCGGGCCGCGCGGCGACGCGTGGGGATTAGCGGCGCCAGCGGCGCCAGCTACGCCAGGAGAGAGACTCGAATTGTGCAGGGAGAGGCTGCACGGCGGTGGGGACTATAGCACGGCGAGCTGCTCGCGCATCGCGCGGATGGCCGCGGCGTAGTCCTTGGCGCCGAAAATGGCCGAGCCGGCCACGAACGTATCGGCGCCGGCGCGCGCGATCTGGGCGATGTTGTCGGCCTTGACCCCGCCGTCGACCTCCAGCCAGATGTCCTTGCCGGTGGCCGCGATGCGCCGGCGCACTTCGGCGATCTTGGGCAGCACCGAGGGAATGAACTGCTGGCCGCCGAAGCCCGGATTCACGGACATGAGCAGCACCAGGTCGAGCTTGTCCAGGGTGTAGTCGAGCCAGGCGAGCGGGGTAGCCGGGTTGAACACCAGCCCGGCCTTGCAGCCGTGCTCGCGGATCAGCGCGATCGTGCGGTCGACGTGCTCGGAGGCCTCGGGATGGAAGCTGATGATGCCCGCCCCGGCCTTGGCGAAATCGGCGACCAGGCGGTCCACCGGCCGCACCATCAGGTGCACGTCCAGGGGCACCTGCGCGTGCGGGCGCAACGCGGCGCAGACCAGCGGGCCGACCGTCAGGTTGGGAACGTAGTGGTTGTCCATGACGTCGAAGTGAATCAGGTCCGCGCCGGCCTGGGTCACCGCGCGCACCTCCTCGCCCAGTCGCGCGAAGTCGGCGGAAAGAATGCTCGGAGCGATGCGAAACGCCATGGCGGCGCGAGTTTACAATGCTATCCATGGCCCGGGAGAACGAATACGCGATCGAGGTGAGCGCGGCAACGCAGTACCTGGCGGAGCAATCCGACGAGGCGGCGGGGCGCTTCGTCTTCGCGTACACCATCACGCTGCGCAACACCGGCAGCGTGGCCGCTCAGCTCATCAGCCGTCACTGGGTGATCACCGACGCGCAGGGCCTGGTGCAGGAGGTGCGCGGCCTGGGCGTGGTCGGCGCGCAGCCGCTGCTGCAGCCGGGCGAGAGCTTCGAATACACGAGCGGCGCGTCCATCGCCACGGCGGTGGGCACCATGAAGGGCGCCTACCAGATGGTCGCCGCCGACGGCACCCGCTTCGAGGCGCCCATCCCGGAGTTCACCCTCTCAGTGCCGCGCGTGCTTCACTGATCTGCATCACCGTTTTTTTCCCGACCTTTTTTCGGCCACGTCCACCAGACGATGAACACGGCCAGGCCGAGCGCGACCAGGATTTCGACGTAAATGACCCACATGCGATTCCTGCTGATTCTACTGCTGGCGGCGTGCACGCCGTTGCCGCCGGAGCCGCAAGCGCCGCCGGCCAAGCCGGCGCCTGAAGCCGCCTTCTATCTCGAGTGGTCGTTCGAGGCGCTGCCGGGCTGGGAGAGCGCCGACCTGCAGCAAAGCCTGCAGGCGTTCGTCGCCGGATGTCCGCGACCCGGCACGCTGGCGCGCGTCTGCGAGCAGGCAAAGTCGACGCCGCCCGAGGGCGCGCGCGAGTTTTTCGAAACGCAGTTCGCGCCTTACGCGCTGATCGATCCCGACGGCGGCGACCGCGGCCTGGTCACCGGCTATTACGAGCCGGTGATCGAGGGCAGCCGCAGCCCGACCGAGGTTCACCGCCATCCGATCTTCGGCGTGCCCGACGACCTCATCGTCGTGGATCTCGCGCGCCTGTATCCCGAGCTGCGCGGCATGCGCCTGCGGGGGCGCGTCGACGGGCGGCGGCTGGTGCCCTATCCCTCGCGCGGCGAGATCGACACCAGGGGACCGGGGTTCGGCGCGCCGGTGATCGCCTGGACTTCGGATCCGATAGAGCTGTTTTTCTTGCAGATCCAGGGCTCGGGGCAGGTGCAGCTGCCCGGCGGCGAGCGCATCCGCGTCGGCTATGCCGACCAGAACGGCCACCCCTACCGCTCGCTCGGACGCTATCTGGTGGACCGCGGCGAGCTCCTGCTCGAGCAAGCATCCATGGACGGCATCAAGGCCTGGGCGGCCGCCAATCCCCAGAAGCTGCAGTCGGCGCTCAACGCCAATCCCAGCTACGTCTTCTTTCGCGAGCTGCCGCCCACCGACGGGCCGATCGGCGCGCTTGGCATCGCGCTCACGCCGCAGTACAGCCTGGCCGTGGATCGGCGCTTCGTGCCGCTCGGCGCGCCGGTGTTCCTGGCCACCACCTACCCGCTTTCGGAAGAGCCGCTGGAGCGGCTGATGGCCGCGCAGGACACCGGCGGCGCGATCCGCGGCGTGGTGCGCGCCGACTTCTACTGGGGAACCGGCCCCGAGGCGGGCTCGCTCGCCGGGCGCATGCGCCAGCAAGGGCGCATGTGGCTGCTATGGCCGCGCGGTGAGCCGCTGCCCGGTTAGGGGACAGGCTAGGGGTCTGTCCCCCTAGCTCCCCTATTTCGAGGACTGGTCCAGGAGGGCGCGCAGATCGTGCGGCGCGAGACCGCCGCTGACGCGCTCGCCGTTGGCGAACACCAGCGTCGGCGTGCTGCTCACGCCCAGCCCCTCGCCGAGCCGCAGCACCTTGTCCACCGGGTTGTCGCAGCTCGGCGCGGCGTCGGGCACTTTCGGCCGCGGCGCCGCCGCCAGCTCGAGCCACGCTTTCGCCCGGTCCGGCGAGCACCATACCGCGCGCGAATGATCGGCATTCTCGGGCCGGATCACCGGGTACATGAAGACGTAGATGGTGATGTTGTCGACCTGCTGCAGCGTCTTTTCGAACTGGCGGCACGCCGGGCAGTAGGGATCGGAAAACATCGCCATCACGCGCTTGCCATCGCCGCGCGTCACTTTGACCGCGAGATCGAGCGGCAGCTGTTCAAACCGGATGGCGTTCAGCTTGCGCAGGCGTTCCTCGGTCAGGTCGCGGTCGGTGCGCACATCGAAGATGCTGCCCTGGATGACGTGCGACGCGGTGGCGTCGGTGTAGACGACGCGGATGCCGCGCGGCGTGCGCAGCCGCACCTCCCACAGCCCCGGGATCGGCGCCGGGCCGACGCCTTCGATGCTCGCGCCGCCCAGCTTGGGCTCGAGCGCGCGGCGGATTTGCGCTTCGTTGGCGAGCGCGCCGCACGCGAATGCGAGCGCCGCAAAGGCGGCGGCGCCCCGGAGCAGGAAAGAGTTCACGGGTTTAGTGGAGTGCCTGGCGGATGAGAAGGTTCTTTAGGACCGGCAGGCGATCGGTCAAGTTCAATCCGGCATTGCGCAGGCGCCCGGCGAGCCGGTTGTGCGTGCCGAACAGCGTGTACAGGCCGTCCACCATGGTATCCATCGCCAGTATAGGCTCCGCGCGGGAGCGCTCATAACGGCGCAGCAGCCGCGGGTCGCCCGGGTCGCGCAGCGCCCCGCGCTGCGCGAGCACCTCAACGAGCGCGCGCACATCCTGCAGGCCGAGGTTCAGCCCCTGGCCGGCCAGCGGATGGATGACGTGTCCCGCGTCGCCGACCAGCGCGACGCGCGGCGCGACCAGGCGCCGCGCCGACAGGCGCCTGAGCGGGTAGCTGCGCGGCGCGGTGGCGAGCGACAGCTGGCCGAGCACGCCGTGCGTCGCCGCCTCGACTTCGCGGCACAGCGCTTCCGGCGCGAGCGCGCTGATGCGCTCTGCATCCGCGGCAGGCAGCGACCAGACCATCGAAACATGGCTTGCGCGAAGCGGCAGGAGCGCGAGCACCGGGCCGCACTGGAACCACTGGTAAGCGGTGTTGGCGTGCGCGCGCTCGCACGCGAAGTTGGCCACTACCGCGCTCTGCCCGTAGGCCTTGTCCGAGCACCGAATGCCCGCGTGCTCGCGCACGAAGGACCGCGCACCGTCGGCTCCGGCGATCAGCCGGGCGGAAAGCTGCCGCCCATCGGCGAGCCCGAGGACAACGTCCCTGTCTTTCACGGTGATCGCCTCCGGCGCACCCACTTCAGCCTCGAGGCCGCCCCACAGCGCGTCCTGCAGCAGCCGATCCTCCACGATCCACGCGAGCTCCGGCACGCCGGCGCGGTACGCATCGAACTCGATGCGCGAGCCGTCGTCGCCATGGACGCGCATCGCGTGCACCGGGGTGGCCTGGGCCCGCGGCATCGCGCCCAGCTTGTCCAGGAACCGCACGTTGCCGGGGCTGAGCGCGTAGACCCGCGCGTCGAACCCCTCGTACGGGGCCTCGCGTGGCACGCGGCGCTCGGTGGCCACCAGCGCCACTGCCAGGCCGCGCGCGGCGCGCGCCAGGCTGGCGCCGACCGGGCCGCCGCCCACTACGATGAGGTCGAGGTCCACGAGGTTATAATGACGCGCAATCCGTTCCGGACGTGGCGAATTAGCTCAGCTGGTTAGAGCAGCGGAATCATAATCCGTGTGTCCGGGGTTCGAGTCCCTGATTCGCCACCATTTCCTCCATCCCCTAGAATCGCGGGCGTGCAGCTCGTCAGATACCTTCTCGTGGCCGCCGCGTTGCTCGCGCCCGCCGCGCACGCCCAGCTGCGCTCCATCCCTGCCGACGCCAGGCCCGCCACGCTGCGCCACCTGCAGGACATGATCGTCGAGCTGAACGGCAAGCCGGTGCGGCTGTCCCCCGGCGCGCAGATCCGCGATTCGCACAACCGGCTCGTGCTGCCGACCGCCTTGGCCCACGCCACCGTGGTGCGCTACCAGGTGAACGCCGTCGGCATGGTGCATCGCGTGTGGATCCTGTCCCAGGAAGAGCTCGCGCGGACGCCCAGGACGCTGCCGGCCGCGGATTGATCCTCGAATCGCTGAAGTGGGCGGCCTTGAACCTGCAGGGCGTGCTCAGCCGCAGGAGGGGCTTCCTGTTTCTCGCCCCGCCCTTCGCACGGCGGCAGCGGCTGTACTGCAAGAAGTCCGGAAAGGTCCTGCGGCTCGAGGTGCGCGATCCGACCGACCTCAAGGTCGTGTCCCAGATCTTCCGCTCCGAGGACTACAACCTCGCCCGCCTGCGCCGCTGGGCCGACATCGAGGCCTGCTACCGGCGCCTCGTCGAAGCGGGTGAAACGCCGCTGATCATCGACTGCGGCGCCAACATCGGCGCTTCGGCCGCTTACCTCGCCGAGCAGTTCCCGCGCGCGAAGGTGCTCGCGGTGGAGCCGCAACCCGGCAACTTCGAGCTTCTGGCGCGCAACTGCGCGGCCAACCCGCGCATCGTCCCCATCCAGGCGGCGGTCGCCTCGGAAGACAAGCGCGGCGCCCTTCTCGACCCGGGCAAGGGCGGCTGGGCGTTCAGGGTGAGCGAGCAGGCCGGCGGCGAGGTCGAGATGGTCTCGATCGACACGCTTATCGGCCGCGGGGAGGGCACGCCGTTCGTCGTGAAGATCGACATCGAGGGCTTCGAGGCGGAGCTTTTCTCGCGCAACCTGGAATGGCTGGACCGCTTCTACGTGCTGATCATCGAGCTGCACGACTGGATGCTGCCCCGCCAGCGCAGCGCGCAGAGCTTTCTCAGGGCCGTCGGCGCGCTCGACCGCGACTTCGTGCATGTCGGCGAGAACGTCTTCAGCATCGCCAACCGCTAGCGCCGCATCCTTTATCATTGCCCGGTGCCCAGGCTCTACCTCCGGACGTTCGGCTGCCAGATGAACGAGTACGACTCGGGAAGGATCGCCGACGTGCTGCGCGAAAGCGAAAGTGCCACCCCGGTCGAAAAACCTGAAGAGGCCGATGTCATCGTCTTCAACACCTGCTCGGTGCGCGAGAAGGCGCAGGAGAAGGTGTTCGCCGACCTGGGCCGCATCCGCCACCTCAAGCAGGCGCGCCCCGGGCTGATGATCGCGGTGGGCGGCTGCGTTGCGAGCCAGGAAGGCGCCGGCATCGTGGCGCGCGCGCCGTACGTCGACGTGGTGTTCGGGCCGCAGACGCTGCACCGTCTGCCCGAGCTGCTGGCGCGGCGGCGCGCCTCCGGCCGGCCGCAGGTCGACATCGCCTTCCCGGAGATCGAGAAGTTCGACCACCTGCCGCCGGCGCGCGCCGCGGGCGCGCAGGCGTTCGTCTCCATCATGGAAGGCTGCAGCAAGTACTGCAGCTTCTGCGTGGTGCCCTACACGCGCGGCGAGGAGGTCTCGCGGCCGCTCGAGGACGTGGTGGCCGAGATCGCCGCCCTGGCGTCGCAGGGGGTGATGGAAGTGACGCTGCTCGGCCAGAACGTCAACGCCTGGCGCGGCGCAGTCGAAGGTGCCGACGCGGATTTCGCGGAGCTGCTTCGCTACGTATCCGACATTCCGGGAATCGAGCGCATTCGCTACACGACGTCGCATCCGCGCGAGTTCACGCAGCGCCTCATCGACGCTCATGCGCAGCTGCCCCGGCTCGCGCCGCAGGTGCATCTGCCGGTGCAGTCGGGCTCCGACCGCGTGCTGGCGGCGATGAAGCGCGGCTACACCTCGCTCGAATACCGCTCCATCGTGCGCCGCCTGCGCAAGGCGCGGCCCGATGTCAGCCTGTCGTCGGACTTCATCGTCGGCTTCCCCGGCGAGACCGCGGCGGACTTCGAAGCCACGCTCGAGCTCGCCCGGGACCTCGCCTTCGACGGCGCTTTTTCCTTCCTCTACAGCCGCCGCCCGGGTACGCCCGCCGCGGACCTGCCCGACGAGGTTCCCACAGAGGAAAAATCGGCCCGACTGCAGCGGCTGCAGGCGCTGCTGGAGGAGCAGGCGCGGGACGTAAGCGAGGCCATGGTGGGATCCACGCAGCGCGTGCTGGTCGAGGGCCGGTCGAAGAAAAGCGCCGCCGAGCTGAGCGGCCGCACGGCCAACAACCGGATCGTGAACTTTCCCGGCCCGCAGCGACTCACAAATGCCTACGTCGATGTGCGCGTCACTGCCGCCCTCCACCACTCGCTGCGCGGCGAACTGCTGAATGCGCGGTAAAGCCGTCGAGGTCAGGCTCGACCCCGTGGACAACCAGCGCCTCGCGCGCCTGTGCGGCTCGCTCGACGAGAACCTGCGCCAGATCGAGGCCGCGCTCGACGTGACCATCGCGCGGCGCGGCGGCAGGTTCACGGTGCGCGGCGACCAGGCGCAGCGCGCCGCGCAGGCCCTCGAGCACTTCTACGACCGCGCCTCGGGCGACCTCACGGTCGAGGACGTGCAGCTCGGCCTCACCGAGCTCTCGCAGGATGCCTCCGCGACGAAGGAAGGGCCGCAGCTCATCACCCGGCGGCCGGACCTGCACGGCCGCACCCCGCACCAGGTCGAGTACATCGCGAACATCCTGTCGCACGACTGCACCTTCGGCATCGGCCCGGCCGGAACCGGCAAGACCTACCTCGCCGTGGCGTGCGCGGTGGACGCGCTGGAGCGCGACAAGGTGAAGCGCATCGTGCTGGTGCGCCCGGCGGTCGAGGCCGGCGAGCGGCTGGGTTTCCTCCCCGGCGACCTCGCGCAGAAGGTCGACCCGTACCTGCGGCCCCTGTACGACGCGCTCTACGACCTGATGGGCTTCGAGAAGACCGGCAAGCTGCTGGAGCGCGGCACCATCGAGCTCGCGCCGCTCGCCTACATGCGCGGGCGCACGCTGAACCATTCGTTCATCATCCTCGACGAGGCGCAGAACACCACGCCCGAGCAGATGAAGATGTTCCTGACGCGCATCGGCTTCGGCGCCCGCGCGGTGGTCAACGGCGACGTCACGCAGATCGATCTCGCGCGCGGGCAGAAAAGCGGCCTGATCGAGGCGCGGCGCATCCTCGCCGACGTGCGCGGCATCGCCTTCACGCAGTTCGGCGCGCAGGACGTGGTGCGCCACCCGCTGGTGGCGCGCATCATCGATGCCTACGACCAGCACGCGCAGGAAGAATAAGGTTACGGTGCAGTACGCAGTCCCGCGCCGCGGCGTGCCCGCCGCCGCGTCGTTGCGCAAATGGGCCCTTCCTTCCTCCGAGGTGACCGTGAGGATCGTCGGCGCGGCGGAGGGACGGCGCCTCAATCGCGTCTACCGGAAGAAGGACTACGCGACCAACGTGCTGTCGTTCCCTTACGGCAAGGGCCGCGGCGACGTGGTGCTGTGCCATCCCGTGATCCGTCGCGAGGCGCGCGCCCAGGGCAAGAGCGTTGCAGCGCACTATGCGCACCTGGTGCTGCACGGCATTCTGCATTTGCGCGGCTACCGCCATGAAAGAAAAGCGGAAGCGCGGCGCATGGCGCGCGAGGAGATACGCTTGCTGCGGCGCGCCGGGTTTCGCGATCCGTACACGGTAGAATAATTTCTCCAGCATGAACGATCCTTCACGGCCGAGCCTGCTCGAGCGCCTGTCGTCGCTGCTGATGCGCGAGCCGGGCGACCGGGAGCAGCTGGTGGAGCTGCTGCGCTCGGCGCACTCCCGCAACCTGCTCGACGCCGATGCCCTGTCGATCATCGAGGGCGCGCTCACCGTCTCGGAGATGCAGGTGCGCGACATCATGATCCCGCGCGCCCAGGTGGACTTCATCGACATCAACGAGCCCATCGAGACCTTCATCCTGCAGATCATCTCCACGGCGCACTCGCGCTTCCCGGTGATCGACCAGAACCGCGACGACGTGATCGGCGTGCTGCTCGCCAAGGACCTGCTGCGCCACTACGCCGGCGACGAAGAGTTCAACGTGCGCGAGATGTTGCGGCCGGCGGTGTTCGTGCCCGAAGCGAAGCGCCTCAACGTGCTGCTGCGCGAGTTCCGCGCCAGCCGCAACCACATGGCGATCGTGATCGACGAGTACGGCGGCGTGGCGGGCCTGATCACCATCGAGGACGTGCTGGAGCAGATCGTCGGCGACATCGAGGACGAGTACGACTTCGACGAGGCTTCCGACAACATCCTGCCCGAGCCGGGCGGGCGCTGGCGCGTCAAGGCGCTTACGCAGATCGCCGACTTCAACGCCGTGCTCGGCACCGCTTTTTCCGACGAGGTGGCCGACACCGTCGGCGGCCTGGTCATCGCCCATATCGGCCGGCTGCCCAAGCGGGGGGAGACCGTCACCATCGAAAACATCCGCTTCCAGATCCTGCGCGCCGACAGCCGCCGCGTGTACACGCTGCTCGTGGACAGACCCAAGAGTTGAAGTTTTTCCTGCCGCTCGTTGCGGGGGCCGTGACGGTGCTCGCGTTCGAGCCGGCTGGCGCCTTTCCGCTCGCCCTATTCACCTTCGCCGTCCTGGTCCATTTCTGGATGGAAGCGACGCCGCAGCGCGCCTTCGCCGCGGGCTACGCGTTCGGGCTGGGGATGTTCGGCGCGGGGGTATCGTGGATCTACGTCAGCATGCATACCTTCGGCGGCATGCCGCCGGCGCTGGCCGGCTTCGCCACGCTGCTCTTCTGCGGCCTCCTTGCGCTGTTTCCCGCCGCCGCCGGCTGGCTGCAGGCGCGCATTCCCGCGCATCCGGCGCTGCGCGCCGGCCTGCTGATACCCGCGGCCTGGGTGCTGATCGAGTGGCTGCGCAGCTGGATCCTCACGGGGTTTCCATGGCTGTCCGCCGGCTACGCATCGGTCGGCTGGCCGCTGCAGGGCTATGCGCCGCTGCTCGGCGTCTTCGGCCTGTCGTTCCTGACGCTGTCGCTCGCCGGCATGCTGTGGCTCGCCTTTCGCGTGCGCAGCGCCGCGCTCATCCCTTTCGTATTGGTGATTGCCGCCGGCCAGGGGCTGCGGTACGTCGAATGGACTCAGCCGACAGGCGAGCCCATAGCGGCGGCGCTGCTGCAAGGAAACATCCCGCAGGATCTGAAGTTCCGGCCGGAACGCTACGGGCGCACGCTCGAGGCGTATGCGGGCCTCGTGGAAGGCAGCTCGGCGAAGCTCATCGTGCTGCCCGAAACCGCGCTGCCGAGGTTCTACGACCTCGTGGAGCCGGAGTACCTCGCGCGGCTGGAAGCCGCGGCGAAGCGCAACGGCGGCGACCTGCTGCTCGGCGTCCCGTATCGCACCGGCCCGGGCGAGTACTACAACAGCGTTCTCACGCTCGGCACCTCTGCGCGCCAGGCGTATCACAAGGTGCACCTCGTGCCCTTCGGCGAGTTCGTGCCGCCGGCGCTGGATTGGGTGATGCGCCTGGTGCAGATCCCGCTGTCGGATTTCTCGCGCGGCGCCGCGGGCCAGAAGCCGCTCGCGGTCGCCAACCAGCGCGTCGCGGTCAACATCTGCTACGAGGACGTGTTCGGCGACGCGATGGCGCGCTGGCTGCCCGAGGCCACGCTGCTGGTGAACGTCTCCAACGTCGCCTGGTTCGGCGACTCCCTCGCCCCGGCGCAGCACCTGCAGATCGCGCAGCTGCGCGCCATCGAGACCGGGCGCATGCATCTCGCCGCGACGAACACGGGCATCACGGCCGCCATCGACCGCGACGGCCGCGTGCTCGCGCGGCTGCCGCAGTTCACCGAAGGCCGGCTCGAGATCTCGGCGCAGGGATACTCCGGCACGACGCCTTATGCAAGCTACAAGGACTGGCCGGTTGTAGCCGTTGCGCTACTCGTCCTGCTGTTCGCGGTATTCATCGCCCGGCGCGCAGCGAGCCGGTAAAATCGCGGGCCCTCATGCCCACTTTCCAGCAGCTCATCCTGCAGCTCAACGCGTTCTGGGATCGCCAGGGCTGCGTGCTGCTGCAGCCCTACGACATGGAAATGGGCGCCGGCACGTT
>DASUUN010000358.1:0-2359 GCA_036374055.1 Burkholderiales bacterium
TACGCCGCCCAGGGGCTCGACGCCTGCGCGCGCCGGCTGGTGCATCCTGCGGAGCGCCTGCGCTCGTCGCAGCAGCTGGTGACCCAGCTCTCGGCGCGGCTGGGCTTTTCCTTCCTGCACGCGGTGCGCTCGTGCGAGGCGCAGCTCGCGCGGCTGGGTGCGGCGCTCGGCAGCCTGGATCCGCAGGCCGTGCTGGCGCGCGGCTACAGCATCACCTACACCGGCGCGGGCGAGGTGCTGCGCGATGCGGCGCGCGTGCAGCCGGGCGAGACGCTGCGCACCGCGCTCGCGCGCGGCGAGGTGCACAGCGTGGTCCGCAAAGGTGACGCATCGTAATGGGCCACCGCCTCTCGAAGATCACCACGCGCACCGGCGACGCCGGCGAGACCGGCCTGGGCGACGGCTCCCGCGTCGCGAAGGACAGCCTGCGCATAGCGGCGCTCGGCGACGTGGACGAGCTCAACTCCGCCCTCGGGCTGCTGCTCGCGGAGGAAATGCCCGAAGCCTTGCGTGCCGCATTTGCCGAAGTGCAGCACGATCTTTTCGACCTGGGCGGCGAGCTGAGCATCCCGGGGCACGAGCTCCTGAAGGAAGCGCAGGTGCGCCGCCTGGAGGAGCGGCTCGAGGCCTGGAACGCCGACCTGCCGCCGCTCAAGGAATTCATCCTTCCGGGCGGCAGCCGCGCCGCCGCCGCGGCGCACCTTGCGCGCACCGTCTGCCGGCGCGCCGAGCGCACGGTGGTCGCGCTCGGCCGCCAGGAGCCGGTCGGCGGCCACGCGCGGCGCTACCTGAACCGGCTGTCCGACCTGCTGTTCGTCGCCGGCCGGGCGCTGAACCGGTCGGCGGGCCGGGGCGACGTGCAATGGCGGCGCGAGCCATAGAACGACTTCTGCTCGCGGCGCTCCTGGCATTGGCCGGGTGCACGCACGCGCAGGAGCGCGAGGCGCAGCTCGACGTCGTCAGCTTCGAGGCGCAGGCGAGCCGCGAAGTCGCCAACGATCAGCTGGTCGCGGTGCTGGCCGTCGAGCTCCATGGACCCGATCCCGCAGCGCTCGCCCAGACGGCGAACCGGCGCATGGCCGAGGCGCTCAAGGTCGCCGCCGCCGTCCCGGCGGTCAAGGCGCGCTCGGGCAACTATCAGACGTTCCCGCGCTACGACAGGAACCAGCGCATCGAAAGCTGGCAGGTATCGCAGGAGCTGCGCCTGGAAAGCGCCGATTTCGCCGCCGCCACGCGGCTGATCGGCAAGCTGCAGGAAACCCTGGTAGTGCGCAGCATGGCGGTGCAGCTTTCGCCCGCCGCGCGGCGCGCCGCCGAGGATGCCCTGATCCGCGAGGCGATCGCGGCTTTCCACGCGCGCGCCGAGCTGGTGCGCTCGGCGATGAAGGCCTCGGGCTATCGGGTGCGTACCCTCAATATCGGCACGTCCGGCGGTCCGCCGCCGCGACCGTTCGAAGCCCGCGCCCTGGCGCAGCAGGTCGCGGTGGAGCCGGGCGAGTCGCAGGTCACCGTCACCGCCACCGGCAGCATCCAGCTGCGCTGAAAGGAAACGAAAGGAAGGCCATGGCAGAGGTGCGCATCTACAACGTCGAGGCGCTGGGCAAGCCGCTCGGCCAGTATTCCCACGTCGCGCGCGTGAAAGCGGGCGAGACGCTCTACATCGCGGGCATGCTGGCGCCGGGAGACAGCTTCGACGCGCAGTGCAGCGGGGTGTTCGCCCAGATCGAGAAGGCGCTGCAGTCGGCCGGCGCGGGTTGGGGCAGCGTGGCCCAGTTCACCACCTACCTGGTGCACTCGCAGGACATTCCGAAATTCATGCAATGGCGCCTGCGCGAGTTCCCGCGCATGTTCCCCGACGGCCGCTATCCGCCGAACACGCTGCTGGTCATCGACCGGCTGGTGCAGGAGCAGTACCTGGTCGAGGTGCAGACCGTGGCGGCGCTCTAGGTTTCCTCGACGAAGACTTCCTGGCGCTTCTTGCGCAGCGCCGGCAGCGCCACGATCACCAGCAGGATGAGCGAGGCGACGATGAAGCCGGCGCTGATCGGCTTGGTGATGAAGACCGTGGGATCGCCGCGCGACAGCAGCATGGCGCGGCGCAGGTTCTCCTCCATGAGCGGCCCGAGGATGAAGCCCAGGATCAAGGGCGCCGGCTCGCATTCGAGCTTGGTGCAGACATAGCCGAACAGGCCGAACACCGCCATGACGACCAGGTCCCAGGGGTTGTTCGACAGGCTGAACACGCCCACCGCCATGAACACCAGGATCGCCGGGTAGAGGTAGCGGTAGGGCACGGTCAGCAGCTTGATCCACATGCCGATGAGCGGCAGGTTGAGGACCACCAGCATGGCGTTGCCGA
>DASUUN010000359.1:0-17709 GCA_036374055.1 Burkholderiales bacterium
AGGACGAGGTCAAGGAGCTGCTCGAGCTCGGCGGCAAGCTCGAGGGGCTGGTGCGCAACGTCGGCATGCACGCCGGCGGCGTGCTGATCGCGCCCGGGCGCCTGACCGATTTCTGCCCGCTGTACGCCGCCGAGGGCGCGGCGAACGTCATCTCGCAGCTCGACAAGGACGACGTCGAGGCGGTCGGGCTGGTCAAGTTCGACTTCCTCGGCCTGACCACGCTCACCATCCTCGACTGGGCCGAGCGCTACGTGCGCAGGCTCGGCGACACCGCATTCTCGCTGGAGACCGTTCCACTCAACGACGCCGAAGCGTACAAGCTGCTTTCCGCCGGCAACACCACCGCGGTGTTCCAGCTGGAATCGCGCGGCATGCGCGACCTCATCAAGCGCGCGCGTCCCGACCGGTTCGAGGACGTGATCGCGCTGGTGGCGCTGTACCGGCCCGGGCCGATGGACCTGATCCCGGAGTACATCGAGCGCAAGCACGGCAAGCGCGTCGAGTACCTGGACTCGCGCCTCGTGCCGATCCTGGGTCCGACCTACGGCATCATGGTCTACCAGGAGCAGGTCATGCAGATCGCCCAGGTGATCGGCGGCTATTCGCTGGGCGGCGCGGACCTGCTGCGCCGCGCGATGGGCAAGAAGAAGCCCGAGGAGATGGCGCAGCAGCGCGAGATCTTCGTCGCCGGCGCGGAGCAGAACGGGCTGTCCAGGTCGAAGGCCACGCAGCTGTTCGACCTGATGGAGAAGTTCGCCGGCTACGGCTTCAACAAGTCGCACGCCGCGGCCTACGCGCTGCTCGCCTACCAGACCGCCTACATGAAGGCGCATCACGCCGCCGCCTTCATGGCCGCCAACCTTTCCGCGGTGATGGACGACACCGACAAGGTGCGCCTGCTCTACGAGGACGGCGTGGCGAACGGCCTCACGATCCTGCCGCCGGACATCAACGCCTCCGAGTACCGCTTCGTGCCTGTCGACCGCAAGACCGTGCGCTACGGCCTGGGCGCGGTGCGCGGCACGGGTGAATCTGCGATCAATGCGATCGTCGAAGCGCGTGCCAGGGCGCCGTTCACCGACCTGTTCGACTTCTGCAGCCGCGTCGACAAGCGCCTCGTCAACCGGCGCGCGGTCGAGGCGCTGGTGCGCGCCGGGGCGTTCGACCCGCTCGATGCGAACCGGGCACGGCTGCTCGCTTCCGTGGCGCGCGCGCTGGAGGCCGCCGAGCAGGCCGAGCGGCAAGCTTCTCAGGAGAGCCTGTTCGGCGAGGCGGAGGCGCCGCGCGGCGGGTCGCACGTGTACGTCGACGCGCTGCCCTGGGACATGAAGCAGACGCTGCTGGAAGAGAAGGCTGCGCTCGGCTTCTACCTGTCGGCGCATCTTTTCAGCATCTACGAGCGCGAGCTGGCGCGCTTTCCGCGCGTGCCGCTGGCGCGCCTCGCCCCCGGAGAGCGCGTGTGGATGGCGGGCGTCGTGGTGGCGGCGCGCACGCAGATGACGCGCCGCGGGAGGATGATGGTGGTGATGCTCGACGACGGCACGGCGCAAGTGGAGATCTCGGTATTCAACGAGCTCTACGAAAGGCACCGCGACAAGCTGAAGGAGGATTCGCTGCTGGTGGTCTCGGGCAAAGTGCAGAACGACGAGTTCTCGGGCGGCCTGCGCGTGATGGCCGAGGACCTGCTCGACCTCGCGGCGCTGCGCGCG
The DNA here is from genome assembly GCA_036374055.1 of Burkholderiales bacterium. Lineage (GTDB taxonomy): Bacteria > Pseudomonadota > Gammaproteobacteria > Burkholderiales > SG8-39 > SCGC-AG-212-J23. The sequence continues at coordinate 1,710 of DASUUN010000359.1, forward strand.
CGCTATGCCTCCCTGCTGCGCCTGTCCATGAACGGCCAGGCCGATGCCGCGCGCCTGCAGCAGGTGCTCGCGCCCTACCGGGCGAGCGGAAACGGAAGCTGCCGCGTCCTGGTCCAGTACAACAACGACAAGGCTGTTTGCGAGGTGGCGCTGGGCGAGGCCTGGCGCGTGCGCCCGGATACCCAGCTGATCGTCGACCTGGGAAGCTGGCTTGCGCCCGAGAACGTGGAGCTCGTCTACAGCACTGCCTAACCTAACAGTCGCTTCACGGCGGCGGCGCCGATCCGGCCCGGCTCGGTGACGAAGATGGCGGTCAGGATGCGGGCACACAGGCGGTTGATGTGACTCGGGATGCCGCCGGTGCAGGAATGGATCAGCGCGAAGGCTTCTTCGTCGAACGGCGGGTCCCCTTTCCAGCCGACGTGCTTCAAGCGGTGCTCTATGTAGCGGCGCGTTTCGTCGCGCTCGAGCGGTCCGAGGTGGCAGGAGGTCCTTACCCGGTGGCGAAGATCGGGCCGTCCCACGAGGAAGGTCTGCAGCGGCATGCGGTGCAGCGCACGCCACGCGTCCGGCGGCAGCGCGTGGGCGTCGTCGAGGACCAGCAGCCGCCGGGCGCCGGTTGCGGCGGCCCCGGGGTCGAGCGCCTGCGCAATCGTCCTGGCGACGGTCACGGCGCCCTCCAGGTGCCGGAGAAGGGCCTCGATGGTAGTGGTCTTGCCCGTGCCTGCGTCGCCGGTGAGGACGGTGAGGCCGCCGTGATGCAGCCCGTACTGCAGCCGGCGATACACGTGCTCGTGTGCGCGGCTGGGAAAGTAGAACGCCGGGTCGGGATCCGGTTCGAAGGGATGGCCCGAAAGGCCGCAGAAAGGCTCGAACACGCCCGCTATCCCCAGCGCACTTCGCAGGCTTCACGGCCGAGCAGGCTGCGCTGGTGGCGCAGCCAGGCGTTCGTCATGACACCGCCGGGGTCGATCCTTCGCTGCTCCGCCAGAAAGGCGGCGAGCTGGGGATAGCCGGCCTCGGTCTGCGCGCGCGTCGCCTCGGGCGTGCAGGCGATGGGAAAGTTGCCGCCGAGCGCGATGGCCGCGTCGATCAACTCGCGCCGCACCTGCGTGGCGCGCACCGCGCCGCCGATGGTCGAGCGCTCGCAGAGCCAGAGGGTCACTTCTGCGTACTCGCGCCGCGCCCAGCGCAGGAAGGTCTCATTCTCGTCGTGCGTGCGCCGCACCTGCAGCCCTTGGACCGTGGTGCGCCACTCGGCGCACCGGGCGCGCGCTTCGTCGATGAAGGCTTCGAGCCGCTCCGGGGGTACCAGCAGCCGCAGCCTGCGCGCAGGCTCGGCCTGCACGCCGGGCGGCAGGGTGTCGGCCGGCTCGGGCTCCTTGACCGAACGCAGCAGCGACTCCACGCGCAGCGTGGCGCTGTAGAGGGCGCCGAACAGGCCCTGGCCGCCCAGCGCGAGGGCGAACAATCCGCCGCTCGTCAGGCGATCGACCCGCCGCAGCAGGCCGTCAGGGGTCACGAGGGTAAGCGACTCGACATGCACGACGGCGGGGCGGCCGTCGGGCCCGGCGGCATTCCGACAGAGGGTAGCGCCTACGGTCGCGTGTGCGGCGAGGAGCTCCTGGACACGAGCGTCGCCCGGCCGCAGATGCTCGGCCACGGCCTGCCAGCGGGTATTCGCCTGAACTTCCAGCAATGCCCGCCGGGTGTCCAGGCGCAGGATGCGGTCCAGGCGCGAAAGGTCCACCGGACGGGACTGGCGAACCGCTGCCTGCAGCTCGTGGGCCGATAGCGGCAGCGACGGCATGGCGATCATCTTTTCCTCCGCGCATCAGGCGATGCGCGGGATTCTTGAAGCCGCTCGCAATGCGCGGCAACAGCGCCGCTGAAGGTAGCCGGCCCCGATACCGGCGGACGCGCTACACGGTCGGCCGCAGATCGAAGCCGACGCAGGCTTGCGGCGCGGCCTCGCTCACTTCCACTTTCTGCACGCGGGCAGCCGGCGGGCCGGACTGCGCCCAGGTGATGAGCGCTTGCACCGCGTGCGCCTCGCCCTGCACGATGGCTTCCACGCTGCCGTCGGCGCGATTGCGCACCCAGCCCGCAACGCCGAGCCGGCTGGCCTCGTGCCGCATCGCGTAACGGAAGCCGACGCCCTGTACGGCGCCGCGAATGCGCAGCTGGCGCGTGATCATGTAAAAGACCTTAAGAGCACGGAAACGCCGCCGAGGGCTCCATGGTAAGCTCGCTGCGCAGTCGCATTTTGGGGGAAAAGAAGATGCGCATAGCGCTGTTGTCGGTCGCCGGGCTCGCCCTGGCCGGTTTTCTCGTGGTGGCCGTGGTGCTGCCGCAAATGGCCGGAGCCGAGGCAAAGGAAGCCGCGCAGGCGCTGATGGCGGGCGCAGAGCCGGCCAAGCAGCAGGTCGGGGCCGCCGCGGCGAAGTCCGGCAAGCTCGAGGGCGCGGGCGCGGGCGTGAAGATTCCGCCCAGGTCCGACCCGAAGTACGGCGAGATGAAGTGGGTGGTGTCCGAAAACGGCGCCATTCGCGGCTGGAACGAGCAGAACGCGATCGAAATCACCCTGATGCCGACGCTCCAGGGCGGACAGCCCGGCTGGAGCTGCAAAGGCTATCCGGTCAGCGCGATGCCGCCGAGCTGCGGCGGCCGCTCGTAACCGCCGTCAATATCGCCTGCATCAGCGCCGCGGGTTCCGGCGGGCAGCCGGGAACCGCCACGTCGACCGGGAGCACGTTCGACACCCGGCCGCGGCTCGCGTAGCTCTCCCCGAAGATCCCGCCGGTGCAGCCGCAGTCGCCGACCGCCACGACCAGCTTCGGCTCGGGCATCGCTTCGTAGGTGCGGCGCAGGGCCTCCTCCATGTTGCGCGAAACCGGGCCCGTGACCAGCAGCAGGTCGGCGTGGCGCGGGCTGGCGACGAACTTGATTCCCAGCCCTTCGAGGTTGTAGTAGGGATTGTTCAGCGCGTGGATCTCCAATTCGCAGCCGTTGCACGAGCCGGCGTCCACGTGCCGGATGGCGAGGGCCCGCCCCAGCAGCCGCAGGATGTCCTCGTTCAGACCGGGCGGGGCGGTCCGCAGCGACGTGTCGGGGGCGGGGGCAGGCTCGGTGCGGATGCCGGCGAGCACGATGCGGCGCAGGAGCTTGTCCATCAGAGATCGGCGCCAGAGTAGCTGAGGTTGAACGACTTGTTGATCAGCGGAAAGTCCGGGACGATGTTCCCCAGAACCGCGTACTCCAGGGCCGGCCAGTTCTGCCACGAGGGGTCGTGCGGGTGGCAGCGCCGCACGCGCCCGTTTTCCCCGGCTTCCAGCACGACCAACACTTCGCCGCGCCAACCTTCCACCCAGCCGATGCCGAAGCGACCTTCGGCGGGCTGCGCCAACGGCGCAAGGCAAGCGCCTGCCGGAAGCTGCCGCACGATCCTGCGCTGCAGCTCGAGCGATTCGAACACCTCCTCGAAACGCACCACAATGCGCGCGGCCACATCGCCGTTGCGGTGCGCGCAAAGCTTAGGCTGCAGCTCGTCGTAGGGGGGCAGGCCGGGGAAAACGCGCGCGTCCAGCGCATGGCCGCTGGCCCTTGCGGCCAGGCCGACCACGCCGAGCTGCGCCGCCAGCTGGGCCGTCAGCCGCCCGCAGTTGATGCAGCGGTCCTGCAGGCCCGGATGGTCGTAGTAGATGGCGCGCAGCGCCCCCAGCTCCTCCTCGAGGCGGTCCGCCTCGACCAGGATCGCAGCGGTGGCTTCCCTGTCGATGTCGATCGCGACGCCGCCCGGCACGACCCGGTCCATCAGATAGCGGTGGCCGAAAAGCCGGCGGTTGGTGCGCAGCAGGTCTTCCTTGAGCCGCGAGAACTGGGCCAGGCCGAACGCCAGGCCGCCGTCGTTGCCCAGCGCGCCAAGGTCGCCCAGGTGATTGGCGATGCGCTCGCGCTCCAGCAGCAGCGCGCGCAGCCACAGTGCGCGCGCTGGCGAGCGCGCGCCGGCGGCCGCTTCGAGCGCCATCGCATATGCCCAGGCGTACGCCACGGTGCTGTCTCCGGACACCCGCCCGGCCAGACGGGCGCCCTCTTCCAGCGATAGCGACTCGAAACGCTTCTCGATGCCCTTGTGCGTGTAGCCCAGGCGCTCCTCGAGGCGCAGCACCCGCTCGCCGACCACCGAGAAGCGGAAATGGCCGGGCTCGATGATGCCCGCATGCACCGGGCCGACCGGGATCTCGTGCACGCCTTCGCCGTCGACGCGGACGAAGGCGTAGCGCGGGTCGCCCTCCGGCAGCTTCGCATCGACAGGGCGATCCTTCCTCAGCGGCAAGCTGTCCGCGGTCCAGGCGCCGTGGCGCAGCCAGCCGCGTGCATCGTCGCCGGCGCGCAGGCCGAGCAGGTCGGCGACGGCGCGCTGCATGCGGGCGGCCGCGGGAAAGGCGTGGGAAAGGTCCGGGTAACGCTCCTCGACAGGAAGGGTGATCCAAAGCAGCCGGTCATGCACCACGAGCAAGGCATGCACGGCGAAACTTCCGGCTTCGTCGGTTCCCCAGAGGGCGCCGAGGCGGCCGCCCGCCTGCAAAGCGGATTCGGCGGCCCGGCGCCAGCCGGCCTCGTCCACGCTGGTGCGCTCGAGAACGAAGCTCATCCGATGAGCCGCGCCGCCAGGCGGTACCAGTCGGCGAGGTAAGGGGGTATGTAAAGGCCGAGCAGCAGCACGAGCGCGAGATGCGTAAAGACCGGAACCAGGGCGGGGCGGTGCGGCAGCCGGGCGGCGGTCGGTTCGCCGAACACCATGGCCTGCACCTTGCCGAAGATCGCAGCGAAGGATACCCCGAGCGAGACGAGGAGGATCGGCGCCGCCCACGGCTGCTGCGCGATCGCCGTGGTCAGGATGAGGAACTCGCTCGCGAATACCCCGAACGGCGGCATGCCAAGGATCGCCGCGGTGCCCAGCATCAGGCCCCAGCCGATGGTCGGGCTGACTTTGACCAGGCCGCGGATGCTCTCCATGACCTGGGTGCCGCTTTTCTGCGCGGCGTGCCCCACGGCGAAGAAGATCGCGCTCTTGGTGAGCGAGTGCACCGTCATGTGCAGCAGCCCGGCGAAGCTCGCCACCGGGCCGCCCATGCCGAAGGCGAAGGTGATGAGGCCCATGTGCTCGATGGAGGAGTAGGCGAACATGCGCTTGATGTCGCGCTGGCGCGATAGGAAGAACGCCGCCACCGCGACCGAAAGCAGGCCGAAGCCCATGAGGAGCGCGCCGGCGAACGGCCGCTCAAGCGCGCCGTCGGTCAGCACCTTGAAGCGGATCAGCGCGTACAGGGCGACGTTGAGCAGCAGCCCGGAAAGGACCGCGGAAATCGGCGTCGGGCCTTCCGCATGCGCATCGGGCAGCCAGTTGTGCAGCGGCACCAGGCCGACCTTGGTCCCGTAGCCGACCAGCAGGAACACGAAGGCGATCGACATTACCGTCGGCTCGAGCTGGCCCTTGACCTCGTCGAGGTGAGTCCAGAGCAGCGAGCCGATCCCCGCGCCGAGGATCCGCTCGGCCGCGAAGTACACCAGAATGGTGCCGAACAGCGCCTGCGCGATGCCTACGCCGCACAGGATGAAATATTTCCAGGCGGCTTCCAGCGAGGCGTGCGTGCGGTACAGGGCGACCAGCAGCACGGTGGTGAGCGTGGCTGCCTCCATGGCGACCCACATGACGCCGAGGTTGTTGGTGGTCAGGACCAGCAGCATCGTGAAGCTGAACAGCTGGTACATGCTGTGGTACAGGCGCATGCCGGCGTCGGAGACCCGGCCGTGCGAGCGCTCGATGCGCATGTAGGGGCGCGAGAAGAGCGAGGTCGTCATGGCGACGAAGGCGGTGAGCGCGACCAGGAATACGTTCAGCGAATCGACGAAGAATTCCTCCTCGAGCGCGGTCACCGGGCCCTGCGCGATTACCCGGGCGACCAGCCGCGCCGCCGCGCCGAACGTGAGAATGGCGAAAGCCGCGTTGACCTCGGCCGCGTAGCGCCGATGGCCCACCAGCGCGAGCACCGCGCCGCCGGCCAGGGGGGAAAGCAGCAGCAGGAGGATCTCGCCCGCCATCAGTGCTCTTTGAGCTTCTCCAGGTGGCGCGTATCGACGGAGTCGAAGCGCTCGCGGATCTGGAACAGGAACACTCCCAGGATGAGCGAGGCCACCAGAACGTCCAGGGCGACGCCCAGCTCGACCACCATGGGCATGCCGTAGACCGCTGCGGTGGCCGCGAAGAACAGGCCATTCTCCATGGCGAGGAAGCCGACCACCTGCGGCACGGCCTTGGAGCGCGTGATCATCATGAGGAACGACAGCAGCACGCAGGCCATGGCAATGCCCAGCGTCGAGCGGGTCACGGTGCCGGCGAGCTGCGAGATGGGCGCCGCGAGGTTGAAGGCGAGGATCACCAGCACGATGCCGATCAGCATCGTGGTCGGGATGTTGATCAGGGTCTCGACGTCCCATTTCACATTCAGGCGCCGGATCAGGCGGTGCAGGATCCATGGCAGCAGCAGCACCTTGAGCAGCAGGGTGAGCGCCGCCGACCAGTAGAGATGCGACTGCGCGGTGAGCGCCGCGACCAGCGCCGTGGCGAGGAACAGCACCAGTCCCTGGGCGGCGAACAGGTTGATGAGCGAAAGGATGCGGCGCTGCGACAGCATCGCGAACGCGAGCAGCAGCAGGACTGCGGCGAGGAGGTTGATGACCTGCGGACCGTAGTGCTGCAGCATCACGCCTCCAGCAGCACGTGGACCAGCATGGCGAGCACCGCCAGCAGGAACGCGGTACCGAGGAACTCGGGTGCGCGGAAGATGCGCATCTTCGCGCTCATCATCTCGATCACGGCGAGCGCGGCGCCGCCCGCGGCGAGCTTCAGGACGAGCACGGGCAGCGCCAGCACGATGCCCAGCCAGTCGCCGCCCTGCGCGATGCCGAAGGGGAAAAACAGCGCGAGGCCCATGCAGGAGTACACGAACAGCTTCAGACTCGAGGCCCACTCGATCATCGCCAGGTGCCGCCCCGAGTACTCCAGCACCATGGCTTCGTGGATCATGGTGAGCTCCAGGTGCGTCGCCGGGTTGTCGACCGGGATGCGCGCGTTCTCGGCGAGCGACACCATGGTGAAGGCCACGCCGGCGAAGGCCATGCTCGGGTAGATGACGAACTCGCGGTGCCCAAGGGCGTCCACGATGGTCGACAGCGAGCTCGACTGCGAGATGAGCGAGGCCGTGAACAGGACCATCAGCAGCGCGGGCTCGGCGAGGAAGCCAACCATCATTTCGCGGCGCGCGCCGAGCGTGCCGAACGAGGTGCCTATGTCCATGCCGGCGAGGGCGATGAAAAAGCGCGCCAGCGCGAGCAGTCCGACCAGCGCGATGGCGTCGGCGGCGGCATTGAGCGGCAGGCCCGTGGAAAGCGTCGGAACTATCGCCGCCGCGAGCGCGAGGCAGCCGAAGATGAGGTAGGGGGCGCTGCGGAAGAGGGGTGAGGCGTTGTGCGCGAGCACCACCTCCTTTTGGAACAGCTTGGCAAGCACGCGGTAAGGCTGAAGCAGGCCCGGAGCACTCCTGTTCTGCAGCCAGGCGCGGCACTGGTTGACCCATCCCGTGAGCAGGGGGGCGAGCAGCAGCGCGAGCATCAGCTCGGTGAACTGGGCGGTGGCGCCGGCGAGGTTCATCGGATGAAGAACAGCAGCACGAGCAGGGTGGCGAAGCTGTACATGAGGTAGATCGAGATGCGGCCGCGCTGCAGGACCGTCACCAGCCCGGTAAGGCGGTCCACCAGGCGCGCCACCGGCAGGTAGAGCCAGAACCAGAAGCGGTCATCGGCCGTTTCGCGATACTGCGGCCGGCTGTCGCGCGGCGAGGGGGCCTCGCCCTCGATGCGAAACGCCGGCTGGAACACCACTTTCACCGGCTGGCCGAAGCCCTCGGCAGTGTCCTGCATGCGGGCGTTCTGCCAGGGGAAGCCGCAGTCCCAGAACGGCGCGCGCCGCGCCCGACCGTGATAGAAGGCGCGCACCGCCAGCCATGCAGCAAGGATGAGCACCGTGGCCACGGCGAGGAACAGCAGCGGGCTGTAGCTCGCGCGCTCCGGCTCGATCGGCGCGACGAACAGCCAGCCGCGCCCCTTGCCGGAGATGCCGTAGCCGGTGAACTGCCGCGTGATCGGCTCCAGCATGCCGATCACCGCGTGGGGGATCAGCCCGAGCACGATGCAGGCGGCGCTCAGCCACACGAGGCCGGCTCTTTCCCACGGCCCCGCGTCGTGCGCCTGCGCGAGGGCCTCGTCGCGCGGCTGGCCGAGGAATACGATGCCGAAGAACTTCACCATCACATACCCGGACAACGCCGCGGTAAGCGCCACGGCAGCGGCGGCGACCGGCACCAGCATGTTGACGTAGCCCTGCGGCAGGCCCGGCGTGAAAAGGAACGCCTGCAGCAGCAGCCACTCGGAGACGAAACCGTTGAGCGGCGGCAGGCCGGCGATCGCAACGGTCCCGACCAGCGCGCACCAGGCGACCCAGGGCATGCGGTGGATGAGGCCGCCGAGCCGGCCCAGGCTGCGCTCGCTCGTGGCATGCAGCACCGATCCCGTGGCGAGGAACAGCAGGCTCTTGAAGAACGCATGGTTCAGGCAGTGGTAGAGGGTCGCGGTGAGGGCAAGCGCCGCAAGGGTGCCCATGCCGAAGCCCCGGAACAGCAGCGTCAGCCCGAAGCCGGCGACGATCAACCCGATGTTCTCGATGGAGGAGTAGGCGAGCAGGCGCTTCATGTCCGTCTGCACCGCGGCGAAGATGATGCCGAACAGCGCGCTCGCCAGGCCCACGGCGAGCGCGATTACGCCCCACCACCATACCGGGAAGCCGATGAGATCCAGCGTTACGCGCATCAGGCCGTAAATCGCCGTCTTCAGCATCACCGCCGACATGAGCGCCGATACCGGCGAGGGCGCGGCCGGATGCGCCTCGGGCAGCCAGACATGCAGCGGCAGGATGCCGGCCTTCGCGCCGAAGCCGGCGAGCGCCAGCAGGAAGGCGACCGTCGCCCAGCCGGCCGGGAGCTGCAGCGTGCGCATCGCGTCGAAGGTGTAGTTGCCGGTGCCTGCCTGCAGCGCGCCGAAGCACAGCAGGATCGAAATGGCGCCGATGTGCGCGATCAGGATGTAGAGGTAGCCGGCGCGGCGGATCTCGGCGTGGCGGTGGTCGCTGGTGACGAGGAAGAACGACGACAGCGCCATCGTCTCCCACGCGACCATGAAGAAGTACGCGTCGTCGGCGACCAGCACCAGCGCCATGCTCGCGAGGAACAGGTGATAGCACAGGCAGACGAGGCCGGGCGCGCTCCCCTGGTCGGCGCGCAGGTAGCCCCCGGCGAACACCGACACGCCGGCCGCCACGCCGCCCAGCAGGAGGAGGAAGAACGCCGACAGCGCGTCCAGCCGGGCGTGGAACGGCAGGTCGGGCAGGCCGAGCGGCAGCACACGCACGGACGGCGCTTCGAACAGCGCGAGAAGCGCGATTCCCGCGACCGCCAGGCCGACCGCCGCGCCGGCCGGATAAAGGAAACGGCCGGCGATGCCGGGGCTGCGCGGCGCCGCGAGGCCGCAGCAGCCGATGGCGATCCAGGCCCCGGCGGCGAGCAGGCTGGCATCAATCGGCAACATTGCAATCATATTATCATGTGATTGCAATAGTGTTATGCTTGGGTGCCATGGAAGAACGCACCGCCCGGCTCACCATCCTGATCGACCCGCGCAAGAAGGCGCTGTTCGAGCAGCTGTGCGCGCAGCAGGACCAGACGCCATCGCAGGTGGTGCGCCGCCTGATCCGGGAATACATCGAAAGCCGCACCGGCAAGCCCTGGACGCCGCCCAAGGCAAGCGGCAAGCGCTAGCGCTTGCGGATGAGGGCTGCGGCGGCGAGCGCGCCGGCGAGCGTGGCGCCGCCCACCAGCAGCCAGTCGCGCCGCCGCCAGCCGCGCTTCTCGGGCGGCTTCATCGAGCTCAGCGCCTGCGTGGCGGAAACCGATTCGGGCGCCATGCCGGCGCCGGTGAGCGAGGCGAGGCGCTGCGTCGCTTCGGCCGAATCGAAGGAGTGCGCGAGGCCGCGCGCCGGCGGCGCGGTGGTGTCCGTCGGGGCGGCGTCATCGATACGCGTGCGATTGAGCGTTTGCGCCATGACGACCGCCTGGGCCTGCGTGACCGCAAGCTCGGGCTGCGCGCCGCTCGCGAGGCCGGCGGGGCGCGGCGGCATGGTGGCCGCGATCGGGGTGGAGATCTGCCGCTCGCAGGCCCGCAGATCCTGCGCCAGGTCCTGCGCGCTCTGGTAGCGCTCCTCCAGGGGCTTGGCCAGCATCTTCGCCACGATGTAGTCCAGCAGCTCCGGCACCGCCGGGTTCACCGCGCTGGGCGCCGGCGGCGCGAAGTTGACGATCTGGTACATGAGTGCCGTGACGTTCTCGCCGTTGAACGGCGCGCCGCCTGTCAGCAGCTCGTACAGGATGACGCCGAGGGAGAACAGGTCCGAGCGGTGGTCGGCGCGCTTGCCGATCACCTGCTCGGGCGACATGTACTTGGGCGAGCCGAGCATCACGCCGGTCTGTGTCAGCTCGTCGGTGGCCGCGCGCATGCGCGCGATGCCGAAGTCGGTGATCTTCACGAGCCCGTCCTTGACCACCATGATGTTCGCGGGCTTCACGTCGCGGTGCACCACGCCGTGCTGGTGCGCGTAGGCGAGGCCTTCGGCCACCTGGGCGGCGATCGACACCGCCTGCGACACCGCCACCGCCCGCCCCTCGGCGATCATCGAGCGCACCTCGACGCCCTCGATGAACTCCATCGCCATGTAGGCGACGTCGCCTTCCTTGCCCACGTCGTAGACGGTGACGATGTTCGGGTGGTTGAGGCTGCCGGCAGCGCGCGCCTCCTGGTAGAAGCGCGCTTCGTATTTCTCCGCGCCCTCGCGCTCCAGAGCCATGTTGACGGTCTTCACCGCCACGGTGCGCTCGAGAACGGTGTCGTTCGCCTTGTAGACCACGCCCATCGCACCCCGTCCGAGCTCGGACTGGATGACGTAGCGGCCGAGCTTGGCTGCCTCCATGGGCGGCGGGCCTAGCGGCCCGCCTTGACCGAGCGGAAGATCGGCCCCCAGATCGGGTGCCCGGCTTCCGCCGGTGCGAGTTCCATGGCCGGGTTCACCCTCAGCGCCCTGCGGAACTCGTCGCGGCAGGCGCGCTCCCGGTTGGCCGCGCAGTGGATGAAGGCGACATGCTTGTGCGCGTTCACCCGGTCGCCGTCGCTCAGGCCCTGGCCGATGGCGGTTTGCAGATTCTTCAGGGACTCGGCGTAGCGGCCGTCCTCGTACTGCTTGAGGCCGACCGCCAGCGCCGCCTCCCCCCGGTTGGGATTGAACAGCGCCTCGAGCTCGCGCATCGGCTCGGTACCGCATCCCGCCAACGCCGCGCCCGCGGCCAGGACGATGAGCAATCGCATCATTTCTTCTTGCCGAATCTGTGCCGGATCCTGACTGCTTCGCCCGCCTTGACGTCGATCTTCTCGATATGGCTGGGGAAGGTCGAATTGCGCACCTCTATCGTATGCGAGCCGGGCGGGATTTCAAGCGTCCGCAGCGGCGGGCTGACGCCGCGGCTCTTGCCGTCGATCAGCACCTCGCCCCAAGGCAGCACCGCGAGCTCCAGCCGGCCGGCGGAGGCTGTCGGCGCTGCGGGCCTTGCGGCAGCCGCCTTCTTTTCGACGGACGCGATGCTCGCCTTCGGCTTGCCGGCGGCCGGCTGCGGATCGATCATCGAGCGCGCCGCGACCCCGCCCCCGACCAGCAGCAGGAATGCGAGCGGCGCCGCCACCAGCGCCGAGCGGCGAAAGCCGAGCGGGCCCGAGCCGGCCAGCCAGCCGCCGTCGCGCGCCAGCATCTGCGACTCGGTATGCGCGAGGCGGCGCGTGGTAGGCGTGCCGCCTACCACCGAGTACACCTCGTGCTCGCGCACGTGCTTGTCGGTGCGCGAGCCTTCGTGGCGGAACAGGTTCAGGTAGTCGCGCGACAGGCACGAGACCACCTCGTAGAAGGAGCGCGACACGAGAAGCTGGCCGGGACGCGCGAAGCTCATCACGCGCTGCGCCACGTTGATGCCGTCGCCGATGATGTTCATCTGGCCGTTGAGGTCCTTCACCAGACGCACCGGGCCCAGGTTGACCCCGAGGCGCACCGGCACCTCGCTCGCCATGTTGCGCACGGTGAGCGCGGCGAACAAGGCGTCCTCGGGGTCGCCCATGAAGGTGACGGCGGCGCCGTCACCGGTGTCGAGGATGATGCGGTCGCGCTGCGGCACCTGCTCCAGCGCAGTGGCGAGCGAGCGGTTGAACGCCTGCTTGAGCTGCAGCTGCTCGGCAACCGGCTTCTTCGAATACTCGATGATGTCGAGGAAAAGCACGCTGCAGACCAGCGTGCGGCTGGAGCTTTCCACGACGGCCTCCCCGCGTGCGGCGCCCGGCCGCGATGCAAGCTATTTTACGCGCATGCCGGGAGCCGCCCCGGCGTCGGGTGAAACGATAAAAATGCCCGGTCCTACCTCTCCCGAGGCGGCCAGGATCATGCCTTCCGAGACCCCGAACTTCATTTTCCGCGGCGCAAGGTTCGCCACCACCACCGCCATCTTGCCCTCGAGCTCGCCCGGGGCGTACGCGGACTTGATGCCGGCAAACACCGTGCGCGTCGCGTCGCCGAGGTCGAGCGTGAGCTTGACCAGCTTGTCGGCCCCTTCGACCGCCTCGGCGCGCACGATCTTCGCTACGCGCAGGTCGAGTTTTGCAAAGTCCTCGATGGTGATGGTTTCGCTCACTGCCCGCTCCTTGGCCTGGTGCTGCTGCTTCTCGGCGTGCCGCTGCGGCGCTGCCGCCTGTGGCACGGACGCAACGTCGAACAGCTGGTCGAGCTGCCGCTCCTCGACGCGGCCCAGCAGATGCCGGTACTCGTTGATGCGATGGCCCGCCGGCAGGGCGCGCAGCGCATCCGTCCAGGCGAGGGCGGGGACGCTCAGGAACTTCTCGGCCTGCGCGGCGAGATGCGGCAGCACCGGCTTGAGATGGACCGTGAGAATCCGGAACAGGTTGATGGCGGTGGAGCACACCTCCTGCAGCCGCTGCTGCGCGTCGGCCTGCTTGGACAGCTCCCACGGCTTGTGCTCGTCCACGAACTGGTTCGCCTGGTCGGCGAGCGCCATCACCTCGCGCAGCGCCTTGCCGAACTCGCGCTGCTCGTAGAGCGCGGCGATGTCTTTCGAGCGCCCCTGGAAATCCGTCATCAGGCGGTGCTCGCACCGGCACACCTCGCCGCCGAACTTGCGATTGAGGAAGACGGCGCAGCGGCTGGCGATGTTGACGTACTTGCCCACCAGATCGCTGTTCACGCGCGCCAGGAAGTCGTCGGGGTTGAAGTCGATATCCTCCACGTTCGCGTTGAGCTTGGCCGCGATGTAGTAGCGCAGCCACTCCGGATTCATTCCGAGGTCGAGGTAGCGCAGCGGGCTGATGCCGGTGCCGCGCGACTTCGACATCTTGTCGCCCGAGACGGTGATGAAGCCGTGCACGTAGACATGGTCGGGCACCTTGTAGGGGCGGCCCGCGAACTTCAGCATCGCCGGCCAGAACAGGGTGTGGAAATAGATGATGTCCTTGCCGATGAAGTGGATCTGCTCGGTGCGCGGATCCTGCAAAAACGCCTCGAAGTCGATGCTCTTCCTGTCGCAATAGTTCTTGAGCGACGCGAGGTACCCGATCGGCGCGTCCAGCCAGACGTACAGGTATTTCTCCTCGGCAATGTCCGGGATGCGAATGCCGAAATAGGGCGGGTCGCGCGAGATGTCCCAGTCCGACAAGGCCTTATCGCCGGTACCCTCCAGCCACTCGCCGGCCTTGTTTACGACTTGCGGTTGAAGGCGCCCCGGCGCGCGCAGCCATTCCTTCAGGAACTGCTTGCACGCGGGGTCGGACAGCTTGAAAAAGTGGTGCACCGAGGATTTCAGCACCGGAGGTGCGCCCGACAGCGTGGAGTAGGGGTTCTTCAGCTCGGTGGCCGAATACACCGTGCTGCAGTTTTCGCATGCGTCCCCGTACTGGTCCTTCGCCCCGCAGTTCGGGCATTCGCCCTTGATGTAGCGGTCGGCAAGGAACATGCCCTTTACCGGGTCGTAGAACTGCTCCACCGGCTTGGTATAGACGAGCCCCGCCGCCTTGAGCTTGCGATAGATGTCCTGCGACAGCGCCACGTTTTCCGGGGAATCCGTAGAGTGCCAGTTGTCAAACGAGATATGGAAGCCCTGCAGGTACCTCGGCCGCTCGGCGGCGATGCGGCCCACCAGCGCCCGCGGCGTGATGCCCTCGGCCTCGGCCTTGAGCATGATCGGCGCCCCGTGCGCGTCGTCGGCGCCCATGAAGTGCACCTCGTGACCTTGCATCCGCTGGAAGCGCACCCAGATATCGGCCTGGATGTACTCCATGATGTGCCCGATGTGGAACGAGCCATTGGCGTACGGCAGCGCCGTCGTGACGAAGAGCTTGCGGGGCATGTAAGGCCGGGGAAAGAACGGAATTTTAGCTTACACTTCAAACATGTCCCTCAGTGAAGCGCAGGTCCAGGACGCGCTGCGCAGGCTGGTCGATCCGAACACCGGCAAGGATTTCGTGGCGACCCGCGCAGCGCGCAACATCCGCCTTGCGGGCAGCGACGTTTCGCTGGATATCGAGCTTGGCTATCCCGGCAAAAGCCAGCACGACCCCATCCGCCGGCAGGTCGTCCAGGCGCTCAAGGCGGCCGGCGCCGCCAATGTCGCGGTCAACGTGGCTTCCCGGGTGGTGCCGCACGCCGTGCAGCGCGGCGTGAAGCTGGTTCCAGGCATCAAGAACATCATCGCCGTGGCCTCCGGCAAGGGCGGCGTCGGCAAGTCGACCACGGCCGTCAACCTCGCCCTGGCGCTCGCCGCAGAAGGCGCCTCGGTGGGGGTGCTGGATGCCGACATCTACGGGCCTTCGCAGCCCATGATGCTGGGCATCACGGGCCGTCCGGAGTCCAAGGACGGCAAGCACCTCGAGCCGATGGAGGGGCACGGGCTGCAGGCGATTTCGATCGGCTTCCTCATCGACATCGACACCCCCATGGTCTGGCGCGGGCCGATGGTGACGCAGGCGCTGGAGCAACTGCTGAAAGATACCCGGTGGCGCGAGCTCGACTACCTGGTGGTGGACTTGCCGCCGGGTACCGGCGACATCCAGCTCACGCTCGCGCAAAAGGTCCCGGTCACGGGTGCGGTCATCGTCACCACCCCGCAGGACATCGCCCTCATCGATGCGCGCAAGGGCCTGAAGATGTTCGAGAAGGTCGGCATCCCGATCCTCGGCGTGGTGGAGAACATGTCGTTCCACGTCTGCCCGAAGTGCGGCCACGAGAGCCACATCTTCGGCACCGGCGGCGCCGAAAGGATGTGCCGGGACTACGGCACCGAGCTCCTGGGGCAGCTGCCGCTGGACGAGGCGATCCGCAGCCAGGCCGATTCGGGCAAGCCGACGGTAGTGTCCGACCCGGACGGAGCGTCGGCCGAGATCTACCGGCGCATCGCGCGGCGCTGTGCGGTGAAGATCGCAGAGTCGCAGCGCGACATGACCTCCAAGTTCCCCAACATCGTCGTTCAGAACACGTGACGATCAAGTCGGACCGCTGGATCCGGCGCATGGCCGTCGAGCACCGGATGATCGAGCCGTTCGAGGCGGGCCAGGTGAAGACCCTCGAGGGGCGCAAGATCGTCTCCTACGGCACCTCGAGCTACGGCTACGACATCCGCTGCTCCACCGAATTCAAGATCTTCACCAACGTCAACTCGACCATCATCGACCCCAAGCACTTCGACGAGAAGAACTTCGTCGACTACCGGGGGGAGGTGTGCATCATCCCGCC
>DASUUN010000360.1:0-3554 GCA_036374055.1 Burkholderiales bacterium
CGAGGGCTACGACGCCATCTTCGTCGGCTCGGGCGCGCCGCGCGGCAGGGATCTGGACATACCCGGAAGAAAAGAGGCGGCGAAGAACATCCACATCGGCATCGACTGGCTCTCCTCGGTGTCCTTCGGCCACACCACCAGGATCGGCCGGCGCGTCATCGTCCTGGGCGGCGGCAACACCGCCATGGACTGCTGCCGCACCTCGCGCCGCCTCGGCGGCGACGACGTCAAGGTCATCGTGCGCTCGGGCTTCGACGAGATGAAGGCGAGCCCGTGGGAGAAGGAAGACGCGCAGCACGAGGGCATCCCGATCCTCAACTTCCTGGTGCCGAAGACCTTCCAGCATTCCAACGGCAAGCTCACCGGCATGACCTTCGAGAAGGTGAAGGCCGTGTACGACGAGAAAGGCCGCCGCAGCCTCATCCCCACCGGCGAGCCCGACCAGTTCTTCGAGTGCGACGACGTGCTGGTCGCGGTCGGCCAGGAGAACGCCTTCCCGTGGATCGAGCGCGACTCGGGCATCGAGTTCGACAAATGGGGTTTGCCTCTCTTAAATAAAAATACGTTTCAATCCTCCGTACGGAACGTGTTCTTCGGCGGCGACGCCGCCTTCGGCCCGAAGAACATCATCTGGGCGGTGGCCCACGGCCACGACGCCGCGATCTCGATAGACAAGCTGCTGAACAACGAAGACGTGGCTGAACGGCCCGCTCCCGGCGTCACGCTCGTATCGCAGAAGATGGGCATCCACGAGTGGAGCTACGACAACGACATCGCGCCCGACGCGCGCTACAAGGTGCCCTGGCAGGACATCAAGATCACCCTGAAGAGCGTGAAGGCCGAGGTGGAGCTGGGCTTCGACGTGCAGACCGCGTGGAAGGAGGCGCAGCGCTGCCTCAACTGCGACGTGCAGACGGTGTTCACCGACAAGCTGTGCATCGAGTGCGACGCCTGCGTCGACATCTGCCCGATGGACTGCATTACGTTTACCACCAACGGAGCGGAAGACGATCTGCGCCAGCGGTTGAACGCCCCGGCCACGAACAAGACGCAGGACCTCTACGTCTCCGGCCCGCTCAAGACCGCCCGCATCATGGCGAAGGACGAGGACGTCTGCCTGCACTGCGGCCTGTGCGCCGAGCGCTGCCCCACCGGCGCCTGGGACATGCAGAAGTTCCTCCTCGACATGACCTACGCCGGCCCCGGCTGCCGCAGCCACGGCAGGAAAATCCCGCTGAAGGCCGCATGAGCACTCACCGCCCCGCCTTTCCCACCCCCCTGAGAAGGGGGGCAGCGAGCGGCTTTTGCGAGCGGGGGGTTCGCTTTTCGCCTCGCGACAGGAACCCATGAGCGCCGTCCTCGCCCCCAGATCCGGCATCGACCCCGCGGAATGGGGGCTCCGGGTGCAGCTCGCCGGCGCCTACCGCATCGCGCATCACCTGGGGTGGTCGGAGCTCATCTACACGCACATCAGCGCGCGCGTGCCCGGCCCGGAGCATCACTTCCTCATCAACCCGTACGGGCTGAACTTCAACGAGGTCACCGCTTCCAGCCTCGTCAAGATCGACGTCGACGGCAACCCCGTCAACGGCGGCAAGGCCAACAAGGCCGGCTTCATCATCCATAGCGCGATCCACATGGCGCGCCCGGATGCGCAGTGCGTGTGGCACATGCACACGCTCGCCGGCATGGCGGTGTCGGCGCAGGCCGAAGGCTTGCTTCCGGTCCACATGTACTCGCACAACTTCTGGAACCGGGTGAGCTACCACGACTTCGAAGGCCCCAGCATGCGGCTCGACGAGCGCGAGCGCCTGGTTCGCAGTTTTGGTGTTTCTAATCAAGCATTAATTCTTAGAAACCACGGCCTCCTGACCGTCGGCCGCACCATCCCCGAGGCCTTCATCCGCTTCTGGCGCCTGAACCGCGCCTGCGAAATCCAGCTCGCCGCACAGGGTTCTCGATTGAGGATTCCTTCTCCGGAGGTATGCGAAGCCTCCTACGCGATGGGCGAAGAGTTCCTCACCGACCAGGCCGACCTCGGCCAGCTCGAGTTCGACTCCCTCCTGAGACAGATAGAGGCTTCCTACAAGACCTGAAATGAACAAGCGCATCGAAGCGATCAACGACTTCGTCGTCAAGTTCGCCAACGTCAACGGCTCGGGCTCCGCCTCGGCCAACGAGCTGTTCGCCAAGAGCTTCCTGCGCATGGGCATCCCGGTGTCCCCGCGCAACATCTTCCCGTCCAACATCCAGGGCCTGCCCACCTGGTACGAGGTGCGCGTCACCGAGGCCGGCCACCTCGGCCGCCGCGGCGGCGTCGACCTGATGGTGGCGATGAACCCGCAGACCTGGGCCCAGGACGTGAAGGAGCTCGACCCGGGCGGCTACCTCTTCTACGACAACACCAAGCCGCTGCCCAGGTCCAAGTTCCGCGACGACATCCACGTCGTGGGCATGCCGCTCACCGAGATCGCCAACACCAGCTACACCGACCCGCGCGAGCGGCAGCTGTTCAAGAACATCATCTACGTCGGCGCGCTCGCCGGCATGATGGGCATCGAGCCCGAGGTGATCGCCGAGCTGATCGGCGAGCAGTACAAGGGCAAGGAGAAGCTCCTCAAGCCCAACCTCAACGCCTTCCACATGGGCCTGCAGCACGCGCAGGCCCACCTGAAAAACGCCATGGGCCTGAAGGTCAAGCGCGCCCATAACGTCGGCGACAAGATCTTCCTCGAGGGCAACGCCGCCGCGGCGCTGGGCTGCGTCTACGGCGGGGCCACGGTATGCGCCTGGTACCCGATCACGCCGTCCTCGTCGCTCGCCGAGGCCTTCACGCGCTATTGCATGAAATTGCGGGTCGACAAGGAAACCGGCCAGAACAAGTTCGCCATCATCCAGGCCGAGGACGAGCTCGCCTCCATCGGCATCGTGACCGGCGCCGGCTGGAACGGCGCGCGCGCCTTCACCGCCACCAGCGGCCCGGGCATCTCGCTCATGTCGGAGTTCATCGGCCTCGCGTACTTCGCCGAGATCCCGGCCACCATCATCGACGTGCAGCGCGGCGGGCCCTCGACCGGCATGCCCACGCGCACCCAGCAATCCGACATCCTCGCCTGCGCCTACGCCTCGCACGGCGACACCAAGCACATCCTGCTGTTCCCCGAGGACCCGCACGAGTGCTTCGAGATGGCGGCGCAGTGCCTGGACCTCGCCGACCGCCTGCAGACGCCGGTGTTCCTGATGACCGACCTCGACATCGGCATGAACCAGAGGCTCTGTAAACCACTAACCTGGTCCGATGAGCGAACCTATGACCGCGGCAAGGTGATGACCGCCGAGATGCTGGACGCCGGCAAGGAGTTCGGCCGGTACCTCGACGTCGACGGCGACGGCATCCCGTACCGCACCTATCCCGGCACCCACGAGACCAAGGGCGCCTACTTCACCCGCGGCACCTCGCGCAACCCGTACGCCCTGTACTCCGAGGCCGGCCCGGACTACGTCTACAACATGCAGCGCCTGCTCCGGAAGCACGAGCACGCCAAGACCCTGGT
>DASUUN010000361.1:0-22459 GCA_036374055.1 Burkholderiales bacterium
TGCAGCGCGACGCGCACGTTCTCCAGCACCGTGAGGTGCGGGAAAACCGCGGAGATCTGGAACGAGCGCACGAGGCCCATGCGCGCGATGCGCGCGGGCGGCGAGCCGGTGATCTCCTTGCCCTTGAAGAAGATCTGGCCGCGCGTCGGCTCCAGGAAATGCGTCAGGAGGTTGAAGCAGGTGGTCTTGCCGGCGCCGTTGGGGCCGATCAGGGCATGGATGCTGCCACGCCGCACCTTCAGCGACACATCCTTGACTGCTACGAAACCCTTGAATTCCTTGGTGAGGCCGCGCGTCTCGAGAACAGTTTCGTCCGTCAATGCGCGCGAGATGATGCCCTACGCCGCCCGCGTGAGCAAGCGCAGGTCGCCGCCCGAGGCCGCGGTGTTCACCGTGTAGACCCGCTCGGTGGCGAAACGCGCGAGATAGTGCGGCCCGCCGGCCTTGGGCCCGGTGCCCGAGAGCCCCTCCCCGCCGAAGGGCTGCACGCCGACCATGGCGCCGATGATGTTGCGGTTCACGTACAGGTTGCCGACCGCCGCGCGGCTGCGGATGCGCTGCGCGCGCGACTCGAGGCGCGTCTGCACGCCCATCGTGAGCCCGTAGCCGGTGCCGTTGATGTCATCCACCACCCGGTCGAGATCCTCGATCGCGAAGGTCGCGACGTGCAGAATCGGACCGAAGCGCTCCCCGGGCAGATCGCGGATCGAGTCGACTTCGAAGGCCACCGGCGCGACGAAGTGCCCGGCTGCGGGGAGCGGGCCTGCCTCGGCGATGACGCGCCTTTGGCTCTTGAGTTGAAGAATGTAGTCGGACAGGGTCCGTCTGGCATCGGCATCGATCACCGGGCCGACGTCGACCGACGGATCGGCGGGATCGCCCACGCGCAGGGCCGCGATGGCGCCGCGCAGCAGGTCCAGCACCGCCGGCGCGATCTCCTCCTGCAGGTAGAGCATGCGCAGCGAGCTGCAGCGCTGGCCGGCGGAGCGGAAGGCGCTGGAGATGACGGCGTCGCAGACCTGCTCGGGCAGCGCGGTGGAGTCGACGATCATGGCGTTCAGCCCGCCGGTCTCCGCGATCAGCGGCACGAGCGGCCCGTCCCTCCCCGCCAGGCTCGCCTGGATGGCGCGCGCGGTGGCGGTCGAGCCGGTGAATACCACCCCGGCGATGCGCGGGTCCTCGACGACGCGCTGGCCGATGCTGCCGTCGCCGGGAAGCAGGTGAAACGCCGCCGCCGGAATGCCGGCCTCGAGGATGAGCTCGCCCACGCGGTGCGCGGTGAGCGGCGCCTGCTCGGCCGGCTTCGCCACCACCGTGTTCCCGGCAACCAGCGCCGCGGCCACCTGCCCGGTGAAGATCGCCACGGGGAAGTTCCAGGGGCTGATGCAGGCGAACACGCCCCGGCCGTGCAGGGTCAGCGCATTGCTTTCCCCCACGGGGCTGTTCAAGCTCAATGGACAGAAGAGCTTGCGTGCCTGCGCGGCGTAATAGCGGCAGAAATCCACCGCCTCGCGCACGTCGGCGAGCGCGTCGGGCAGCGTCTTTCCCGCCTCCCAGACGCACAGGGCCATGAGCTCGCGCAGGTTGGCCTCGAGCAGCCCGGCGAGCCGCTCGAGCGCCGCGGCCCGCTCCTCGACCGGCGTCTGCGCCCAGGCGCGGCGCGCCCCCTGGGCGGCCTCGACCGCCGCCGTGGCCTGCTCGGGGCTTGCGTCCGTGACCTCGCCCACGCCGAGCTCGGGCGCCGCCGGCGAGAACGCGCTTCTGGATGTTCCCTTCATCGCCTTCCCGGAGATGAGCGGAAACGCCTGCCAGTGCCGCCGTTGGGCTGCCACGCTTTCGGTCATGGCGGCGAGCGCTTGCGGCTCGCCCAGGTCATAGCCTTTGGCGATGCGTCTTTCGGGCATGTGGATCTCCACGGGAAGCGGCAAGCCGCTTCGCTGTTCGCTATTCAAGAACTGGAATTCGTCCTCGATGAGCCGCGCGACATTGGAAGCCGCCGCCGCCCGCCGGACGAAAGAGGTGCTGGCGCCGTTCTCGAGCAGGCGGCGCACGAGGTAGGCGAGCAGGTCGCGCCGGCCGCCCACCGGCGCGTACACGCGCATGCCGACGGCCGGAGCCTCCTTCGCCAGCGACGCGTCCAGCGATTCGCCCATGCCGTGCAGGCGCTGGAACTCGAAGGCGCCGGGACGGCTTTCGGCGAGCGCCAGGACGCAGGCCGCCGTCACCGGGTTATGCGTGGCGAATTGCGGAAATACCAGCTTCGCATGGTCGAGCAGCAGCGCGGCGGCCTCCACATAGGCCCGGTCGGTCGCGTCCTTATCCGTGAACACGGGATAGCTCTCCACGCCGAGCTCCTGCGCCCGCTTGACCTCGGCGTCCCAGTAGGCGCCTTTCACGAGGCGCACGTTGAGCCGGGCGCCGCGGCGCCGCGCCATGTCGATGACCTCGGCCAGCGTGTCGAGCACCCCCGGGCGGTAGGCCTGCACGGCCAGGCCGAGGCCGTCCCAGTCGGGGAGCGCCTCGAGAATCTGCAACTGCAGCGGGAGCCGCTCCACCTCCTCGGCGTCGATGGTGACGGCGACGCCTTGCCCGCAGATCGCGGCGAGCCGCTCGAGCATCTGCGCGCGGGCGCGCGGAAAGCCGGCGGCGTCGTAGCGCGGGTGGATCGACGAAAGCTTGATGGAGACGCCGAAGCGCGCCGGGCTCGAAGCTGCGGCGCGGATCGCGTCCTGGTACTTCCGGAAATTGCGCTCCGCATCCCCGGCACTGCGGGCGCCCTCGCCCAGCATGTCGAACGAGAAGCGGTTGCGCGCGTGGCGGCCGGCGCGGGCCAGCGCGCCACCGATCGTTTCCGCGAACACGAACTGCCTCGCGATGAGCCGGGTGGCGAAATCGACCGGCAGCAGCGGCATGGCGCGGTGCAGGAACTCATCCACCAGCGCGCGCCGGTTCGCGCGGTCCGGCGTGCGCGGATAGGCCTCGGCCAGCCGGAACAGCGCTTCGCCGAGCGGCTCTTCCGGCGGAAACAGGGCGAACGCCTGCTGGACGTCGAGCTGCAGCCGGCTGCGCCCGGCCGCAAGGGCTCGTGCTACGGACCGGGCCCGTTCGATCTCGCGAGGCGTCGTACCGGGATTCCCGTCTAGCGCTTCTTCCCGGGGGGGGCGCGCTTCTCGATGAAGGCGTCCATGCCTTCGCGGCCTTCCTGGTGCGCGAAGCTGGCCGAGATGACGCCCGAGGCGAGCTCGTAGGCCTTCTGCACGCCCAGATCCATCTGCGCGTAGAAGGCGCGCTTGCCGGCCGCCACCGTGCCGGGCGGCTTTTCCGCGATCTTTCTTGCGAGCTCCAAAGTGGCGTCCCCCAGCCTGTCGGCGGGTACCACCTTGTTTATTAGGCCCCATTCCAGCGCCTTGTGCGCGTCGATGGCGTCGCCGGTCAGCAGCATCTCCATGGCGTGCTTGCGCAGCAAATTGCGCCCTACGGCCACGCCGGGAGTCGAGCAGAAGAATCCCCAGGTGACTCCGGGGGTGGTGAACTTCGCCGCCTCGGAAGCCACCGCCAGGTCGCACTGCGCGACCAGCTGGCAACCCGCCGCGGCCGCGGCCCCCTGCACGCGCGCGATGACCGGCTGCGGCAGCGCGGTGATGGCCTGCATCGTGCGGCTGCACTGGCCGAAGAGCTGCTCGATCTTCGGCAGCTCCTTCAGCACGCGGATTTCCTTCAGATCGTGGCCCGCGCAAAAACCCTTGCCTGCGGCGGCCAGGATGACGACCCTGACTTGCCTTTCGTTTTTCAATGATTCAAACGCGTTCTGAAGCGCGGCGAGCATCTCCGAGGTAAGCAGATTCATCTGCGCCGGCCGGTTCATGGTCAGCGTGCAGATGCCGTCGCGCTCCTCGCGCAGCAGCACCGGTTCGGCTTGCGGGACAGCGCTCATGTGTCGATGGCGCTGGCGGATTTCGCCTTCTCGCGCAGCGCGAACTTCTGGATCTTGCCGGTGGAGGTCTTGGGCAGCTCGCCAAACACCACGGCGCGCGGCAGCTTGAATCTCGCCAGGTGGCCGCGGCAGAAGTCGATCAGCTCGGCCTCGGAAACGCGTGCGCCGGGCTTGAGCTCGACGAACGCGCAAGGGGTCTCGCCCCATTTCTCGTCCGGCCGCGCCACCACCGCCGCGGCAAGCACCGCCGGGTGCCGGTAGAGCACATCCTCGACCTCGATCGAGGAGATGTTCTCGCCGCCGGAGATGATGATGTCCTTGGAGCGGTCCTTGATCTTGACGTAGCCGTCGGGCTGCATCACCGCCAAATCGCCGGAGTGGAACCAGCCGCCGGCGAAGGCGGCCTGCGTGGCCTTGGCGTTCTTCAGGTAGCCCTTCATGGTGATGTTGCCGCGGAACATGATCTCGCCCATGGTCTCGCCGTCGGCCGGCACCGGCTGCAGGGTCTGGGGGTCCCGCACGCTCAGCCCCTCCTCCATCAGGTAGCGCACCCCCTGGCGGCCGTTGAGGCGCGCGCGCTCCGAGATGTCGAGCGCGCTCCATTCCTCGTGCTTGGCGCACACCGTCGCCGGGCCGTAGACCTCGGTAAGCCCATACACGTGCGTGAGGTCGAACCCCATGCGCTCCATGCCCTCGATCATCGCCGCCGGCGGCGCCGCCGCCGCGACCATGGCGTGCACCTTGTGCGAGATCCCCTGCTTCAGCTCCTCGGGCGCGTTGACCAGCGTCGCGTGCACGATCGGCGCGCCGCAATAGTGGGTGATCCTGTGTTTTCTGATGAGATCGAAGATCACGGCGGCGTCGACTTTCCGCAGACAGACGTTCGTGCCCGCGTTGGCCGCCATGGTCCAGGGGAAGGTCCAGCCGTTGCAGTGGAACATCGGCAGCGTCCAGAGGTACACCGCGTGCTGCGGCATGCTCCAGGTGACGATGTTGCAGATCGCGTTGAGATACGCCCCGCGGTGGTGGTACACCACGCCTTTCGGATCGCCGGTGGTACCCGAGGTGTAGTTGAGCGAGATGGCGTCCCACTCGTCCTCGGGCCAACGCCAGCGGTATTCCGGATCGCCCGTCTGCAGAAGCGCCTCGTAGTCGGTCTCGCCGACGCGCTCGCCGTGCCCGGTGTATTCCGGGTCGTCGACGTCGATTACCGGGATGCCGGGCGCAAGCTTGCGGATGACCGGCGAGAACTCGCGGTCGACGATCAGCAGCTTCGCCTCGCCATGCTTCAGCATGAAGCCGATCGCCTCGGCATCGAGCCGCGTGTTCAGGGTGTTCAGCACCGCCCCGCACATCGGCACGCCGAAATGCGCCTCGTACATCGCCGGGATGTTGGGCAGCATGACCGCGACGGTGTCGCCGGGGCCGATTCCCCGCCGGGCGAGCGCCGAGGCGAGCCGGCGGCTGCGCTCGTAGGTCTGGCGCCAGGTGAAGCGCTGGCGCCCGTGCACCACGGCCGGGCGCTCCGGATACACGTACGCGGCGCGCTCGATGAACGACAGCGGCGTCAGCGGGGCGAAATTGGCGGGATTGCGGTCCAGGTCCCGGGAAAAGGCGTTCGCTTTCCGGCTCATGCGGAAAGTATAGCCATGTTACGCGGCGACTAACGCGGCGCCCCCCGATGTAGGCCGGATGTCGTCGCGCAGCGGTTGACGCTTAACGCGCGATCGCCTGCAATGCGGCATGAACGTGACTACCTGGCTCGCCCTCGCGGTCTCGCTGCTGGCGCTCGCCGCGTCGGTGTACGCCATCGTCCGCATGCGCATGCTCGAGTTCCGCCCCGAAGTGCTCGCCGGCGACGTCATCCTGCCGCGCGCCGGCAAGGCGGCGGGCAGCGCCGCCCGCCTGCTGCTGCCGCTGCAGTTCAGCAACGGCGGCTGCGCCGGCGGCATCGTCGAGTGGGTCGCGGTGCGCCTGACGCCCGACGGCGACAACGCGCGCTCGGTGCTGCTCAGCCCGGTGGGCGAGGTCGACATGCAGCGCTTCATCCATGCCAAGCGCCGGCTGACCGAGGACAACACCCTCGAGCCGTTCACCGCCTTCGCCCTCGAGGGCAAGCGCGCGCTGGCCAAGTTCGTGCTGTTCGACATCGCCGAGCGGCCGCGCGCCGCGCCGCTGCGCCTGCAGCCGGGGCGCTACGGCTTCGAGCTGTTCGTGAAATCGAGCAACTCGCGCCAGCCGAAGCTCGAGCGCACCTTCGAGCACGTGATCGAGCAGAAGCACGTGGACGACTACCGCGACGACGCCGCGGTCTACCTGATCAACTACCAGATCACGCTGCCCACCGTGCGCCGGGCGCTGGCCGACGCCGAGTGGGTGCCGCGCAGCCGCGAGGTCGAAGCCTCAGCTCACTGACCCGGCCAGCCGCCACACGCTCGGCTTCTTCGCGTCCTTTTCCATGGCGTCGAGGTAGGCCTCGTGGGCGGCGAGCTCCTCGGCGCTCGCGCGTCGCACGATGAGCCGGGAGACGTCGACGATCAGCCCGGCCGCCGCGGCCGCTGCCGCGGTGGCGGTTTCCAGCTCCATCACCAGGCTTTCCTGGCCGCGCGTCATCGCAAGGTAGCACTCGGCGAGCAGGCGCGCATCGAGCAGCGCGCCGTGCAGGGTGCGATTGGCATGGTCGACGAAATAGCGCTCGCACAGCGCGTCGAGCGAGTTCTTGCGCCCCGGGTGCAGCTCGCGCGCCTGGGACAGGGTGTCGGTGATCTTCGCCACGTGCTCCGACAGCCGGCCGAGGCCGGCGCGGCCCAGCTCCATGTCGAGGAACTCGACGTCGAAGTCCGCATTGTGGATGATCAGCTCGGCGCCGCGCACGTAGTCCAGGAACTCCCGCGCGATGGCGGCGAACTTCGGCTTGGCGGCGAGATCCTCCAGCGTGATGCCGTGCACGCGCGTCGCGCCCAGGTCGATCTCGCGCTCGGGATTGACGTAGACGTGGTACTGCCCCCCGGTGATCCTGCGGCTGCGGACCTCGATGCAGCCGATCTCGATGATGCGGTCGCCGAGCTTCGGGTTGAGCCCGGTGGTCTCCGTATCAAGGACTATCTGCCTCACTTGCTGGTATCCCCCTGTTCGCGAGTCTGTCCGCCCGCTCGTTCTCCGGGTGCCCGGCGTGGCCCTTCACCCAATGCCACTCGATTTTATGCTTTTGCGCGAGCTCGTCCAGCTCCCGCCACAGGTCCGCGTTCTTCACCGCCTTCTTGTCGGCGGTGCGCCAGCCGCGGCGCTTCCAGCTGTGGATCCATTCCGAGATGCCCTTCTGGACGTACTGCGAGTCGGTGAACAGGCGCACGCGGCTGGGGCGCTTGAGCGCCTCCAGCGCGCGGATCACGGCGGTGAGCTCCATGCGGTTGTTGGTGGTGGCCGCCTCACCGCCCCACAGCTCCTTCTCGACGCCCCTGGCGCGCAGCAGCGCGCCCCAGCCGCCCGGCCCGGGGTTTCCGCGGCAGGCGCCGTCGCTGAAGATCTCCACCGGCTCCTCACTCATCGTAGTTCTTGTGCGACTTCTGCGGGATGGGCGAAAGTGCCCGCCGCCGCGCCCGCTCCTGTCGCCATTTCGGCGTGATGAGGCGCATCCCGTGCGTGCGCTTCACGGCCCGCACCACGTACAGCCCCCCGGCAATGGGCCACCAGCGCGCCCCGGCCTTCTCCATGAAGGCGAACCGGTCGAGCCACAGCTTCTGCTGGAACGGCGGCGCATAGCAGCCGAGCTTGCCGCCGTTCAGCTCGAAGCCGAGCACGCGCAGCCAGTCGCGCAGGCGCAGCAGGCCGATGAACTTGAGGTCCCACGGCGCCTGCGCCCGGCGCCCGGCGAACATCTGGCGCAGCCGCCAGAGCGACGCGGTGTTGAAGCCCGAGATCACCACGTGCCCTTCGGGCATCAGCACGCGCTCGGCCTCCCGCAGCACCTCGTGCGGATGCTCGTGGCTCTCCAGCACGTGCGGCAGGACCACCAAGTCGACGCTTTGCGAGGCGAGCGGCAGCTGCAGCGGGTCCGCGGCGAGCTCCGCGCCCGGCTCGAGCGCGAGCGAGAAGCGGTACGGTATGCGGTTGTGCCGCAGGAAGTCGATCTCGGGCAGCCCGATCTGCACCGCGCGGAAGCCGAACACGTCCTCGACCGCGCTGTCGAACTGGCCGCGCTCCCAGTCGAGCACGTAAGCGCCCTGCGCGGTCGAGAACCAGCCCCGAAGCGAGGAACGGCCGCCGTTATACTTGGGGCCACCGTTATGCACGAAGGATTGGCGATCCATGGCCGGAGGTTGTGAGAAATTGCCGCTTTACCGCAGCGTCGAGCACGGTCCAAGGCCATTCGGACCATGGTGCAGGTCCGGGCAATAGTCCGTACATCGCCTATTATGGGGCCGGGATGCCGACCGCGATTCCGCTGAAACGACGAATCTGGGCGCTGCTCGCGCTTGGCCTGCTGCAGGCCTGCGCCTCGCAGCAGCAGGCCCTGCCGCCGGAGGCGGACGTGCAGCCGCAGCCGGCGCAGGCCGAGGCAGTCATTGCTGCTCCGCCCGCGCCGCCCGCACCGCCCGTGGCCACTGCCCGGAAACGGAAGCCCAAGCCGGCCGCCGTCGCCCCGGTCCCGCCGCCGCCGGTCGACGCGGCAAGCCTGCCGCCGTTCGACGGCCGGCGCGAAGTGGTGATCGAGCCGCTGCGCGGCGTCAAGACCATCGACACCACCATCCCCGCGGAAGACATCTGGCAGCGCATCCGGCGCGGCTTCGCCATTCCCGACCTCGACGACAGGCTGACGCGGCGCAATACCGCCATCTACGCCCGCGAGCACGACTACCTGCAGCGCATGTTCGACCGCAGCCGCATGTACCTGTACCACATCGTCGAGGAGATCGAGAAGCGCGGCCTGCCCACGGAGCTCGCGCTGCTGCCGATGGTGGAGAGCGCCTTCAATCCCATGGCCTACTCGCGCGCGCACGCCTCGGGCCTGTGGCAGTTCATCCCGGGCACCGGGCGGCGCTTCGATCTCAAGCAGGACTGGTGGTACGACGGCCGCCGCGACGTGGTCGACTCGACCAGCGCCGCGCTCGACTATCTCACCAAGCTCTACGAGATGCACGGCGACTGGCACCTCGCGCTCGCCTCCTACAACTGGGGCGAGAACGCGGTGAAGCGCGCGATCACCCGCAACAAGAAGGCGCGCAAGCCTACCGACTATGCCAGCCTGCGCATGCCGCGCGAGACACGCAACTACGTGCCCAAACTCCAGGCGCTGAAGAACATCATCGCCAACCCCGAGCCCTACGGCATCGACCTCGACCCCATTCCGAACGAGCCGTACTTCGTGCTGGTGAGCCAGCTGCCCGACATCGACGTCGCGCTCGCGGCGGAGCTCGCGGAGATGGAGGTGAAGGAGTTCGTCGCCCTCAACCCGGGCTTCAGCCGCCCGCTGATCCGCTCGGAGGCGGCGCGCATCATCCTGCCGGCCGACAAGGTCGGCGTGTTCCACGAGAACCTCGCCAAGCACGACCAGGACGCCCTCGTCTCCTGGCAGGTCTACCGGCCCAAGCGCGGTGAGACGCTCGGCACCATCGCCAAGAAGTTCCAGCTCCCCATTGCGCAGCTGAAGCGCGTCAACGGCATCGCGCCGCGCTCCTGGCACGTGCCCAAGGTGCTGGTGGTGCCGCTCGACGGCGAGGCCAAGAAGGCAGCCGGCAGCCTGCCCATCATGTACTCCCCGCCGATCCCCACGGTGCGCCACGTGCACCGCGTCAAGCGCGGCGACACCCTGAGCAGCATCGCCGCCCGCTACCGCGTGCGCATATCCGACCTCAAGGCCTGGAACCGCATCGGGCGCTACCTCCAGATCGGCCAGCGGATCCAGATCCGCTGAGGGGACAGACCCCTAGGGGTCTGTCCCCTGTTTCACTGTTTCGTCAGGGCAGCGCAGGTACGGCCGAAAGCAGTTCCCGCGTATATGGATGGGCCGGCGAGCGCAGTACCTGCTCGACGGGGCCGTGCTCGACGATCCTGCCCTGGTACATCACCGCCACGTCGTGCGCGAGGTAGTCCACCACGGCGATGTTGTGGGTGATGAAGAGGTAGGCGAGGCCCAGGCGGCGCTGCAGGGAGCGCAGCAGGTTGAGGATCTGCGCCTGGACCGACACGTCGAGCGCGCTGGTGGGCTCGTCGCACACGATCAGCTTCGGCTCCACGGCGAGGGCGCGGGCTATGGCGATGCGCTGGCGCTGGCCGCCGGAGAACTCGTGCGGATAGCGGCCCAGCGCGTCGGCGGGCAGGCCGACCTCGCCCAGCAAGGCTTCGAGCCGGCCCAGCCTTTCCGCCTCGCCCGCCCCGATTCCCAGGCTGCGCATGCCCTCGAGCAGGATCTCGGCGACGCGCATGCGGGGATCGAGCGACCCGTACGGATCCTGGAACACGATCTGCATCGCCGCGCGCCGCGGGCGCAGCTCGGCGCGCGACAGGCCGCTGATCACCTGGCCGCCGAAGCGCACTTCACCTCCCGTAGGCTCGATCAGCTTCAGGATCGCCTTGCCGGTGGTGGTCTTGCCGCAGCCCGACTCCCCTACCAGGGCGAGCGTACGGCCTTCGGCGAGCTCGAACGAAACGCCGTCGACCGCTTTCACGTAGCCCGCCGTGCGCCGCAGCACGCCGCGCCGGACCGGGAAGTGGACTTTCAGGTCCTTGACGCCGAGGAGGACGCGTATGGACGTTTCCCCCGCCTCCGCGACCCACCCGGTTTCTTCCGGAACCCCTCGAGGCGCGGCCGGCCCAACTTCGCGCAGGTGGCAGCGGGCCAGGTGCCCGGGCAGCGGCTCGAGCAGCGCCGGCGCCTCCGCGCGGCAGCGCTCGAAGGCGAACTCGCAGCGCTCGACGAAGCGGCAATGGTCGAACCGCCGGGTGAGCGGCGGCACCTGCCCGCGGATCACCGCGAGCTCGCCGGCGCGGCGCCGCGGCGAGGGCAGCGCGGCGAACAGCTTCTGCGAGTACGGATGCTGCGGCGCGCGAAAAAAAGCCTCGCGCTCGGCCAGCTCGACGATCTCTCCCGCATACATCACCGCCACCCGCTGCGCCATGCGCGCCACGACCCCGAGGTCGTGGGTGATCAGCAGCAGCGCCATGCCGCGCTCCTGCTGCAGCTTCTGCAGCAGATCGAGGATCTGCGCCTGGATCGTGACGTCGAGCGCGGTGGTGGGCTCGTCGGCGACCAGCACCTCCGGGTCCACCGCCAGCGCCGCCGCGATCATGACGCGCTGCTTCAGGCCGCCCGAAAGCTCGAAGGGGTACTGGTGGAAGCGCCGTTCCGGGTCGGCGATGCCCACCGATCGGAGCAGCCCGACCGCCCTTTGCCCGGGATCTTTCTCTTTCCGGTCGTGCCTTTCGATGACCTCGGTGATCTGCCGCCCGACGGTCAGCACGGGATTCAGCGCGGTGGAAGGCTCCTGGAAGATCATCGCCACGCGCCTGCCGCGCACCGCGCGCATCGCCGCCTCGGGCAGGGCGAGCAGGTCGATGCCGTCCAGGCCGACGCTGCCGCCGGCGATGCGCGCGGCCTCCGGCAGCAGCCGCATCAGGGACAGCGCGGTCATGGACTTGCCGCTGCCCGACTCCCCCACCAGTGCGAAGCATTCGCCCTTGCGCAGCTCGAAGCTGACGCCGTCGACCGCGCGCACCATGCCGGCGGGGGTGTCGATGACGGTGCGCAGGCCCTCGATCCTCATACCCGGACCCTCGGATCGAAGCCGTCGCGCACCGCATCCGCGAACAGGTTGGCCGCCAGCACCATCAGAAACATGAAGGCGAAGGCAGCGGCGAGCGACCACCAGACCACCGGCTCGCGCCCCATCTCGAGGCGCGCGGCGTTGATCATGGTGCCGAAGCTGGTGGTGGCCGGGTCGACCCCGACCCCGACGTACGACAGCACCGCCTCGGCGAGCACCAGCCCGGAGAAGTCCATCACCATCGCGATGATCACGATGTGCGCCACGTTGGGCAGGATGTGCCGGCCGAGGATGCGCGCGTCCGGCACCCCGAAGGCGTGCGCCGCCTGGATGTATTCCAGCTGCGACAGCTTCAGCGCTTCGCCGCGCAGCAGGCGCGCCAGCCCGGTCCAGCTGGTCAGGCCGAGGATCGCGCACAGGGCGAGCAGCCGCATGTCGGCGCGCTGCGCCGCAGTCGCGAAGACATCGGAATGTCTGTCCAGAAAGACCTGCAGCATGAGCACCGCCGCGGCGATCAGCAGCACGCCGGGAATGGAATTGAGCGTGGTGTAGAGGTACTGGATGACGTCGTCGATCCAGCCGCGGAAGTAGCCCGCCATGATGCCCAGCGCGATGCCCAGCGGCAGCAGCACCAGGGTGGTGAGGGTGCCGATCACCAGGCTGATGCGGATCGACTTGAGCGCCTGGTAGAGCACGTCCTGCCCCACCTTGTCGGTGCCCAGCACGTGGTACCCCGATGCAAGGAACACGACTGGAAACACCACGGCCAGGATCGCGAGCAGCGTTGCGCCGGCCGCGGTCCAGGGCACCTCGGGCCGCCGGCGCCGCAGGCGCTTCACGATCAGGCCGAGCGCGACCGCCGCGAAGGCGGCGCACAGCAGCCCGAGCGCGACGCGCGCGGCGATGTCGCGTGGCCGGTCCGCCTCGTTCTCCAGGTGCGCGCCGCCGTAGGCGAGGCGCGGGAAGTCCTGCACCGTCTTGCCGTCGACCTGGATCGGCTCCCGGGCGTGGAGCCGCGTGGCAAGCGGGGCGGAATAGGTGCGCTCGCGCCGCTCGCGCAGGCGCGACAGGGCGGCGTCGAGCACCGAGAGGACCTCGGGTGAATAGCCTCCGCCTTGCAGTCGAGGACGGTAATGCAGGGAGTCGAGAAAGCCCACCACCACGAAGCAGCCGAGGATCACGCTGCAGGCCAGCGCCGCCTTCGAGCGGAACACGCGCCGCCACGGCGCCGCGAGGTGCGGCCGCCGGCTGCAGTACGCCGCGTACACGGCCACGGCGCCGATCAGCAGCCACAGCAGCACGTCGGTAAACAGGGGGAACGGCATCTACTGGAGCTTGATCCGCGGATCGACCAGGGTGTACGACAGGTCGGTGAGCAGCAGGCCCAGGATGTAGAGCACCGAGCCGACGAACACCATGGAGCGCACCACCGCGAAGTCCTGCGCCTGGATGGCATCGATGGTGTAGCTGCCCAGCCCCGGGATGCCGAAGAACGACTCGGTGAGCAGGCTTCCCATGAACAGCAGCGGGATCAGCACGACCACGCCGGTAAGGATCGGGATCATCGCGTTCTTGAGGACGTGGCGAAACAGCACTGCCGACTCGGCGAGCCCCTTGGCGCGCGCCGTGCGCACGTAATCGCGGCTCATCTCCTCGAGGAACAGCGTGCGGTACCAGCGCGCCCCCGCGCCGATGCCGCCGATCACGCCGATCAGCACCGGCAGCACCAGGAACTTCGCCGCGTCCAGGCCGCCGGCGTAGCCCGAGATGGGCACCAGGTGCCACAGCTTGGAGGCGACGTACTGCCCGCCGATGATGTAGAACAGGGTCGAGATCGACATCATCGCCACGCACAGCACCACGCCCCAGAAGTCGAGGTAGGTAGCGCGGAAGAACGCCATGAAAAGCGCGAACGTGATGTTCACCGCCAGCCCCACCAGCAGCACCGGCAGCGCCAGCGCGAGGCTCGGCCACATGCGCGCGCGGATCTCGGCTGCGATGTCGCGCCCGTCCTCCGCCGCGCCGAAGTCGAAGGCGAACAGCCGCACCGATTTCTCGTAGAAGATGGTGTCGGTCAGCTTGCCCGCGCCGGCGGCCTGCGCGTTGAACAGCATCGGCTTGTCGTAGCCCTGCTCGGCCTTCCACTTTTCGATCGCTTCCGCAGTGACGCGCCGGGTGCCGAGCTGCATGCGCGCCATGTCGTCGGGCGTGTTGACGACGAAGAACAGCAGGAAGGTGATGAGGTTCACCCCGATTAGGATCGGGATGGCGTACAGCACCCGGCGCACGACGTAGGCGAGCATCAGGCTGCCGGCCTCGCCGCCATGCGTTCGCGCCTGCGGTAGCTCACGACCGCGGGTATCGCGGAGACGATCAGCGCCAGCACGATCCAGGCGAGCGGCCCGGTCACCGGGCGGTTCCACAGCTCGCGCATCTCGGCGCGCTTCGCCGGGTCGATCTTCAGGTACTTCATGGAATTTCGCGCCATGGTGTTCGGCTTGTCGTTGCCGACCCATGCATGGCGCAGGCTGTAGCTCTTCGGATGCATGCCCCATATCCACGGGGCGTCCGCCCGCGCCAGGTCGACCATGCGGTCGATCAGGCGCTGCCGCTGCGGCGAATTCGGCATGCTCTTCACCTGCTGGAAGAGCGCGTCGTATTCCGGGTTGACGTAGTTCGCGGCATTCTCGCCCTGCGTCCGGGCGCGGCTCTGCGGGCCGTGCAGGAGAAACAGGAAGTTCTCCGGGTCGGGATAATCGGCGTTCCATCCCAGGCGGAACATCTGGGTGTCGCCCTTGCGGATCTTGTCCTGGAAGCGGTTCCAGTCGGTGGTGCGGATCTCCAGCTGGATCGAGAGCTTCTCGAACTGCTGGCGGTACCAGTCGAACAGCGCCTTGTCGCCGGCGCCGCGCGCGATGGTGTCGAAGTAGATCACCAGCGGCTGCCCGGTTTTCGCGTCCCGGCCATCCGGGTAGCCCGCCTCGGCCAGCAGCTTGCGCGCCTGCGCCAGCGGCTTGCGCACCGGCTTGCCGTCGCGCCACTCGTACACCACCGGGTTCATGCCCTGCCTGCCCTCGCGATAGCCGAATATCCCGGGCGCGATGGGCCCCTGCGCCGGGATGCCGCGCCCGTTGAGGAAAATGGAGATCTGCTCCTCGACGTCGAAAGCGATGGAAATCGCCTGCCGCAGCTTGCGCGCGCGCTCGGCCGGCTCGCCGGCCTTCTGCCCGCCCACGACCTTGTCTAGCCAGTTGAAGCCGATGTAGCTCGTCGAGGTCTCGACCGAGGTGCTCAGGCGGATGCCTTTCTCCTCCATCTCGGGCGTGACGCCGGCGTCGCCCTCGATGGACACGCGCACCGCCTGGTCGAACACGTCGGAGGCAATCGCTGAAACGTCGTAGTAGCCCTGCAGGAACTTGTTCCAGTACGGAATCGCCTCCTTCTCGCGGCTGTAGACCACCTTGTCGATGAACGGCATGCTCCGGCCGGCGTCCTTCAGCAGCTCCGCATCGCCGGGCTCGCCTTCGGCGGGATACGGCTCGCCCCGGAAATTCGGGTTGCGCTCGAGCACCATGCGCGAGTTGGGGTTGTTCTCGGTCAGCATGTAGGGCCCGGTGCCCACCGGCCACCAGTCGAGCGTGAAGTTCTTCTGCGCCATCCCGGGCTGCTCGAAGAACCGCTCCGCCTCCCAGGGCATCGGGGCGAAGAACGGCATCGCGAGCCAGTAGACGAACTGCGGGTAGCTGCCGTTCAGCGTCACCCTGAACGAATGCGTGCCGGTCTTCTCCACGCCCCTGAGCGGGTACTGCCGCAGGTCGAGCCAGCCGCTCTTCCGGTCGAGCTTTGCGAGCTGCTGCGCGTAGTCGCGCAGGCCGACGATGTACTCGGACATGAGGCCGAGGATGGGCGAATGCAGCCGCGGATGCGCCAGGCGCTTCATCTGGTAGATGTAGTCGTCGGCGACCAGCTCGCGCGTGCCCAGCGGCAGGTGGTACGGGCTTTTCAGCGAGCGGATCTTCTGCGGGCCGAGCCGATGATTGGCTTCGACGAACCCGGGATGCGGCTGGTAGCGGATGCCGGGTCGGATGCGCACGTCGTAGACCGTGAACCGGCCGCCTTCGATCGTGCGGGCCTGCGGCAGTTCCAGCGCGGTCAGCGGGACGAGCTCGTAGGGCCGTTTGAGATAGTGATACTGCAGCGGCGGCTCGTAGACCTGCATCGTGAAATCGGCTTCATCCGCGGTGTAGGACTGGACCGGATCGAGATGCTTCGGCCGGTTGATGAAGCTGGTATAGAAGATGTTCTGGCCGCGCTCCCCGGCCGGATAGGGGTCGTTCCAGACGTCGCCGCAGCCGCCGAGAGACAGCAGGAGGATCAAAAGGAAGCGCAAGCGGGTCAGTATAATCCGCCGCATGCCATTCCTAGCCGGCAAGAAAATCCTCGTCACGGGGCTGCTGTCCAACCGCTCCATCTCCTACGGCATCGCGCAGGCCGCGCGCCGCGAAGGCGCCGAGCTCGCTTTTACCTACCAGAACGAGCGCTTCAAGGAGCGCGTGGAGGCCATGGCGGGCGAGCTCGGCTCGAACATCGCGCTGCCCTGCGACGTGGCGAGCGACGCGGAAATCTCTTCCCTGATGGAGAACCTGAGAAAGCACTGGGACGGGCTGGACGGCCTGGTGCACGCCATCGCCTACGCGCCGCGCGAGGCGATCACCGGGGAGTTCCTCGACGGGCTGTCGCGCGAGGCCTTTGCCCAGGCGCACGACGTGTCCTCCTACAGCTTTGCCGCGCTCGCCAAGGCCGCGCTGCCGTTGATGCAGGGCCGCAAAGCCGCGCTGGTGACGCTTTCCTATCTTGGCGCCGCGCGCGTCGTGCCGCACTACAACACCATGGGCCTCGCCAAGGCGAGCCTGGAAGCCTCGGTGCGCTATCTGGCGGCCAACCTCGGCCCGCTCGGCATCCGCGTGAACGGCATTTCGGCCGGCCCGATCAAGACGCTCGCCGCGGCCGGCATCGCGGGCTTCGGCAAGATCCTGAAGTTCGTGGAGGAGCAGGCGCCGCTGCGGCGCAACGTCACCACCGAGGAGGTGGGCAACGTGGCCGCGTTCCTGCTATCGGACCTCGCCTCCGCGGTCACCGGCGAGATCGTCTACGTCGACTCCGGGTTCAGCCACGTCGTGGGCGGAATCGGCGCACCTAACGCTTCTCCAGATTCCGCTGGCTGATCTCGACGTCGGCCTGCTGGCGCAGGCTGGCGACGTAGGCTTCGTACTGCGCCGCGCCCAGTAGCGCCGCGGGCCGGTTGCCGGCTTCCTGCGCTTTCGGGTCGGCCTCGATCACCTTGGAAATCCTCAGCAGCACGTAGCCGATGTCCGCCGGCACGCCGATGTAGGCGGGCAGCTTGCTGGCGTCGGCCGACATCACCTGGCGCAGCACCTCGCCCGGCAGGCCCTGCGCCTCGCGGCGCGACACGGTGCGCGGCGGGCTCCACTTGAGGCCGGCGTCGGCGCCCTTGCGCAGCTGCTCGAGCTTCGCCGCACCTTCCTTCTGCGCGAGCTGGGCCGCCTGGCGCCGGCGCAGCATCTCGACGATCTCGGCGCGCACCTCCTCGAAGCTGCGCTGGGCGGCGGGCTGGTGGTCGACCACGCGCGCGGCGACCAGCGTGGCCGGTGCCACCTCGATGGCATCGGTGTTGCGCTTGTTCTGCAGCGAGTCGGCCGAGAACAGCGCGGCGATCAGCTTGGGGTTGTCCAGCGCGCCGAGCTCCTGGCCGGGGGAGCGGCTGATCCAGCCGGTAGCCTGGATCTTCAGGCCGAAGCGCTCCGCGGCAGGCTTGAGCGAGTCGAACTGCTCGTACACCATGTTGCGGAAATCGTCGGAGGCCTCGGCGTAGCGCTTGGCGGCGCGGCCCTTCTTCAGCTCGGCCTCGATCTCGCCGCGCAGCGCCTCGAACGGCTTGGCGTCCACCGGCGCGGTGATCAGGATGTGGCTCGAGCGCCGCTCCTCCTTGCCGTCCTTCTTCCGGGTGCCGGTGAGCTGGATCACGTGGAAGCCGAACTCGGACTCGATCACCTCCGAGATCTGGCCGGGCTTCATCCGGTACAGCGCATCCTCGAACGGCTTGACGAACGAGCCGCGCGAGGTGAAGCCCAGGTCGCCGCCGTTGTCCTTGGTGCCGGGGTCCTGCGACTCGCGCTTCGCCACCTCGGCGAAGCTCGAGGGGTTCTTGCGCACCTCGGCGGCGATCGCCTGCGCCTTCTTGCGCGCCTCCTCCTTCTCGCGCAGCTTCGGCCCGTAGGCCGATTCCCACTGCTGGCGCACTTCCTCCGGCGCCACCTTTTCCTGCGCCGCGATCGCCTCGGCCGAGAGCATCACGTACTCGGCCTTGATGCGCTCGGGGGTGCGGTAATCGTCCTTATTCGCCTCGTAGTGCGCCTTGGCCTGCGCCTCGTCGACCTTCACCTGCGGCAGGAACTGCTGCGCCGGGATGCGCGCGTCGGCGATCTCGCGCTTCTGCGCCTCGAGCGCGGCGAGGCGCCCGGTGACCGTGCGCGACGGGATGGCCGCCTCGCCCACCGCGCGCGCGAGCTGGGCGTTCGCCAGGTCGTAGCGCAGGCGCGACTCGAACTGGGCCGGCGTCATCGGCGGGTTCTGCGTGCGCAGCACCGACTCGTAGGCCGTCTTGGAGAAATTGCCCTGCGCGTCGCGGAAAGCCGGGATGGAATGGATCGCCTCGACCAGCGACTGGTCGCTGACCGCGAGGTTGGCGCGCGCCGCCTCGGAGGCCACCAGGCGCTCGGTGATCAGCCGCTCGAGCACCGCGCGGCGCGCTTCGGGCGTGTCGAGCTCCGACATGTCGAAGTTCCGCCCCAGCAGCTGGCGCAGCTGGTCCTGCTGGCGCTGCAGCTCGTCCTGGAACTCGCGCACCGAGATCTCCATGCCGTTGACCGTGGCCACCACCTCGCGCCCGCCGACCATGGTGGTGTAGGACTCGATGCCCCAGGTGGCGAAGGTGATCGCGATCAGCCCGAGGATGACCACCACCAGCTTCTTGTACTTGTGAACCAGGTCGAACATGGAAGGAAAAATCTCTGGCAGAACGAACGGCGCATTTTAGCATTGCGCCATGGACGCCGAAGTGCTCATCGTCGGGGCCGGGCCCACCGGCCTGACGCTCGCCATCGACCTCGGCCGGCGGGGCGTGAAGTGCACGGTGCTGGAGCAGAAGCCGGCGCCGCAGTTCCTGCCGAAGATGGAGCGCTGCAACGCGCGCACCATGGAGATCTACCGTCGCATGGGCATCGCGCCGCAGATCCGCGCCGCCGGCCTGCCGGCGCACTGTCCCATGGACGTGTTCATCGTGCTGTCGCTCGCCGAGCCGCCGCTGTACCACCTGCCCTACCCGTCGGTGGCGCAGTACCGCGAGCGCATCGCCCGCTGCGAGGACGCGAGCCAGCCGCTCGAGCCCTACCAGCTCGTGTCGCAGTACACCCTCGAGCCGCTGCTCAAGTCCATCGCCGAGTCGCTGCCGGGCGTCACCGTCCGCTACGGCTGCGAGTTCCTGTCTTTCACGCAAAGCCCCCACGAAATCGAAGCCATGACGAGCCAGGGTGCCATGCGCGCGGCTTACCTCGTCGGCTGCGACGGGGGCTCGAGCGCCGTGCGCCGCCAGCTCGGCATCGAGCTTTCCGGGGACGCCAACCTGCTCGAGCTGCGCCAGGCGCTCTACTGCTGCGAGGACCTTTACGAGCGCATCCCCATCGGCAAGGGCAGGCACTACCACGTCGCCGACGGCCAGCACAGCTTCCTCATCGTCCAGGATTCGACACGGCACTTCACGCTGCACGCGGTGGTCGAGCGCGACGAGGACATGGCGGCGCAGTTCGAGAAGGTCATCGCCCTGCCGCTCGAGTACGAGATGCTGTACGTCGGCAAGTGGCGCCAGAACCTGCTGCTCGCGGAGCGCTACGCCGAGGGGCGTGTGTTCATCGCCGGCGACGCGGCGCACCTGGTCATCCCGACCGGCGGCCTGGGCATGAACTCGGGCGTGGGCGATGCCGTCGACCTGTCGTGGAAGCTCGCCGCGACGCTGCGGGGCTGGGGCGGCCCCGGCCTGCTCGCCTCCTACGAGATCGAGCGCCGCCAGGTGGGCAGCCGCAACGTCGCCGCCTCGCGCTTCGCCGCGCAGGGCCGCCGCAAGTGGCGCGCCATGTACCGCCCCGACATCCGCGACAATCCCGAGACGCGCGCCAACCTCGCGCGCGTGGCCTACGCCGAGCAGCCCAAGTCGAACGAGATGATCGGCGCCGAGCTCGGCTACCGCTACGAAAACTCCCCGCTCGTCTGGCCCGAGCCCGGCGAGCCGCCGGCGCAGGACTTCATCGAATACCGCCCCACCACCTGGCCCGGCGCCCGCCTGCCGCATGTCTGGCTCGCGGACGGCAGCGCGGTCCAGGACCGCCTCGGCTACGACCTCGGTTTCACCCTGCTTCGCTTCTCGGACGTGGACGCGGATCCGCTCGCACAGGCATTCGTGTCGCTGCGAGCGCCCTTCCGCATCCTGGACCTGCGCGACGCGCGCGCGCGCGAGCTCTACGGCCGCGAACTGATCCTGCTGCGCCCCGACATGCACGTCGCCTGGCGCGGCGACAGGATGCCGGCGGACCCGGCGCGCCTCGCGAGGCTGGCGACCGGGCACCGCCCCGTGCGTCCCTAGGGTTTTGCCGGCTTCCTGCCGCGCGGCGGACTTTCGACCGAGATGTCGCCGTAGACCATAGACCGGGCGACGAGCTCGCGGCCGGCATCGTCGCGACAGCTCACTTCCGCGATCGCCGGCTCGGTGAATGCGGCCGGCGACGCGGGCTTGTCGCGCCGCGGCGGACGGCTGAGCAGCGCGAAAATGAAGTACAGCTGCATCCGCTTCGCCTCGCCGGCCTGGATCTTGATCGGCTTTCCGGCCGCCCGCGCGTCCACGCTCGCCACGGCGTCCGAAAGAAAGTACTCCGAGGACTCGAGCGCACTCCCCAGCTTGACGCCCTTGTACATGTCCAGCGGAAGCGTGACGCGCATGCTGCAGCCGTGCAGGTTGATGGCCGCGCGGGTCGGGTTCAGGACCTGCAGCTCGACCGGCCACAGCGGCACCCGGTTGCGGTCCGGCCCACGCGTCAATCCGGAGATCTCCTGCACGCTGCGCACCAGCGCGATCCTCTGCATCGCGGGGGTGGTCGGCGCGAGCAGAAAGCGGCCGAGCCCGGCGATCTCCATGGCCGGTGCGTCGGACTTCGCGCCGAGGCGGTCCCATAGCCGCGAGCCGAGCTCCAGCACGGTGAACGCAAGCGCAAGCAGCGCCGCCGCGACCACGGCACCGAGCGCCCACGGCGACGACTCCAGGAACTCCTTGACCCAGTTGCGCGTCATCGCGCCGACTGTAAACCGCCAGATCGACGCACGACCTGCGCCGCGGATAGGCCTAACCGACCATCCTTGTGCCCGGGCCGGGTCAGGCAGAGAATGGTTGGCTTCACGCGACAGCCCACCCCATAGGAGCCACCATGCGCCGCTTGACCGGTATCGTGCTCGGCTTGCTTGGCAGCGCAGCGTTCGTTGCGCACGCCGACGAGACCTGCAACTCTCCCTACATCGCGAAGCTCATCAAAGGCCAGGAGGACTTCGTCTACGTCTGGGCCCTGGGGGTGGAGGGCCTGGGCGACGGCTCGGACAAGCTGGTCACGATCGATGTGAATCCGAAATCGAAGCGCTACGGCAAGGTGATCCATTCAGTCTCCACCGGCGCGCGGGTCGAAGCGCACCACATGGGGCTCACCGACGATCGCCGGCGCATCTGGGCGGGCGGCCTCGCCGACAACCGCATCTGGGTATTCGACATCGCCACCGACCCGGCCAAGCCGAGGATCGTGCAGACCGTCTCGGATCTCGGCGAAAAGTCGGGCTGGCTCGGCCCCCACACCTACTACGCCATGCCGGGACGCATGCTGGTGCAGGCGCTGTCCAACACGCAGGACAAGGGCGGGCGCACCGGCATGGCCCTCTACAACAATCGGGGCAAGTTCCTCGCTTCGTACGCCATGCCCACCAGCATGGGCGGGGACGGCTACGGCTACGACCTCGCGGTCAACCCGAGGAAGAACGTGCTGCTCACCTCGAGCTTCACCGGCTACGCCAACTACATGCGCCCCATCGGCGAGCTGATGAAAGACGGCGAAGCGATGAAGCAGTTCGGCGCCACCATGGCGGTCTGGAACCTGAAAACCATGCAGCCCACCAAGGTGTTCAGCGTCCCGGGCGCGCCGCTCGAGATCCGCTGGTCGCTCAATCCCAAGGACAACTGGGCGATCACCGCCGCCGCGCTCACCTCCAAGCTCTGGCTGGTGAAGCAGGAAGGCAAGGAGTGGGTGGCGAAGGAGGTTGGCACCATCGGCGACCCGTCCAAGATCCCGCTGCCGGTCGACATCAGCATCACGCGCGACGGCAAGGGCCTGTGGGTCAACACCTTCATGGACGGCAAGACGCGCTACTTCGATCTGTCGAACCCCGAGGCGCCCAAGCAGACCTACGAGAAGGCCACCGGCAAGCAGGTCAACATGGTCTCGCAGAGCTGGGACGGCAGGCGCCTGTACATCACCTCCTCGCTGCTCGCCAACTGGGACAAGGGCGGCGACGACAACGAGCAGTTCCTGCGGGCGTTCGCCTGGGACGGCAAGCAGCTCGTGCAGAAGTTCGAGGTCGACTTCACGAAGGAGAA
>DASUUN010000362.1:0-5442 GCA_036374055.1 Burkholderiales bacterium
ACCTGCGGCCAGAAGTTGTGCAGCAGGCGCTGCGACACGCCGCCGTGGATGCGCGACACGCCGTTGCTGTGGCGCGAGGCGCGGATCGCGAGCGCGGTCATGTTGAAGTCGCCGCCCGAGGGCGGGCGCGCCAGCGCCGCCACGGTCTCCGGCGCGCCGAGCTCGGGGAAGCAGCTTTTCAGGTAGGGCAGCACGGTGGCGTCGGTGAACTGGTCGTGTCCGGCCGGCACCGGCGTGTGCGTGGTGAAGACCGTGCTCGCCGCCACCGCCTCGATCGCGGCCTCCAGCGGCAGGCCGCCGAGCACCAGCGCGCGCGCGCGCTCGAGCACCAGGAACGCGGCGTGCCCTTCGTTGATGTGCCACACCGAGGGCTTGAGCTCCATCGCCGCGAGCGCGCGCATGCCGCCCACGCCGAGCACGATCTCCTGCTCCAGGCGCGTGGTGCGATCGCCCCCGTACAGGCGGTGCCCGATGTCGCGGTCGCGCTCGGTGTTCTCCGGCAGGTCGGTGTCCAGGAGGTACAGGGTCACGTGGCCGATGCGCGCCTGCCACACCTTGACCAGCAGCCGGCGCCCGGGCAGCGAAAGCTCCACGCCGAGCTCGCCGCCGTCCTTGCGCTTCACCGGCTCGATCGGCAGGTCGTCGAAGTCCGAGTCGTAGTACTCGGCGCGCTGCCGGCCCTCGCCGTCGATGGTCTGCGTGAAGTAGCCCTGGCGGTAGAGCAGGCCCACGGCGACGAACGGCAGCTGGAAGTCGCTCGCCGCCTTGCAGTGGTCCCCCGCCAGGATGCCGAGGCCCCCGGAATAGATCGGCAGGCTCTCGTGCACGCCGAACTCGGCGCAGAAGTAGGCCACCAGGTCCTCGCGCGCCACGCCGTCGGAGTTCTGCTTGAACGGCGGCTCG
The DNA here is from genome assembly GCA_036374055.1 of Burkholderiales bacterium. Lineage (GTDB taxonomy): Bacteria > Pseudomonadota > Gammaproteobacteria > Burkholderiales > SG8-39 > SCGC-AG-212-J23. Next base: position 904 of record DASUUN010000362.1, read on the forward strand.
GCGTGATAGGCGTCGAAGGCCGCGAGCACGCGCGTCAGGCTGTCGAGGAACGCCGGGTCGCTCGCGGCGTCGAGCAGCCGCTGCTCGTCGATGCGCTTGAGCATCGCCTTGGGGCTGTGGCCCACCGCCTCCCACAGCGCCGGGTTCAGCTTGGCGAACAGCGCCCGCGTCGGCCGGTCCCAGCTGTACCAGAGGTTGGACGCGAGCTCCTGGAGCCTGGCAAGGCGCCTGGGAATGCGAGGATTGACCTCGAGGGAATATCGGGTGCCTGGCTGCATAGGATCGTCGCGCGACAGCTTTGCCTTACCGCTTCACCGCTTCCTGGCGCGCAAGGGCGTCGATTGTACCCAAGGATTGTTGCGCGTCATCCCCCGCAAGCATCGTGCCGCGCCGCCAGCAGGCTTCGGCCTCGGCCTGCATCCAGCGGTGCTCCAGCGCGAGCGCGTCGAAGGCCTCCACCAGGTCGGCCACGCGCTGCGGCCGCAGCTCGCGCTTTTTCTCCAGGCACGACATGACGATGAGATCGAGCTCCAGCGGCACCGGCTGCGGCGCGGCCTGCGCGGCGCGCGGCGCCTCCTCGTTGAGGATGCGGGTGGTGAGCTCCAGGTCGTCGGCCGACTCGAACAGGCGGCGTCCGGTGAGCATCAGGAAGGCGACCGCGCCCACCGCGTAGATGTCGGCCCGCGCGTCCACGTCGGCGGCGTCGCGCAACCGCTCGGGCGCCATGTACAGCGGCGTGCCGACGATGCGCAGCCCGCGCGTCAGGTCGCGCGTCTGGCTGTGCGCCGAGACCTGCTTCACCAGGCCGTAGTCGAGGATCTTGACGAAATCGTACTGCCCGCCGTAGCGGCATACCATGATGTTGTCGGGGCTGATGTCGCGGTGGATGATGCCCTTGCCATGCGCCTCGGCAAGCGCGGCGCACACCTGCCGCAGAATGTGCAGGCAGCGCGCCACCGGCAGCGCGCCGTCGCGCGCCACCAGCTCGGCGACCGTCAGCCCGTCCAGGTACTCCATCGCGTAGTAGAGCAGCCCGTCGCGGGTGCGTCCGTAGTCGAAGATCTCGATGGTGTTGGGATGCGACAGGCTCGAGGCGAGCTGCACCTCGCGCTCGAAGCGCGCGATCATCACGTCGGTCATGCGCGCCGGCTTGAGCAGCTTCACCGCGGTCGGGCGCTTGAGCAGCGCGTGCTGCGCGAGGTAGATGGCGGCCGCGCCGCCCTCGCCGATGCGCCGCGTGAGCCGGTACGGCCCGACCTTGCGGCCGTCGCCCAGCTCGCGGCGCAGCCGCAGCACCGACAGCGCGCTGGTCAGCGCGGCGAACACCGCGATCACCAGGGCGCTGAACACCACGCCGAAGGCGATGTTGAGGTAGCGCAGCGGCGCATAGGCTTCCGCGACGCCCATCTCGACCGCCACGCCGAAATCGTACTCGGGCAGCCAGCGCCAGGCGCCGATCACGGCGCCGCCGTGGTAGGCCGGGTACGGATCGAGCAGCGCGCCCTGCGCGTCGAGCGCCGCGTGCGAGGCGAGCGAGGTGGCGCCGCTGCCGAAGCGGCCCGGAGACAGCAGGTTGCCGGCGCGGTCGAAGGCGTAGGACTCGCCCGTGGCGCCGGTGCGCGCAGCCGACAGGATCGCAGCGAACTCGCCGTCGGCGTACTCGCCGAAGGCGAGGGCGGCGATGATCGCGCCGGAAGCGTCGCGCACCGGGGTCTCGACCCAGGTCACGGGCCGCTGGAGCGGCGAGCCGCGCGGCGCCGGCTCCAGGCGCTCGTCCGGGCGGTACGGCCGCACGAAGCGCGTCTCGCCGCGGAACACCGGCGCGAGGTCGCGCTCGAAGGCCTCCGCGGTGAGGCTCAGGCCGCAGTACTCGGGAAAGCGCGAAGCGATGACGCGCCGGTTGCGGTCGACGGCGTTGAAGGTGACCGCGCCCTGCTCCTCGAGCACCGCGCCGAGCTGCGCCACCAGCGGGCGGCGCGCCGGCGCGTTGCAGTAATCGGCGGCGGCCACGCCGGGGCGGGAGGCGATGCGCGAAAGCGCCACGACGTGCTCGCGCACCTCGCGGTCGCGCGCAATGCGCTGGATGTCGGTGCGCTGGTTGTCGATCCAGATGGCGAGGGTCTTCGCCTCGGCCTCGAGCAGCGAGGACAGCGCCGAGGCGCGCAGCCCGCGCAGCGAGGATTCCACCGCGAGGTAGGTCCAGTACCCGAGCGCGAGCAGGAACGCCGAGACCGCCAGCACCCAGACGGCCCAGGCGGCGCTCGCCGGGCGCGCCCGGCGCGGGCCTTCGTCCGGCTGGAGGGTATTTATGGAATCGGAACGGCGGCGAGCAGCTGGGCGCCGACGTCCACGCGCCGCGACGAGTCGTGCGCCGGGCGCAGCCGGTGCGCAGCGACGCCGGGGACGATGGCCTGCACGTCCTCCGGCAGCACCTTGTCGCGGCCCTCGAGCAGCGCCCAGGCGCGCGCGCAGTGCAGCAGCGCCAGCGCGGCGCGCGGCGACAGGCCGGCCATGTAGTTCGGCGAGCGGCGCGTGTGCTCGACGATCGCCTGCACGTAGTCGAGCAGCGCGGGCGCCACGTGCACGCGCTGCACGCCCGCCTGCAGCTCCATCAGCTCGGCGGGCGTCATGGAAGCGTCGAGCGTCGCCAGCAGGTCGCGCCGGTCGGCGCCCAGGAGCAGCGCGCGCTCGGCGCCGCGGTCCGGGTAGCCCAGCTCGATGCGCATGGTGAAGCGGTCGAGCTGCGACTCGGGCAGCGGGAAGGTGCCGACCTGCTCGGAAGGGTTCTGCGTGGCGATGACGAAGAACGGCGCCGGCAGCTTGCGCGTCTCGCCTTCGGCGGTCACCTGGTGCTCCTCCATGGCCTCGAGCAGCGCCGACTGCGTCTTCGGCGTCGCGCGGTTCACCTCGTCGGCGAGGATCACCTGGGCAAAGATCGGGCCCGGGTGGAACTTGAACGAGCCGCTCTCGCGCTCGTAGACCGACACGCCGATGATGTCGGCCGGCAGCATGTCGCTGGTGAACTGGATGCGCTGGAACTGCAGCCCCAGCGAGCGCGCCAGCACGTGCGCCAGGGTGGTCTTGCCCACGCCGGGCAGGTCCTCGATCAGCAGATGACCGCGCGCGAGCATGCAGGCGAGCGCCAGGCGCACCTGCTTTTCCTTGCCGAGGATGATGCCGCCGGCGGCCTCGATGACGCGCTGGATCGGGCCGCGCGCGGCATTTTGTGTTTGGAATTCAGCCTTCAGCAGCATGCGGCGATTGTATCTGATGCGCTAAGATCGGACCTGAATGTCCGCGGCATTTATCACGCATCCCGACTGCCTCAGGCACGACATGGGGGCGTACCACCCGGAGCGCCCGGCGCGGCTCACCGCGATCGAGGACCAGCTGATCGCCTCGGGCATCGGACAGTACCTTACGCGCTACGAGGCGCCGCTTGCCACCGACGAGCAGCTCGCCCGCGTGCATCCTGCGGACTACGTGCGCGCCATCCGCGACGCCGCGCCCGAGTCGGGCACGGTGCACCTGGACCCGGATACGGCGATGAACCCCTGGACGCTGCAGGCGGCGCTGCGGGCGGCGGGCGCGGCCGTGATGGCGATCGATCTGGTCCTGACAAAGAAGCACAATGCCGCCTTCTGCAGCGTGCGTCCGCCGGGCCACCACGCCTGCCGCGCCCGGCCGATGGGCTTCTGCATCTTCAACAACGTCGCGGTCGCCGCGCGCCACGCGGTGCACGCCCACGGCCTGCAGCGAGTGGCGATCATCGACTTCGACGTGCACCACGGCAACGGCACCGAGGACATCTTCGAGGGCGATGCGCACGTGCTGATGGCCTCGACCTTCCAGCACCCGTTCTACCCGTACAGCGGCGCCGAGGACGCGGCGACTAACATGGTGAACATCCCGCTTGCCGCCGGCACCGGCTCGAGCGGCTTCCGCGATGCCGTCGCCAAGTTCTGGCTCCCGGCGCTGGAGGACTTCCAGCCCGAGCTGGTGCTGTTTTCCGCGGGCTTCGACGCCCACGCCGAGGACGACATGGCGATGCTGCGCTTCGCGGACGCGGACTACGCCTGGGTCACCGAGCAGGTGAAAGCGGTCGCCGACCGCCACGCGCAGGGCCGCGTGGTCTCGGTGCTCGAGGGCGGCTACGCGCTATCCGCGCTCGGCCGCAGCGTGGTGCAGCACCTGCGCGTGCTCGCCGAGCTGAACGCCTAGGCAAAGACGTACTTCCCCTTGGCTCCCAGCAGGTTCGCGTAGCTGCGGCCCTGCTTGCGCAAGATGAGCCCGCGCGGATCGTCGAGCCGGACGACGCGCCCGCCGTCCAGCTCGTAGAGCGCAAAGCCCAGCCGCTCGAGCGAGCGCAGGTACTCGAGCGCATCCGAGCCGCTGCGCGCCAGGCCGTAGGGCCAGAACTCGGTCATGAGGATGCAGTCGGCGCTGTTGGCGAGCAGCCCGGCGGCGCCGGCGATGACCTTGGCTTCGGCGCCCTGCACGTCGATCTTCAGGAAGTCGACCGAAGCGATGCCCTGCCCG
>DASUUN010000363.1:0-4523 GCA_036374055.1 Burkholderiales bacterium
CCAGACCGTCGTGTTCTACATGGGCCTGCTCGGCGTCGAGGTCATTTGCCGCCAGCTGGTGGCGCACGGCCTGGCGGCCGAAACGCCGGCCGCGCTGATCCAGCAGGGCACCACGCCGCAGCAGCGCGTGCTCACCGGCACCCTGGATACGCTGCCGGGAATCGTGCGCCAGGGAGAAGTCAAGGCGCCGACCCTGATCATCGTCGGCGAGGTGGTGAGGCTGCGCGAGCGTCTAAAATGGTTCGAATCCGCGGCATGACGCAAGAATTCATCGAGGCAGGAAAGGCAGGCGAGCTTGCGCCCGGCACGATGAAGCGCGTCGACATCCGGGGCCGGCGCGTGCTGCTGGCCAACGTCGCGGGGCGGCTCTACGCCGTGGACGACACGTGCACGCACGAAGAGGCTTCCCTCTCCACGGGCGTGCTGAAGGGCGAGCTCGTCAAGTGCCCGCTGCACAACAGCCGCTTCAACGTGCGCACGGGCGAGGTGCTGGAAGAGCCCGCCGAAGAACCTTTGCGCACCTATCCCGTGCGCGAGGAGGGCGGGCGCATCCTGGTCGGCGTGCCCCCGCGGGAGTCGGCATGAGCAGCGCGCTGATGAGCTCGATCCTGAAGCGCATCGCCACCGGGCCGGAGCTGAGCAAGGACATCTCGCGCGAAGAGGCGCGCGCCGGCATGCGCCTGGTGCTCGACGGCGAGGTCGATCCGGTGCAGGCCGGGGTATTCCTGATCGCGCTGCGCATGAAGCGCGAGACGGACGACGAGAACCTCGGCATGCTCGAAGCGATCCGCGACGCGACCCGCAGCGCCACCGCGCCGGTGGACGAGGTGCTCGACATCGGCGATCCGTACGACGGCTACAACCGGACGTTGCCGGCCTCGCCTTTCCTGCCCCCGGTGCTCGCCGCCTGCGGCGTCGCGGCGGTCTCGCACGGCGTCGAGCGCATGGGGCCCAAGTACGGCGTCACGCACCGGCAGGTTTTGCGCGCCGCCGGCCTGGCGGTCGATCTCACGCCGGAGCAAGCGGCCGCAAGGCTGGGCGACCCGGGCATCGGCTGGGCCTACGTCGACCAGAAGGCCTTCTGCCCGAAACTCTACGCGCTGGCCGCCCTGCGCACGCTGATCGTCAAGCGGCCCGCCATTACCACGGCGGAGGTGCTGGCCGGGCCGGTGCTCGGCCGTCTGAAGACCCATCTCGTCACCGGGTACGTGCACAAGCCCTATCCGCGCATCTACGCGCTGCTCGCGCGCCACGCCGGCTTCGACTCCGCGCTGCTCGTGCGCGGCGTCGAGGGCGGCGTGATCCCCGGGTTGCGCCAGACGGGCAAGGTGTTCTACTACCATGACCGGGGCGAGGAGCAGTCCATGGAGTTCGCGCCGGCGGATCTCGGTATCGACCAGCCGGTGCGCGCACCGCAGATTCCCGCGGGCCTCGCGCCGGAAGCGGGCGAGGGCGACGAGGCGGCCGCGCCGCGCGACACCGCCGCCGTGGCGAAAGCCGCCGCCGAGGCCGGCATGGCGGCGCTCGCCGGCCAGCCCGGCCCCACCCGCGACAGCCTGGTAATCGGCGCCGCGCTCTGCCTGTGGCATCTCAGGCGCCACGACTCCCTTGAAAGCGCCGCGCACGCCGTGCGCGGCGCGCTCGATCACGGCAAGGCACTGGAGCATCTACGATGAACGAAGCCGATCCCGCGCAACTCGTCCCCTACGTCACCGGCGGCGCCTTCCTGCTCGCCTTCATCTTCGGCGCGGTGGGCAACAAGACCAACTTCTGCACCATGGGCGCGGTGTCCGACTGGATCAACATGGGCGACACCAGCCGCCTGCGCATGTGGCTGCTCGCCATGGCCGTTGCGCTGCTCGGCTCGAGCGCGCTGCAGGTCGCGGGTCTGGTGGACTTCTCCAAGTCCATCTACGCCACGCCCAACTTCACCTGGCTGTCGTACCTCGTCGGCGGCTTCCTGTTCGGCGTCGGCATGACGCTCGGCTCGGGCTGCGGCTCCAAGACCCTGATCCGGGTCGGCGCAGGCAACCTCAAGTCGCTGATCGTCTATGTATTCCTCGGCATCGCCGCTTACATGACGTTGCGCGGGCTGTTTGGCGCATTCCGGGTCAACGTGCTGGAGCGGGCCACGATCATGATTCCCCAAGGGCAGGACCTGCCTTCGCTGTTTGCCTCGTGGATGGGGCTTTCCAAGGGCGCGTGGACTGCCATCCTGGCCGCCCTCGTCGGCGCCGGCATGCTCGCCTTCATCTACAGAAGCAAAGACTTCCGCTCGAGCTTCGACTACACCCTGGGCGGCGTAGTGACCGGCCTGGTGGTGGTGGGCGGCTGGTACGTGAGCGGGGTCATCGGGCACGTGGCCGAGGACCCGAACACGCTGCAGGAGGCCTTCGTCGCCACCAACACCGGGCGCATGGAGTCCTTCTCCTTCGTCTCGCCCATGGCCTTCACGCTCGAGTACCTCATGCTGTGGACCGACAAGTCGAAGATCGTCACCTACGGCATCGCCTCGGCGCTGGGGGTGATCGCGGGCTCGGCGGCCTACGCGCTCGCCACCCGCAGCTTCCGCTGGGAGGGCTTCCGCGACGCCGAGGACACCGCCAACCACGTGGTGGGCGGGATGCTGATGGGCTTCGGCGGCATCACCGCGCTGGGCTGCACCATCGGCCAGGCCATCTCGGGCTTTTCCACCCTGGCCCTGGGGTCGATCCTCACCTTCTTCGCCATCGTCGCCGGCTCGGCCGCCACCATGAAGTACCAGTACTGGCGCCTGTCCCGGGCCGGCTAGAGGCGCATGTAGCTGTAGCCTTCCTTGCTTTGCAGCCGGCTGATCTCGGCGATGCCCGAAGGCACCAGCGTCGCGGCCGGGATTACCTCGCTCGCGCCGATGTGGCGGCGCTCCAGGGTGTTGTAGCAGACGCGGAAGTCCACGCCGCGCTGGAGGAAGCGGCGCACTTCCGGCTCGAACGGCTGGCCGGTCTCGTCGCGCGCGCCCCGCAGCAGGAAATCCACCCCGTCGTTGTGCGCGACGACGACGACCTTGACCTCGGGCGAAGCGTTGAGGTGGTTGGCGAGGTTGCGCAGCGCGCCGCGCGCGGTCGCGGTGCTCGAGATGTGGTACACGACGCGCATCGACGAGGCCTGCGGCGCCAGGGGCAAGAAGGCCGGCGCGGAGAAGGCGAGCCACAACGCGATCGCCAGCGCCGCGATGCCCGGCGCGGCCAGGGCGACGCCCCATTGCCAGGAGAGGCCCGCGCGGGGCGCGGGCGGCGCGAGCTTCGCCTCGAGACGCTCGCGCAGCCGCTCGGGCGCCTTTTCCGGCGGGACTTCGCGCTGCAGCGCCGCGCGCAGCGCGCTCAGCCGGGCGAGCGCTGCCCGGCAGCCGGCGCAGGAGCGAAGGTGTTCTTCCAGCGCCAACGTGCCCGGGACGTCGAGCTCGGCGTCCAAGTAAGCGTCGAGGCGGCGTGCCGCGTCCTGGTCCTGGCAGCTCATGTGCCGGTGCCTCGCTGCGGCAGATCCGCTGCCAGCGCGCGCTGCAGCAGCCGGCGGGCGCGCGCCAGCCGCGACATGACGGTGCCCAGCGGAACCCCGGCGATCTGCCCGATCTCGCGGTATGAACAGCCCTGCAGCTCGCGCAGCACCAGCGCCTCGCGGTATTCCGGGGCCAGCCCGCGCAGGCAGCGCTGCAGCAGCTCGCGATCGGCGCGCGCGATGGCCGCGGCCTCCGGGTCGACCGGAAAGCGCACCACCGTGCCGGGCGCCGCCGCGTCCTCGCCGTGCGCCTGCTCGTCGAACGGGGTCGACCTGCCGGACTTCTCCTGCTCCAGCAGGCGAAAGCAGGCGTTGCGCACCACGCCCAGGATCCAGGGCCGCGCATCCTCGCCCCGGAACGTGCCGAAAAACTTGAACGCCCGCAGATAGCCCTCCTGCACCGCTTCTTCCGCCTGCGCCGGGTCGCGCGTCAGCCAGCGCGCAAGGCTGTACGCCGCATCCATGTGCGGAATGACCAGCCGCGCGAACCGCGCGCGCTCGACTTCGTCGAGCACCGGCGCTACCTCCCTGGGGTTATCGGGCCCGGGGCCATTTTATTCCCTTCCGGCGGGAATATTTCCGCCCCCGCCCGGATATAGGGGACAGGACGGCCGGATCGTCCGACACCAACCATCAAGGAGGAGGTTCGTATGCAGCGCAGGCAGATTTTGGCGGCGATGGGCGCGTTGTCCGTGCTGGCGGCGGCGGGGTGCGCCTCGGTCGGCGAGCGCCAGGACAAGGTCGTGTACCACATCAACGAGGGCTTCGCCCAGGCTTCCAACGGCCTGCGCAACATCGGCAACCACCTCGAGGTGAATCCGAACGCGAAGATCGTGGTGGTGTCGCATGCCCAGGGGGTCGACTTCCTCATGAAGGACGCCAAGGACAAGAACGGCAACAAGTACGAGGACATCGTCGAGCGCCTGAAGATGCGCGGCGTGCAGTTCGACGTGTGCGAGATCACCCTGCGCAACCGCAAGCTGAACAAG
>DASUUN010000364.1:0-2800 GCA_036374055.1 Burkholderiales bacterium
CGAGCTCTTGCCGAACATGCGGTCGGGCTTGGGACGCTCCTTGGCGTCGGGCGGCCGGTTGACGTGCAGGTTGCTCTCGCCGTGGCAGCTGGTGCAGGTGGGCGTGCGCCCGTCGGCGACCGTGCCGTGCTTGGTCTTGCCGATGGCGAGCACCGGGTATTCCTCGGTCTCGTCGTGGCAGCGGGTGCACGTCGCGTCGCCTTTCAGCACCTTGTCCTGACGCGCCTGCTGCGCATCGGCCTGGCCGATGAACCCCGCGGCAAGCAGCATCGCGAAAAACGCCCTCCTCAGTTGCGCCATCGGTGCACCCCTTGTCTGTGCTACTTCACGATCTTCAGCTCCCGCGGCCCGGGTCCGTCGGGCTCGTTGTGCGCGATGCCGAAATGGCACTGGATGCAGGTCAGGCCCTCGGCCTTCGCCTTGGCGTGTCGCGCGCGCGCCTTCTCCGACTGCAGCTCGGAGCTCATCGACTCGCTCTTGTGGCAGTTGCGGCACTCGTGCGAGTCGTTGCGGATCATCGTCGTCCAGACGTTCTTCGCCAGCTCGTAGCGATGCTTCTCGAATTTCTCCTTGGTGTCTATCTTCCCGGTGAAGTGGCCCCACAGCTCGAAGGTGGCGGCCACCTTGCGCCGCAGCATCGGAATCGGCTCGCGCGGCACGTGGCAGTCGGAGCAGATGGCGCGCACGCCGGAGCGGTTGGTGTCGTGGATGGTGCCCTTGAACTCGGCGTACACGTTGTCGCGCATCTCGTGGCAGCCGATGCAGAACCCCTCGGTGTTGGTCCACGCCAGGCCGGCGGCGCCGGCGGCCATGACGGCGCCGACGATTACCAGCAGGCCGAGCGCTCCGGCAGCGAGGCGCAAGATCCTGGACCTGGGCACTGGGCTGGCCCTAGCGGCTCAGGATGTACCGCGCGACGTTCAGGACGTCGGCGGGGTTCTTGGTCTTCAGCGCGTCGTGCAGCTCTTCCTTGCCGTCGACCTTGATCTTGGGATTGGTGGTGAGGTGGGTAACCAGCGCCTTCTCGGCGTCGGCCTTGCCCTTGTACTTGGCCGCGGTTTCCTTGAACGGGGGGCCTTCCTTCTTCGCCGACACCGAATGGCATTTCAGGCAGCCGCTTTTCTTCATCAGCGCCTCGGCGGCCGAGGTGTCGACCTGCTGGGCGTGCGCCAGCGGTGCGATTGCGGCGGCGCACAACGCGAGCAGGCTGATCGTGGCTCTCATTCTTTTCCTCCCGTTCCTGCGTACGCAGCAGATGATGCGAGCGCAAGTTCCCATTGCGCCCGTGAATTCGTGGGCGCGTGTTGATCTGGATCAAAGGACCTGCGGGTCGTCCGCGGATTTGATTTCGGTCAACGGGGACAGGCGGCGCTGGTGCCACGATGCGAGCGTGAGACCGCGCAACGGCATCCACGAAGTCCGCCAGATCGAGGGTACCCTGGCCCGGCTGGATCTGTACGCCGGCGTGGGCGCGCAGACCGTGCGCGAGCTTGCTTTGCAGGCGCAGATCCTGCGCGTGAAGCGCGGCCAGGCGATTGTGCGCCGCGGCGAGAAGGCCGGCGGCGTGTTCGCCGTGCTCAGCGGCTCGCTGAAAACGCGCCTGCAGCAGGGCAGCGGCGACGAGGTGATCCTCGGCCTGATGGGCGCCGGCGCCACCGTGGGACTGGCGGCGAGCGTGCTGGATTGCCCGTCCCGGGTGGACCTGATCGCGCTCGAGGAGTCCGTGCTGCTCGCCGTCGGGGCGGGCGCGCTGCTCGCGCAAATGAGGCGCGACGCGCGCCTTGCGCGCAATGTAGCCAACGATCTCGCCACCAAGTCCCAGCTGCTGCTCACCCAGTTCGAGCGCGCCATGCTGCCCACGCAGCAGCGGCTCGCGGCCTACCTCGACTCGCTCGCCGAGCCGACGCAACAGCCGGAGGTGTGGACCGCGCGGCTGCCGGTAAGCAAGACCGTGGTCGCGGCGCGCCTGGGCATGAAGAAGGAAACCCTGTCGCGGCTGCTGCAGCGGCTCGCCAGGCGCGGCGTGATCCGCGTGGCGCGGCGCGAGATCACCATCCTCGACCGCGCCCGGCTGGCCGAAGCTAGTTCAGATCGAGCGCGTGGCGCTTCAGGGCGGAAAGCGGCACATACCTGAGCACGTTCTCGTGCGTCGCCTCGAGCACCACGCGCGGCGCGCGCCCCGCCTCCCAGGCCTCGACCCAGCGCAGCACGTGCAGGCACCAGCGGTCGCCGTGCTTCAGGCCGCGAAAGCGCAGCTCCGGGCGCGGGGTGACCAGGTCGTTGCCCTTCGATACGCTGAACTCCAAAAACTCGTCGGTCACCTGCACGCACACCAGGTGCGCGACGCCTTCCTGGTCGTGCGTCGAGCAGCAGCCGTCGCGGAAGTAGCCGGTGAGGGGCGCGTAGCTGCAGGCCCGCAGCTCGCCGCCCAGCACGTTCTTCTCGCCCGTCATACGGCGCTTTCGATGTAGCGCTTCAGCGCGCCGACGTCATTGGGCAGCACCTTGAAGCGCTGCGGCAGCTTCTCCAGCCCGGCGAGCTCCGCCGGCCGCTCGGGCTCGCGCCCGAGCGCGGCGCGCAGGGTGTCGGCGAACTTCACCGGCAGCGCGGTCTCCAGGCAGATGAGCGGCACCAGCGGCTCGCGGTGCTCCAGGCCCACCTTCATGCCGTCGGCGGTGTGCGGATCGATCATGATCTGGTGCTTCTCGTAGACGCTCCGGATCGTGGACAGCCTGTCGGCATGCGTGCTGCGCCCTGAAACGAAGCCGGTCTGCGGCACCTGGCGCCAGAAGGCCGAGCG
>DASUUN010000365.1:0-27614 GCA_036374055.1 Burkholderiales bacterium
GGCGAACTTGATGTCTTCGAGGGTGGTGGCCGGCACTTTGGCAAGGATTGCTTTTATGTCCCCCTCGTCGAGTCTCCTGGGAACCCAGCGGTCGAACTTTTCCGAATACTCCCGCACGGCGGCGTCGCCGCGCTGTTTCACGTCGGCGAGGATGCCCTCGACCGTGGCGCGCACCTTCTGGTCGATCTCGTCGGTCAGGGACTGGGCGATGCGGCGCTTCAGATAGGTGGCCATGTCAAATATTCCGAAAAACAGGGACGTACCCCATTTTATGATGGCGTCATGCACCGGGGCGCAATCTCGCGCGAGGAAATCAACGAGCTGCCGATCCGGCGCTACGAGGGGGCGGTGCACGTGGTCGCCGCGCCCCACGAGCTGGCGCAGGCCATGGCGGACATCCGCCAGGAAAGCGTGCTCGGCTTCGATACCGAGACGCGCCCGGCGTTCCGCCCGGGAGAGAGCTACCTGCCGGCGCTCGCGCAGCTCGCCACCGAGCGCGCGGTGTATCTCTTCCCGCTGCAGCGGCTCGACTGCTCGGCGGCGCTGCGCGAGCTCCTGTCGGCGGAGAGGATCGTCAAGGCGGGCGTCGGGCTCGCCGACGACCTGCGCCAGCTCAGGAAGAGCTTTGCGTTCACCGAGAAAGCGATGGTGGACCTCGGCGCGGCGGCCAGGGCCCAGGGCATGGAGCGCAGCGGCGTGCGCACGCTCGCCGCAGCGTTCCTCGGCTTTCGCATTCCGAAGGGCAGCAAGACCTCCAACTGGGCGGCGGCGCGCCTCACGCCGCAGCAGGTCGCCTACGCCGCCATGGACGCCTGGGCCTGCCGCGAGCTGTACCTGAAGTTCAAGCTCCTCAGCTGGGTTTGAGGACGTGGATCACGCGGCTCGCGATGAGCTCGCGGGTCTTCGCGGCGTAGGCGGCCATGTGCGGCGCCGCGGCGTGCGCCTTGAGCGCCTCCATGCTTTCCCACTTCTCGATCACGAGGAAGGTGTCGGCGCCCCACTTCGTCTGGATGGGCGGTCCGTCGTCGGCGTCGACCGCCGCGCCGTACTCGATGCAGCCCTGCTCGGCCAGCACGTTGGGCACGTTGGCGTTGAAGTGCTCGAGGATCTGCTCGCGCTTGCCCTGCTTGGCGGTAATCACGGCGATGACGTGGATCATGGGTCCTTTTCCCTAAAATTGGGTACGTCCCCATTCTCCTCATTTCCAGCAAGAACGGGACGCCGAGATAAAACCCGGGCGGCGGGACAAGGCATTATTTGCGGCCTGGGTATTGAGGCATGATTGGCCGCTCGCTCGCTTTCCGCATCGCGGACGCGTTGATCGAGAAGATCGCGGCGTTCGACGCCCCGGTGCTGATCGAGGGCGAGACCGGGACCGGCAAGGAGCTCGCGGCCCGGGCCATCCACTACCGCGGCGTGCGCGCCGCGCACCCGTTCGTCCCGGTGAACTGCGGCGCGCTGCCCGACGCGCTGATCGAGAACGAGCTCTTCGGACACCGCCGCGGCGCCTTCACCGACGCGCGCGACGACAAGCCGGGGCTGGTCGAGCTGGCGCGCGGCGGCACCCTGTTCCTCGACGAGGTCGACGCGCTCACGCCGAAGGCGCAGGTCACGCTGCTGCGCTTCCTGCAGGACCAGCAGTTCCGCCCGCTCGGCGGCCGCCGCGAGGAGCAGGCCGACGTGCGCATCGTCACCGCCAGCAACCGCGTGCTCGAACGCCAGGTGGAGGCCGGCGCCTTCCGCCTCGATCTGCTGTACCGCCTGAAGCTGCTGCACCTCACGCTGCCGCCGCTGCGCGAGCGGCGCGAGGACATCGCGCTGCTCGCCGAGCATTTCGTCGCCAAGGGCAGCGCGCGCTACCGCAAGCCCGTGCTGCCGATCGACGCCGCCACCCTCGCCTGGTTCGAGCGCTACGCCTGGCCGGGGAACATCCGCGAGCTCGAGAACCTGGTCCAGCGCGCGTTCCTGCTCGCCGAAGGGCCGTGCATCGCGATGCCGGCGCCGCCGGGCGCGCTCGGCGCGCCCGCTGCGCGGGCGCTGCCGGCGAACTACCGCCAGGCGAAGCGCCAGGCCATCGAGGAATTCGAGTCGCGCTTCCTCGCCGAGCTCATCGGGCAGGCGAACGGCAACATATCGGCCGCGGCCCGCATGAGCGGCACCGAGCGGCGCCACCTCGGCCGTCTGCTCAAGAAGCACCATCTCCAGGACTAGGGCCGAGCGCACCCACCCGGGTGCGCCTGTCGTCCGGGACCGCGGCGTCGCGGCCCCGCCGCATATTTTCCCAGCCAGGCAGATCAGGCACTTGCGCGTGCGCGGCGCTGGCATGGCGCGTGCGTAGGCAGTTCGTGGCCCATGCAAGCGTCCGCGATAAAGAACAGCTTCGCGCAGCGATCGAGCGCCATCTCGCAAGACATCCCCTGGCCGCGGACACGGCGGCCGGCATCGTCGCGAACTGGCTGCCGGCGCACGGCTGCGAGGACGCCGCCGGGCAGATCGAGGCGGCGCTCGACGAGCTGGTCGAGGCCGGCCGGCTGCGCCGCCACCGGCTGCCGGACGGCAACTTTCTGTACGTCGCCAACGTAGAGCGATGATCCACCTCGCCGCCGACTTCCTCACCAAGGAGTTCAACGCCTGGCTCGCGCAACGCACGGGCGGCAGCTTCGGCAGCGCGCTGCTCACGCGCATCGCCACCGACGCCGGCAAGTGGGCGATTCCGGACGACCAGCTGGGCGTGGCGCTGGTGAACGTGGAGGAGGAGCGCATGCTGAAGTCGCAGCTGCCGCAGGCCTCCTACGTGGAAGGCCGCCACGTGCTGGTCGAGCCGGAGATCAAGCTCAACCTGCACCTGCTGTTCGCCGCGCACTTCAAGCAGTACGACCAGGCGCTGCGCCAGCTCTCCTACGTGCTCACCTTCTTCCAGGGCCACCCGGCGTTCACGCGCGAGCGCTATCCGGCGCTCGACCGGCGCATCGAGAAGCTCGCCGTCGACCTGATCGGCCTGGGCTTCGAGCAGCTCAACCAGCTGTGGGCCTTCGTCGGCGCGAAGCAGCTGCCCTCGGCGGTTTACCGGGTGCGCCTGGTCGCGCTGCAGGACGACGCGCCCGCGGCCATCCGGCCGCCGATCACCGCGGTCGGCGGCAGCATCGAGCTGCTCGGATGATCGAGTTCGCGCCGCTGTTCACGCTGGAGGCCGAGCACGCCTATTACGGCGGGCGCTGCCCGGACTTCGATTTCGCGATCCCGGCGACGAGCGCGCGCCTGCTCGCCGGCGGCCGGCTGCTCGCCAAGACGCAGGAAGACCGCCTGACCGTGCTCTACGAGAAGGGCGCGGGCGGCGAGCCGCTCGCCTCGCTCGAGGGCGCCACGCTGCAGCTCGGGCTGCGGCTCGCCAACCCCCACTTCTCCAATTTCACCGCCCTGCCCTTCGCGCCCGGCGAGGGGCTGCCGCTGTACCGCAACGCGGGCGCCGACCCGGCGGCGCTGCAGGACCCGGTGATGCTGCTGCTCGATCCGGCCGATCCCGCGGACGCGCAGCTGCTGCGCGAGGAGCTCTTCGCGCTGGTCGAGCTCGGGCTGCGCGCCGCGTTCTACGGCGCGCCGCCTGCGTTCCGCGTGCCGTTCGCGGCGCGCGCCGAAACCCTGAGCTACTACGTGGTGGCGCGCGGCTACACCGCCGGCCAGTTCAACCAGCTCGAAGTCAGCGATGCCGGGTTCGGCACCGACGATCGCACGCAGATCCACTTCGAGCGCGTCGCCTCCTCCGCCTTCACCGCGGCCGAGCTGCCGGCGGCGCTGCTCGGCGGCGCCGGCACCCGCGTCACGCTGTTCCGCTCGCAGTCGGCGGTCGCCCGGCAGCACAAGGCGCGCAAAGGCATCCAGCTCGCGCGCAACAGCGAAGTGATCGTCCCGCAGCTCCCGCAACCCGGCGCCGCGGCCGCCACCGCGAACCTGGTCGTCCACGTGTCCAAATCCTAGAGGCCCGAGCCATGCCCACTTACCGCACCCCCGACGTCTACGTTGAAGAGATTTCCGTCTTTCCGCCCTCGGTGGCCGAGGTGGAAAGCGCGATTCCCGCGTTCATCGGCTACACGGAGAAGGCGGCGCGCGGCCCCGAGAGCCTGGCGCTCAAGCCCACGGCGATCCGCTCGTACACGCAGTTCGAGCAGTACTTCGGCGGCCCGCGCGCGCTGGACATCGACGTGGACGCGACGCGCGCCGGCGACGTGATCAGCGTCGCGGTGGTGCCGCCGGCGATCACGCACAACCTCGCCTACAGCATGAAGATGTTCTTCGACAACGGCGGCGGCAAGTGCTACGTGGTGTCGGTCGGCGGATACGACGCCGCCGTGGACGTCGAGGGGCTGCAGGACGGCCTCGCCCAGGTCGCCATGGAAGACGAGCCCACGCTGATCGTCATCCCGGAGTCCTACCTGCTCCCGGAAGCCGGCTACCTGGCCCTGGTGCAGGCGGTGCTGCGCCAATGCGGCACGCTCAAGGACCGCTTCGCCATCCTTGACGTGCGTGAAGGCGCGGAGGTGCCCGAGCCGCCGCCCGACTACTCGCGCCCGGCCTTCGGCAGCGAGAACCTGAAGTACGGCGCGGCGTACTTCCCGTTCGTGACGACCACCTTCAACCACTGGGTGACCGAGGCGCCGGACGATCCGGCCGCGCACGAAAGCAACGTCAAGGTCGCGCTGAACGGCGCGGCCCGGGTGGCGCTGGGCAGCCTGCGCCAGGAGGAAAGCGCGGTGTACAACGCCGTCAAGGCCGCGCTGCGCGACTACTACGTGGTGCTGCCGCCCAGCCCGGCGGTGGCGGGCGTGTACGCCGCCACCGACACCAAGCGCGGCGTGTGGAAGGCGCCGGCCAACGTCGGCCTGAGCGACGTGATCGAGCCCCGCATCCGCATCACCAGCGAGGAGCAGGAGGAGCTGAACGTCGACCCGAACGAGGGCAAGTCGATCAACGTGCTGCGCTCGTTCTACGGCGTGACCAAGGTGTGGGGCGCGCGCACCCTGGACGGCAACTCGAACGAGTGGCGCTACGTCAACGTGCGGCGCTTCTTCAACATGGTCGAGGAGTCGGTCAAGAAGTCCACCTACTGGGCGGTGTTCGAGAGCAACGACGCCAATACCTGGGTCAAGGTGCGCGGCATGATCGAGGCCTACCTCACGCAGAAATGGCGCGAGGGCGCGCTCGCCGGCGCCACGCCGAAGGAGGCGTTCTTCGTGCGCTGCGGCCTGGGCACCACCATGGACTCGCAGGACATCCTCGAGGGCCGCATGAACGTCGAGATCGGCATGGCGGTGGTGCGGCCGGCGGAATTCATCATCCTGAAATTCACGCACAAGCTGCAGACGTCCTGACAAGGAGCCATCGAGCCATGCCCGCACAATATCCGCTTCCCGTCTTCCACTTCACCGTGCAGTGGGGCGGCACGCGCGTCGGATTCTCCGAGGTCACCGGCCTCACGCAGGAAAACCAGGCGATCGAGTACCGCGACGGCTCCTTTCCGGAGTACTCGTCGATCAAGATGCCCGGCCTGCGCAAGTTCTCCAACATCACGCTCAAGCGCGGCGTGATCCAGGGCGACAACGAGCTGTTCGCCTGGCTGTCCACGGTCAAGCTGAACACCGTGGAGCGCCGCGACCTGGTGGTGAGCCTGCTCAACGAGGAGCACGCCCCGGTGATGACCTGGAAGGTGCAGAACGCCTTCCCGGTGAAGGTCGAGGGGCCGCAGCTCAAGGCGAGCGGCAACGAGGTGGCGATCGAGTCGATCGAGCTCGCCCACGAGGGCCTCGAAGTGCAGAACGAGCCCTCCTGATGAGCTACTACCCGCCGCCGGGGTTCCACTTCAAGGTCGAGGTGCAGGGCCTGGAGGGCATGCACGAGGTGTGCTTCACCGACGCCGGCGGGCTGTCCATGGAGATGGCCACCGAGGAGGTGCCGGAAGGCGGCGAGAACCGCTTCGTGCAGAAGTACCCGCTGCGCGCGAAGTATCCCGAGCTCACGCTCAAGCGCGGGCTGCTGGCGCGCTCGGCGGTATTCGAGTGGATCCGCGCCGCCATCCAGGACTTCGCCATCGTGCCGAGGGACGTGGACGTGAAGCTGCTGAACGAGCAGCACCAGCCGCTCATGACCTGGCACCTGGTCAAAGCCTACCCGACCAAGTGGGCCCTGAACGACCTGAACGCCACCGCCAACGCCGTGGCGGTCGAGAGCCTGCAGCTCTACTACCAGTACTTCACGGTAGACGCGACCTACGTGCCGCCCATGGCGGCGCAGCCGCGGGTCTAGCCATGCCGGTCATCGTCGACGAGATCCTGATTTCGGTCGAAGTCGCCGGCCCGGCCGCGGGCAGCGCGGCCGCGACGCCGGGGGCCGCGGGCGACGGCGCCGCGCAGCAGCGCGCGCTGGTGAGCGAGTGCGTGGAGGCGGTCCTGGACGTGCTGCGCCGCAGGGAAGAGCGCTGACATGACCGGCGACGGCGCGCTCCTTCCCGTGGTGATCCGCGGCCACAAGACGCCCGATTACTCGGACAAGAACCCGGACGTGTTCGAGGCGTACGTCAACCCGAGCGAAATCACGCTCGGCTACGAGGTCGAGTTCAGCGACGAGAACGGCGCCGGCACCACCGGCGCCCGCATGGACTTCCAGCGGATCAAGCCCGGCGACATGTCGCTCAGCTTCTTCATCGACGGCACGGGCGCCAACGGGCGCAAGGTCGAGGTGCAGGACGTCGTGGCGGCGTTCCAGCGCGTGACCGGCTACAGCGGGGAGATCCACCGCAGCACCTACCTCGAGGTCGCGTGGGGCAAGCTGCGCGTAAGGCGCTGCGTGCTGAAGAGCGCCTCCATCGCCTACAAGCTGTTCCGGCCCGACGGCGTGCCGCTGCGCGCGGTGATCACCGCGGCCTTCGCCGACAACGCGGACGACAAGACGCGCGTGGCCATCGCGCAGGACGAGTCCGCCGACCTGACGCACGTGCGCCTGGTCAAGGCCGGAGACACGCTGCCGGCGCTGTGCGAGCGGATCTACGGCGAGCCGCGCATGTACGCGGAGGTGGCGCGCGCCAATGGCCTGGACAACTTCCGCGACCTGCGGCCGGGCATGCAGCTGCGCTTCCCGCCGCTCGCGCGATAGCCGATGCCCGAGACGCGCACCCTGCCGATCCCCGCCGCGCACCGCGAGTTCACCGTGAAGGTGGACGGCGAGGCGCTCGGGCGCGAGCACCACCTGGCCGGCGTGTACGTGACCAAGGCGGTGAACCGCATCTCCGCGGCGCGCCTGGTGTACCTCGACGGCTCGGCGTCGGCGAGCGACTTCCCGCTCAGCAACGCCGCCACCTTCGCGCCCGGCGCCGAGGTCGAGATCCTGGCCGGCGCGAACGACGACCCGGTGCCGCTCTTCAAGGGGCGGGTCGTGCGCCAGGGGCTGCGGGTGCGCAGCCACGGCGCATCGCAGCTCATCGTCGAGTGCCGCCACGCCGCCTCGCGCCTCACGGTGGGCGCGAAGAACGCGTTCTTCTTCGCGCAGAAGGACAGCGACATCATCGCCGCGCTGCTCGACGCGGCCGGGCTGGACGCGGACGTCGAAGCCACGACGGTGAGCCACGCGCAGCAGGTGCAGTTCCGCGCGAGCGACTGGGACTTCCTGCTGACGCGCGCCGAGGCGAACGGCCGGCTGGTGTTCACCAACGACGGGCGCGTCGCGGTGCGCGCGCCGCGGCTTTCCGGCCGGCCGGTCTGCACCCTGCACTACGGGGCCACCATCCTCGAGCTCGACGCCGAGATCGAGGCGCGCGCGCAGTACGCCGCGGTGAAGAGCCTGACCTGGGACCCGGCGCAGCAGGCGATGCTCGAGGTGGAGGCCGCCGACCCGGGCATCGCCGGCCCCGGCAACCTGGCGAGCGGCGAGCTCGCGCAGGTCGCGGCGCTGCCGGGCTACGAGCTGCGCCACGCCGCGCTCGCCGAGGACGAGGCCCAGGCCTGGGCCGACGCGCAGTGGCTGAAGTCGAAGCTCTCCAAGGTGAGCGGCCGCGCCAAGTGCGAGGGCTTTGCCGGCGTGAACCCGGGCGACCTGGTGGAGCTTTCGGGCGTCGGCGAGCGCTACAGCGGCACCGTGTTCGTCACGGGCGTGCGCCAGGACTTCGATGCGACGCAGGGCTGGAAGACCCACCTGCAGTTCGGCTCGGTCGACAAGTGGGCTGCCGAGGAGCACGCCGTGTCGCCGCCGAAGGCCGGCGCGCTGCTGCCCGCGGTCAACGGGCTGCAGATCGGCACCGTGGCGAGCAACGAAGACCCCGACGGCGAGCACCGCGTGCGCGTGCGCCTGCCGCTGGTCAACGCGCAGGCCGACGGCGTGTGGGCGCGCGTGGCGAGCCTGGATGCGGGCAGCGACCGCGGCTTCTTCTTCCGCCCGGAGATCGGCGACGAGGTGGTGGTCGGCTTCCTCGAGGACGACCCGCGCCGCGCGGTGGTGCTCGGCATGCTCCACAGCAGCGCCAAGGCGGCGCCGCTGCAAGCCTCCGACGACAACCACGAGAAGGCCTACAAGAGCCGCGCCGGCATGCGGCTTTACTTCGACGACGACAGGAAAATCGTGCTGCTCGAGACGCCGGCGGGCAACCGGCTGACCTTCAGCGAGGAGGACCGCGGCGTGAAGCTCGAGGACCAGAACGGCAACCTGATCGAGCTGACCCCGGCGGGCATCCGCATCGAGAGCCCGAAGGCGCTCGAGCTGAAGGGCGGCACCCGGCTCAAGCTCGAGGGCCAGGCCGGCGCCGAGCTGAAAAGCCCGGCCACCACCAAGGTCCAGGGCAGCCTGGTGCAGATCAACTAGGAGCCGGCGATGCCTGCGGCTGCGCGAGTCGGCGACACCAGCAACCACGGCGGCAGCATTACCGGTCCCGGGGCATCCAACGTGACGGTGGGCGGGCTGCCCGCCGCGGTCGCCGGCGACCTGCACGCCTGCCCGCTCGGCTCGAGCGCGCATCCGCCGGTCAGCCCCTTTCCCATGGGCAGCACGAGCGTGCTGATCGGCGGGCGGCCGGCGCTGCGCACGAGCGACGCCTGCGGCTGCGGCGCGATGGCGGCGGCCGGCGATCCCACCGTGCTGATCAACGGATGAGCGGCTTCCTGGGCCGGGGCTGGAGCTTTCCGCCGCGCTTCGACCGCGGCACCGCCGGCGTGGCGATGGTCGAGGACGAGCGCGACATCGAGGAGAGCCTGCGCATCCTGTTCGGCACGCAGCTCGGCGAGCGCCTGCTGCAGCCCAGATACGGCCTGGACATGCAGGAGCTGGTGTTCGAGTCGATGAGCACCACGATGCGCACGATGCTCGAGGAGCGCGTGAAGATCGCCATCCTCATCTACGAGCCGCGCATCGAGCCGCTTTCGCTGCGCGTCGGCAGCCCGGACCCGGCCTCGGGCGAGCTGTACATCGAGCTCGAGTACCGCGTGCGCGCGACCAACTCGCGCTACAACATGGTGTTCCCGTTCTACCGCGACGACAGCAACGAGATGGCCCGCGCGGCGGCGGGCGCCCTGTCATGGACATCGTCGAAAGCCTGACCGCGCGCCCGGGGCAGACCCAGGAGAGCCGCCCGCCCGAGGGGCTGGCGCCGCATTTCGTCGACCTGGAAGAGCGCTCGGCGCGCGAGCTGCTCGAGTACGCGCAGCGCCTGGCGCGCGAGCTGCAGTTCATCCGCGCGCGCGACGGCCTCACCGAGGCCGCGGGCGACTGGGCGCCCTTCTTCGCCGGCGCGCTGCCGCCGCGCC
The DNA here is from genome assembly GCA_036374055.1 of Burkholderiales bacterium. Taxonomy (GTDB): domain Bacteria; phylum Pseudomonadota; class Gammaproteobacteria; order Burkholderiales; family SG8-39; genus SCGC-AG-212-J23. The sequence continues at coordinate 9,780 of DASUUN010000365.1, forward strand.
GCGACGGCAGCGCCGCGCCGCACCTCGCCCTGTTCGCCGCCTTCCTCAAGCTCTACCGCATTCCGCGCAGCACGATGAACGGCATCACCGCGCGGCACCTGGAGTTCTTCTACCGGCGCGTGCTGGGCTTTTCGCCCCTGCCGCCGCGGTCCGACCGCGCGCACCTGCTGGTCGAGCTGAAGAAAGGCGCGGCGCCCACCGCGCTGCATCCCGGACACGCGTTCTCGGCCGGCAAGGACGCGAGCGGCGCGGAGCGGCTGTACGCGCCGCTCGCGGAAACCGTGATCCAGCACGCCCGGGTCGAGGCCCTGCGCTCGGTGTTCGTCGACCCGGCGGACGGCGGCACGGTGCGCTTTGCGCCGCGGGCGGACTCGGCCGACGGCCTGGGCGGCGCGCTGGAAGGCGCGCAGGCGAGCTGGCCGCCTTTCGGCCACGCCGCGCTGCCCGCCGCGCCCATCGGCTTCGCCCTCGCCGCGCCGGTGCTGCGCCTGAAAGAGGGCGAGCGGCAGGTGACGCTCACCCTCGAGCTGGACAGCCCGCCGGCGCCGCCGGCCGCGCAGGCGCTGCAGGAGCGCTTCGAGTGCTTCCTCACCGGCGCGCAGGGCTGGCTCGGCCCCTACCTGCCCGAAGCGGCGCTCGCGGGCAGCCGGCTCACGCTGCGCATCGCGATCGGCGCGGGCGAGGACGCCGTGGTGGACTACGACCCGGCGAAGCACCGGCACGCGTTCGCCACGCGCGCGCCGGTCCTGCAGGTGCTGCTCAGGGATGAAGCCGCGCACGGCTACTCGGCGCTGCGCCCGCTCGTGGTGCGCGCGGCGAGCCTGGAGGTCGAGGCCGCCGGGGTGCGCTCGCTCGAGCTCGAAAGCGACGCCGGGCCGCTCGACGCGCGGCGCGCCTTCCAGCCTTTCGGCCCGCAGCCGGTACCCGGCTCGCGCTTTCTCGTGGGCTGCGCCGAGGCGCTGTCGAAGCGCCTCGCCGAGCTCACGCTGGAGCTGTACTGGCTGGGCCTGCCGGAGGATTTCGACGCGCTCTATGCCGGCTACGATGTCAAGCGCAGCGAAAGCGACTTCACCGTGGACGTCGCCCTGCGCGACGCCACCGGGCAGGAAGCGCTCGGCGGCCGCGGATTCGCCCTGTTCCGGCCGCGCGAGCAGGACAGGGTGCGGCTGCGCTTCGCCCCGGGCGCGGTGCCCTCCGCGCCCGCAACGCCCGGCCGCGCGCGCGCGCAGCACATCCGCGCGCTGGTCGCCGGCGGCAGCGCCTGGACGCTGCAGGCGGCGCGGCGCGAGTGGCTGAGAAAGCCGGTGCTGCGCTTCGAGGCCGCCGCAGTCCCGCCGCCGCGCGCCGGCTTCATCACGCTCAGCCTGACGAACGACTTCCGCCACGCCGAGTACCGAGCGAGGCTGCTGCAGGGCCGGGCGCCGGCCTTCGAACCCTATACGCCGGCGCTGCGCGAGATCGTGCTCTCCTACAAAGCCGTCTCGGGAACCGCGCACCTGGACGACGAGGCCGCATTCGCCGGCGCCGAGGTCGAGTTCTTCCATGTCGGCGCCTTCGGCCAGCGGCGCGAGCACGCCTGGCTGCGCCGCCAGCTCGCGTTCGTCGACGACCCGCGCGTGCCGCTGCTGCCCGCCTACGAGGACGAAGGCGAGCTGCTCATCGGCCTGAGCGGGCTCGCCGCGGGCGATAGCGTGAGCCTGCTCTTCAAGGTGGCCGAGGGCAGCGCGGATCCCGATGCCGACCAGCAGCCGCTGCACTGGGCCGTGCTGTGCGACAACTACTGGAAGCCGCTCGCAAGCGGCGATGCGCTGCGCGACGGCACCGACGGCCTGCTCGCCACCGGCATCGTGCACGCGACGATTCCGCCGCAGGCCGGCACGCTGAACAGCATGCTGCCGGCCGGGCTGCTGTGGCTGAAGGCCGCGGTGCGCCGGCAGGCCGGGGCGGTGTGCGCGCTGGTCGCCGTGGCGGCCAATGCCGTCGAGGTGGAGCGGCGCGCCGGCGGCGACTCCGGCCGCCTGTGGACGCCGCTGCCCGCGGGCGCCATCGCCAGGCTGAAGACGCCGGTGGCATCGGTCAAGTCCGTGGCGCAGCCCTTCGCCAGCTTCGGCGGCACGACCCTAGAGTCGCAGGCCGGCCTCAACCTGCGCGCCGCGGAGCGGCTGCGCCACCGCGGCCGCTGCATCAGCGCGTGGGACTACGAGCGCAGCGTGCTCGCCGCCTTCCCCGAGGTGCGCCGGGTGAAGTGCCTGCCGCACTCGGCGGCCAACCGCAATTGGCTGGCGCCGGGGCGCGTGCTGGTGGTGGTGGTGCCCGACCTGCGCCTGCGCAACGCGGTCGACCGGCTGCAGCCGCGCGTGGACGCCGGCACGCTGAGCCGCATCGAGCGCCACCTGCGGCCGCGCGCGCCGATGCGCATCGAGGTGCAGGCGCGCAACCCGCGCTACGAGCGCGTGCGCCTGGACTTCCGGCTGCGGCTGCGGCCCGGCTTCGAGTTCAACTACTACAGCGGGCAGGTGCGCGAGGCGCTGGTCGCGCACCTGTCGCCCTGGGCTCACGACCCCGGCCGCGAGATCTCCTTCGGCGGCGTGGCGTACAAGTCGGCGCTGCTCGACTTCGTGGAGGAGCTGCCGTACGTCGATTACCTCACCGATTTCCGCATGTACCACCTGCGCGGCATGCCGGAGGATGCGGCCGACGTGAGCGAGGCGCGCGCCACGGCGCCCGACGCCATCCTGGTGTCGGATGCGACCCACGAAATCCGGCCGGTGCCATGAGCGCGCAGTCGGTGCGCACCGTCCGCAAGCCCGAGGCGCTGGCGCTCGGGCTCGACCCGGCGCCGCTGTTCGAGCTCGGCCTGGATCGCGTGCGCGCCTACGCGCACGCGCAGTGGAGCGACCACAACATCCACGACCCGGGCATCACCGCGCTCGAGCAGGTCTGCTACGCCATCACGGACCTGTGCTACCGCGCCTGCTACCCGATCGAGGACCTGCTCGCCGCCGCGCAGGACGGCAGCACCGCCGGGCACTTCTTCGGCCCGCGCCAGATCCTGCCCAACCGGCCGCTCACCGAGCTCGATTACCGCAAGCTGCTGATCGACGTGCGCGGCGTGCGCAATGCATGGATCTTCGCGGTGGAGCCGGTGTACTACGCCGACGCGGTCGAGGGCCGGCTGCTGCACGAGGACCCCGGCCTGCCCGGCATCCGCCGCATCGCGCTGCGCGGGCTGCACGGCGTGCGCATCGAGTATGCCGACGAGTTCGCGCCGCCGGAGGACAAGCAGGCGATCCTGCAGGCGGCCGCGGCGCGGCTGCAGGACAACCGCGGCCTGTGCGAGGACTTCGTCGAGATCGCCGAGGTCCAGACGCAGCCTTTCGTGCTGTGCGCGGAGATCGAGCTCGCGCCGGACGCCGACCCGGCGCAGGTGCACGCGCGCGTGCTGCTCGCGGCGCAGCGCTACCTGCGGCCCGGCGTGCCGCGCTACACGCGCGACGAAATGCGCGCCGCCGATCCCGAGCTGTTCGAGGGGCCGGCGCTCGACAACGGCTTTATCGACGAGCGCGAGCTCGCCGCGGCCGAGCTGCGCAGCGTGCTGCGGCTCTCCGACATCATCAGCGAGGTGATGGATGTCGCGGGCGTGCGCGCGGTGCGGGAGATCGTGCTGCGACCGCGCGCGCAGGACGGCGAAGCGGCGCCGGCGGAAAGCAAATGGGAGATCGCGGTCGAACCGCTCAGGCGCGCGACCCTCGACGCGGCGCGCTCGCGCCTGGTGTTCTATAAGGGCAGCATGCCCGTGCCCTCGGCGGGCGCGCTGCCACTGTATGAGACGCTGGCGCAGCAGGCCGAGCAGGCGTACGCGCCGCGCCCGCCGGGCGACGCGCCCATGCCCGCCGGCCGCTTCCGCAATGCCGCCGCCTACCCGTCGCTGCAGCAGCACTTCCCGGCGCTGTACGGCATCGGCGCGGCCGGGCTGCCGCCCGGGGCGAGCGCGGTGCGCCGCGCCCAGGCGCGCCAGCTCCAGGGCTACCTGCTGTTCTTCGACCAGGTGCTGGCGAATGCCTTCGCGCAGCTCGGCTCGGTGCGGGCGCTGTTCTCGCTGGATCCGGACGCCGCGCACAGCTATTTCTCCCAACCGGTGGAGTCGGTGCCGGGCTTCCTCGAGCTCTACCCGCCGCCGCCCGAGGGCACGGCGCCGGAGGACGAAGGCGCCTGGCGGGGGCGCATTCAGGCGCTGCTCGACCGCCTCGCCGAGACGCGCGACGAGATGCTCGCGCGGCGCAACCGCTTCCTCGACCACCTGCTGGCGCGCTACGCCGAGCGGCTGCAGGACTACCTCGCCATCCAGGCGGCGCTGTTCGGCGCCACGCCGGCCGAGACAGCGCGCGCGAAGTGCGCCTTCCTGCGCGACTACCCTGCGCTGGGCGCCGAGCGCGGCCGCGCCTTCGACTACAGCGCCGGCCCGGCGTGGACCAACGTGTCGGGACTGGAGAAGCGCCTCGCGCATCTGCTCGCCCTGGGCGCAGTGACCTACGAGATCTACCAGGAACGCGACGACGACGGCATCGACGAATACCGCTTCCGGCTGCGGCGCAGGTTCGCCGAGGGCATCCTGCTCAGCAGCAGCACGCGCTACCTGTCGCCCGGGGCCGCGCTGGAGGAGCTGGGGCGCGCGCTGCCGCTCGCGGAAACCGCGGCCGGCTACCAGCTCAGGCAGGCCGACGACGGCACGTTCTACTTCAACATCGTCGACGACACCGGCGAGGTGGTGGCGCGCCGCATCGAGTACTTCGCCACCGCGGCCGAACGCGACGCGGCCATCGAGGAGCTCAGGCAGGCGCTCGCCGAGCACCACAGCGAGCGCCTGTGCCTGATCGAGAACATCCTGCTGCGGCCGCGGCCCGGCACGCAGGCCGACGCTTTCCTGCCCATCTGCGCCGAGCCCGGCTGCGGGGATGACTGCGCCGGCGACGATCCCTACTCGTACCGGCTGCACGTGGTGCTGCCGGCCAATGCGCGCCGCTTCCGCGACCCCGCGTTCCGCCGCTTCGCCGAGGAGGTGATCCGCCAGGAAACGCCGGCGCACCTGCTGCCGAAGATCTGCTGGGTGTCCGACGAGGACATGGCGCGCATCGAGGGCGCCTGGCAGGCCTGGCGCGCGCTGCTCGAGGGCAGCGACACCGCGTTTCGCGCCGACAAGCTCGCGGCGCTGAGCAAGGCGCTGTACGAGGCGAAGAACGTATATCCCGCGCAGCCGCTCGCCGACTGCGCGGCCCCCGACAAATTCGTGCTCGGGCGCAGCGCGCTCGGCAGCCTGAAGGAGGACGGCCCATGACCGAGAGCTTCCGCAACCTCGACGCGATCGAAAGCGGCTACACCGTGTTCGAGAAGGACCAGGTGCTCACGCCCGAGCAGCTCAACGGGCTGGCGGGCTACCTGGACGACCAGGAGCGCCTGTCGCGCGTTGCGCTGCTCGGGGTGGGCATCGCCTGCGGCCTGTGGCCGTCGCTGCAGGGCCGGCGGGTGCGCCTGAGCCACGGGGTCGGCACCACCACCGACGGCGACCTCGTATTCCTGCCCGGGGCGTCCTTCTACGACCGCTACAAGCCCTACGACAGCTCGGCGCCGAAATACGCGCCCTTCTACCACGGCGAGCAGATGATCCGCGCCTACGAGCTGGTGCGCGAAGGCGAAAGCGACAGCCGCGCGCTGGCGCTGTCGGGCTTCGAGGAGCGCGAGGGCCTGCCGCCCGAGTCGCTGGCGGCGGTGCTGTACGTGGAAAGCACCCTGCGCGACGAGGACCTGTGCACCGGCACCGACTGCGACAACCGCGGCAAGGACTCGGTGCATACGCTGAAGCTGCTGCTGGTGGAGCGCAAGTCGGCCGCCGCGCTCGCGGCGCCGCTCGACACGCCCGACGGCGCCGCGCGACGCCTGCCCGAGCCGGTGGTCGCGGCGCGCGCCGTGCTCCAGGGCGTCGGCTCGGAAGCCGAGCTCGCCAGGCTGTACCGCGACGCCTGCAGCCTCACGCATGCGCGCCTCGTCGCAGCGCTCGAGGCCCTGTACGAGCCGTGCAAAGGGTTCCTGCAGGACCTCGCGCCGGCCGACCCGGCGCCGCGCTGGCGCGCGACGCTGGAGAAGATCCAGTCCACCTTCGCGGGCGAGAACCGCGGCATCCAGTACTACTACGACTTCCTCAAGGACCTGGCAGAGACCTGCAACGCATTTCGCGAGGCGCTGTTCGGCGATGCGGCGGTGTGCTGCCCGGACGTCGACGCGTTTCCGAAGCACCTGGTGCTGGGCAGCCTCGACCCGGCGCAGCGCAGCGCCGCCGAGCGCACCGGCTTCTACCCTTCGCCGATGGTGAGCGACCGCTTCGAGCAGCGCGCACGCGCGCGCTTCCTGGTGCGCAAGATCGATACGCTGATCGCAAGCTTCGCCCTGCCCGCGCCGGCCAGCGATCCGGCGGCCATCCGCATCACGCCCAGCGCCTTCGAGGACCAGTGCCTCGAGAAGCGCGCGATTCCCTTCTACTACGCGCTGCGCGAGGACCTGCCGGTGTATCGCGCCTGGAGCTACGCGCTGTGGCGGCGCGGCATGGAGCGGCACAGCTACGCCTACCACGCCGCGAGCTACGGCGCCGCGGGCGCGGCGGCCGCGCCGCTCGCCGCGCAGATCGGCGCTTTCGACTTCTTCCGCATCGAGGGGCATGTCGGCATGAACTGGGACCGCGCGATCGGCGCCCTGCGCACGCGGATCCGCGAGTTTAACCTGCCCATCGACGTCGAGGTCGTGCGCCTGGGTGCCCAGCGGCCGCCGCGGCCGATCCGCCCGATCCGCGACCTCGACCTGTACCGCCTGCAGCACCTGGCGCGCGCCGACGTCACGGCGCAGCTGGACGAGGCCGAGAAGTACGGCGCGGCACTGGTCGACCAGGTGAAGGCTGCGGCGGGCAAGGTGATCACGGACGAGGACAACGACAACATGCCGGTCGTCAGGACCGCGGAGGAGCGCACCAAGACGCTGACGGACCAGGTGAAGATCGCGCGCGGCCAGGTCGAGAAAGGCGCCGCCTGGCTGGAGGAGGTGAAGGGCGCCACGGTGGCGGCCGCCGACCTCAGCGGCGCGCTCAGCGCGGTGACCAAGAAGGAATTCGTCTCGCCGCTCGACAACCTCATCACCGGCCAGCCGACCCGCTGGCTCAACTGGATCGACCTGCTGGTGCAGGACGCGCAGGACAAGGAAGACCTGCGCAGCCAGTTCGCCGGCTTCCTGCGGCAGCACCCGGGGCTCGAGCACTACGCCGGCGTGCTGCGCGGCGGCACCTTCGTGCTGGTGTACGACGCGGCCACCAACCTCGTGGTGGCCGATTTCATGCTGCCCTACAGCTGCTGCGAGGAGCGCGAGGAGCCGGCGCCGCCGCCCAAGCTCACCGCGCCGGTGCGGCCGGAGGTCATTTTCCAGAAGCCGGTGCGCCTGGTGCCGTTCCTGGACAAGACCCGCTTCGAGAAAGTCGCGGCCAAGGTGCAGGGCGAGGTCCAGCTCCACCTGAAGTACTTCGACGCCTTCAAGGACGCCGTCGCCGCCACCAAGGGGACCGGCATCACGGCCCCGGCGGGCGTGCGGACCGACTTCTCCGACCCGTTGCTCAACCTGCGCGTCGCCGAGGCGAACTACCGCACCCAGGAAGTCGACCGCCTGCGGACCAACCTGCTCGATCCCCGGATCGACGAGCAGACCCGCACCAACGTGGAAAAGGAGCTCGAGGCGGCGCAGGAGAGCCTCGCCACGGCGATCGTCAACGCCACGGAATACGTGGCGAGCAAGAACCTGGACGTCACGCCCGGCACGGAGGGCGCGCAGGTGCTCGCGATCGCCTCGGGCAGCCTGGCGAAAGTGACCAACAGCACCACGCTCGCCAGCGTGGAGAGGAGCCTCACCACGATCGCCACCAAGCCCGCCCTCCAGCCGCAGATCGCCGGCACCATCAACAACATGCTGCTGGCGCGGGGGCAATGGTAGATGCCGGCGGTTGCGCACCGCGTGCGGACGCAGCGCTGGCGCGTGGCGGCGCGCTCGGCGGGCGAGGCATTCACGCTGCGCGCGCGCCTCAGGGCGGCCATGGAGGACGAGCTGCTGCCGGTGTTCGGCCGCGCCTTCGATGAGGCGGTGCCCGGCGACAAGCTGCTGCACATTCCGCGCCTCGAGCTGCGCCTGCGCGTGGCGAGCCTCGACGCGCTGGCCGGCGCGCTGGCCGACGCGCTCGGCGAAGCGTTGCGCCGCCAGGCGCATGGGCGCCCGGCCTCGCCGCCTCGCCCCGCAGCCAGCGCAGCCCGGGAGCAGCGGCTGTCCGTGCTCCTCGGCTACCTGGAAAGCGGCGCGCTCGCCTGGCATGCCGCGCACCTCGATGCCGCTTCCATAGCCTCCGAGCTGCGCGCCGCGCTCCTCGCGAACCTCTCCCGGGTCGTGCCGCGGCGCAGCGCCTCCTTCGCGCACGCCACGCGCTACTACTTCCGCCTGCTCCAGCTCTTGCCGGCGCAGCGGTGGCTCGAGGTCGCCGCCTTGCTCGAGGACACAGCCGGGCCGCGGTCCAGCCCGGCGGCGGACACGCCCGAGACCGAAGATTTCGTCGCCGGGCTGCCTGCCCTGCGCGAGCATCCCGAGGCCGAATGGCCGCCGCTCCTGGCGCGAGTGCTCGCCGGTCGCGGCGTGCGCGCGGCCATCGCCCTGCTCGTCGCGGGCAGCGGCCCGGCGATCGCGCGCCACGATGCCCTGCGGGTTGCCGCGGCGCTGCTCGCCGCCGCGGCGACGCGCCTTGAGCCACCCGGGATCGCGGATCGGGGCACGCGGGCCGCGCGCGCTTCGACGACGCATCGGGTGGAAGCGCAGGGCGACACCGCGTTGCCGGCCCCCGATGCGCCGCGCGCCGGGCAGCGCGAGGCCGCGCTGATGGCAACGAACGTGGGCCTGGTGCTCCTGCATCCCTTCCTGCCGCAGCTTTTCGGCAGCTGCGGCTTTCTCAGGAAGCAGGACCTGGGAAAGCCGGAGCGTGCCGCAGCGCTGCTGCACTGGCTCGCCACGGGGCGCGACGAGGTGTTCGAGTTCGAGCTCGGATTCGTGAAGCTGCTGCTCGGCCTGCGCCCGGAAGCGCCGCTCGCGGTGGGAGAAGGCCTGCTCGGTGCGCGCGAGCGCCAGGAAGGCGAAGCGCTGCTCAATGCCGTGCTCGGCCACTGGAAGAGGCTCGGAAACACGACGCCGGAGGCGCTGCGCGTCGCCTTCCTGCAGCGCCGCGGCGCGCTGCGCGAAGCGGACGACGGCTGGCGCCTGCAGCCCGAAAGCGAGTCCTACGACGTGCTGCTGGGGCACCTGCCCTGGGGCTTTGCGACGGTGAAATTGCCATGGATGACACGACCGCTGTTCACGGACTGGCCGACGCCCTGAGGGCGAACGCCGGCGACCTGGAAGCCGACCTGCAGTGGTTCACGCGGGTGCTGGACGCGCGCCTCAAGGGGTATTTCGGCAGCGGCGATGCGCCGCAGCCCGATCCGCTCGGCATCGCGCCGCCACCGCTCGAGCCCGGGCGCTCGGCCTATGCGCGCTTCGTGTGCGAGACGCGCATGCCGCCCAGCGCCCGCCTGGTGCTGCTGCTCGCGCTCATCCCGCACGTGCGGCCGCAGCTGCTCGACGTGCTGTGGTCGCGCAACGACGTCACGCAACGCGGCTTCACCGAGTTCGGCGGCATGCAGGGCGCGAGCCACGGCGGCTTCATTCCCACCGGCGAGACCGCGGTGTTCCTGCTATCGGGCGACGACCTTGCCGCGCGCTTCCAAATGGCGCGGCTGTTCGAGGGCGAACAGCTGCTCGCGCGCTACAACGTGGTGCACCTCGCGGGGGTGGCGCCCGGGGAGTCGGCGCTGAGCGGCGCGCTGGTGCTGTCGCGCGAGCGCCTGCACCGCTTCACCACGGGCCTGGAGCGCCGCCCGGCCTTCAGCAGCGACTTTCCGGCGCGCCTGATCCGCACCGAGCTCGACTGGGACGAGCTGGTGCTGCCGGCGGCCACGCACGAGCAGCTCGACGAGGTGAAGCGCTGGATCCAGCACGGCGGCCGGCTGCTCGACGACTGGGGCATGCGCGACAAGCTGCGCCCGGGCTTCGTGAGCCTGTTCCACGGCGCACCCGGCACCGGCAAGACGCTGTCGGCGAGCCTGCTCGGCAAGCACTGCGGCTGCGACGTGTACAAGCTCGACCTCAGCATGATCGTGTCGAAGTACATCGGCGAGACCGAGAAGAACCTCGCCAAGGTGTTCGACCTCGCCGAGCACAAGGGCTGGATCCTGTTCTTCGACGAGGCCGACGCGCTCTTCGGCCAGCGCACGCGCATCTCCGACTCCCACGACCGCTTCGCCAACCAGGAGGTGAGCTTCCTGCTGCAGCGGGTCGAGGACTTCAGCGGCGTGGTGATCCTCGCCTCCAACCTGAAAGCCAACATCGACGAGGCGTTCATGCGCCGCTTCCAGTCGGTGGTGCATTTCCCCATGCCGCGGCCGGCCGAGCGGCTGCGCATCTGGCGCGCGGCGTTCTCGACCAAGGCGCGCCTGGAAGCCGACATCGACCTGCCGGCGATCGCCGAGAAGTACGAGCTCTCCGGAGGCACCATCATGAACGTGGTGCGCTACGCCTCGCTCGCCGCGCTCGCCCGGGAAACCGACACGGTGCGCGTCGAGGACCTCGAGGAAGGGCTGCGGCGCGAGCTGCTGAAGGAAGGCCGCGCGCCCTAGGACGCCGCTTGCGAACCGCCGCGCAGAGGCTGGTCAACCGCCCGCCGCAGACCGTCCCGGCGGCGCAGGCGGTGCGCGCGGCGGCCCACGGCGGCGCCGCGCTGCCGGGGACGGCGGAGCAGCAGGCCGAGTCGGTCGCGCGCAATGTCGTGCGCCTGCCGATGCCCGCGAGCGCCGTGCCGCGCCCCGCGCCCGCGCCGCTCGCCGGGGCGCCGCTGCCGCCCGACGTGCGCCGCTTCATGGAGCCGCGCCTGGGCGCCCACCTCAGCGTGGTGCGGGTGCATACCGGCGAGCGCGCCGCGCAGCTCAGCCGCCAGCTCAATGCCCGCGCCTTCACCGTCGGCCACGAGATGTTCTTCGGCAAGGACCGCTTCCGGCCCGAGACCGGCGAGGGCCGCGAGCTGATCGCGCACGAGCTCACCCACACGCTGCAGCAGGCGAACGGCCCGGCGCGCGTGCAGCGGCTGGGCCTCGACGACGTGCTCGACGGCCTGGCGGAGCTCGCCGCCAACGTGCCGGGCTTCACGCTCCTCACGCTGATCATCGGCCGCAACCCGATCAACCTGCGCCCGGTCGAGCGCAGCCTCGCCAACCTGCTGCGCGCCTTCATCGGCCTCATTCCCGGCGGCGAGCTGCTCTACCAGGTGCTCGAGCGCTACGGCGTCACACAGCGCATCGCGTCCTGGGTGGGCGCGCAGGTCGACGCCATGGGCATCACGTTCCAGGGCCTGCGCGACGCGTTCACGCGCTTCACCGATTCCCTGGCCTGGAGCGACATCTTCAGCCCGGGCGACGTGTGGCGGCGCGCGCGGGAAGTCTTCATGCCCACGATCCGGCGCGTCACGACCTTCGTGTCGCAGCTCGTGTCGCAGGCGATCGCCTGGCTGAAGGAGACCTTCACCGAGCCGCTGGCGAATTTCTGCCGCGAGATCCCGGGCTACGCGCTCATCGCCGTGCAGCTCGGGCGCGACCCGTTCACCCAGGCGCCCGTGGCGCGCACCGCCATGAACGTGGTGCGCGCGGTCGCCGAGTTCATTCCGAGCGGCCGCGAGAAGGTCGACCAGCTCGCTCAGTCGGGCGCGCTGGAGCGCGCCTACCAGTGGTTCATGGAGGAGACGCGCGCGCGCAATCTCACCTGGGACCGCGTCGCCGGCACTTTCGCCGCGGCGTGGAACGCGCTGCAGCTCGAGGACGTGCTGCATCCGATCGACACGCTGCGGCGCATGGTCGGCATCTTCCGCCCCCTGCTGGTGGATCTCGCCGGCTTCGCGCGCGCCGCGCTCATGCGGCTCGCCGAGTTCATCTTCGAGGCGGCGATGGGCGCGGGCGGCGCGCGCATCGTGGCGATCTTCCGGCGCGCGCGCAGCGCCTTCAACACCATCATCGCCGACCCGGTCGGCTTCCTGCGCAACCTGCTCGCCGCCATCGGCCGCGGCGTGCGCCAGTTCATGAACAACATCCTCGCGCACCTGCGCGACGGCGTGATCGCCTGGCTCACCGGCCCGGTGGCGCAGGCCGGGGTGCAGATGCCCGAGCGCTGGGACCTGCGCGGGATCATCTGGTTCGTGCTGCAGATCCTCGGCCTCACCTGGACGCGCATCCGCCAGAAGCTGGTGCGCCTGATGGGCGAGCGCCCGGTGGCGATGCTGGAGGCCGGCTTCCAGCTCATCCAGGAGATCCGCAGCCGCGGCCTGGTGCAGGCGCTGCGCGAGCGCGTCACCGAGTTCTTCGGCGGCCTGCGCGACGCCGCCCTCGGCGCGATCCGCGCCTTCATCCAGCAGCGCCTGGTCATGGCCGGCATCACCCAGCTCCTCTCCATGCTCAGCCCGGTGGGCGCGGTGATCCAGGCGATCGTCAAGACCTACACCACCCTCCAGTTCTTCATCCAGCGCATCCACCAGATCCTGGAGCTGGTGGAGTCCATCGTGAACTCCATCGCCGCCATCGCGGCCGGCGCCATCGCCTCGGCCGCCAGCTTCGTCGAGCGCACCATGGCGCGCACGATTCCGCTGATCCTCGACTTTCTCGCGCGCTTCATCGGCCTGGGCGATGTCGCCGGCCAGGTGCAGACCGCCATCCGCAACCTGCAGGCGCGCGTCGACCAGATGCTCGACCGCGCGGTCGACTGGATCCGCCGCCAGGCGTCCTCGCTCGCCAGCCGCGCCCTCGGCGGCGATCCGAGCGCCCCACCCGCGCAACGGCTGCAGAACGGCCTGCGCGAAGGCGTTGCCGCCGTGAACCGCCTGAGCGGCAGCCGCATCGGCATCGCGGTCATCCGCCCGATCCTCGCCGCCATTCGCTTGCGCCATCAGATGAGATCGCTCGAAGCCGTGGCCTCCGCCGGCCGCTGGCTGGTGCGCGGCGTGGTCAATCCGGACGGCGAGCTGCCGACCGACAAGCAGGCGGACGAGACGCCCGCCGCGGGCGCCCCGACCGGCCCGCTCAACGTGCCGACCTACGGCGCGCTCGCCAACGGTTTCGGCAGCTCGGTATCCGTGCTGCTCAGCGCCCCGCCCGCCGGCAGCGGGCCGAGCGCCGAGAACGACGGCTGGAACACGCTGCGCCAGCGCATGGATGGCGGCAGCACGTATTACGTCCGCGGCCACCTGCTGAACGACAACTTCGGCGGCCCGGGCAACGACTGGCGCAACCTCACGCCGCTCACCCAGGCCACCAACAACCGCAGCGCGGTGTCGATGCTTCATACCTTCGAGAACACGGTGCGCGATGCGCTGCGCGGGGGAGGCACGGTGGAGTTCTCGGTCACGATGACCTATGGCCGCCCCGATCGCAGCGCCGATGCGGCGCTCGCCGAGAGCACCATCGAGCCGGAAGAGCATGCCCGCGGCATCGCCGCGGTCATCCGCGCCGAGCGCTTCGTTCCCACTGCGGTGCGCGGCATCGCCTACCGCATCTCGCCGCAGAGCGAGCGGGCCGCGTTCGCCAACAGCACGGTTGCCAACTCCGTCGACACCCACCTCGAGCACTACAGCCTGGAAGCGACGCCGCGCCGCATCGTGCGGCTGAACAGCGCCTCCACGGCCGACCTGCTGACCCTGAACGGCGTCGACAACGACGCCGCCCAGCGCATCATCGACCTGCGCAACGAGGCGCGCTTCCGGGACAAGACCGACGCGCGCGTGCGCATCGGCAATGAGCTGTGGCACCGCCTGGTGAGCACCGCAGGAGCGAGCATCCGATGCCGGTAGACAGCGCACCGAAGGCGGTGAATCGCCCCGCTGCGCCGCAGCCGGCGAGCGCAGCCCGGGTGGTGCGCAGCCCGCTGGCGCGCGGCCGCGCGCGGGAGAAGCAGGCGACGCCGGTCGCGCCGTTCCAGGCGCCTTATCTGGCGCGCTTCCGGCAGGTGCTCGCCAAGGTGACGTCTCCGCCGGCGGTATCGCAGCCGACGAAGGCGCACAAGCCGCCGGCGCCCGCGGGCGAAAGCGCGGTGCCCGAAGCCGCACCTGAAGCCGCAGGCGGCGAGGCGCTGGCGCGCGCCCCCAGGCGCCCGGCCGACGACCCGCAGTTCCAGAAGGCGAAGGGGGAGATCCGCCGGGAGTCGCGCCGGCAGCGCAGCCACCCGCCGGCGAGCCGCAAGCGCACCGAGGCGACCGACGCGTCGGCGATGACCGAAGGCGAGCAGATCGAGCAGAGCGCCAAGGAGAAGAGCACCCGGGAGATGGAGAAGGTCGGCTCGGCGCAGCAGGGCCAGGCCAAGCGCTTCAGCGCCGAGGCGTTCAAGAAGGACTTGATGGAGCGCGTCAACCAGAAAGCGCCCCGCGACGAAGGAGAAGCCAAGGCGCTTGCCAAGGAGCCGCCGCTGCAGAACTTCGAGCAGGAGTTCGCGGGCAAGGTCGCCGCCGAGCAGGGCAAGGTCACCGGACCGCTGGCGGAGAAGGCCGGCAGGCCGCCCAGCGGCGGCGAGGTGGACAAGCCGCCCGGCGAGGTGCCGAAGGCGGCGCGGCCGCCGGCGCCGAAGCCCGTCAATCCGAAGCTCGCCGCACCCAAGCCGAAGGCGTGGTGGGAAATCTCGCTCAAGCGCGAAAGCGACCGGCTGGACGACACGATGCGGCAGAACCGCCTGTCGGACCCGCAGCTCGCGGATTCGCGCGAGCCGTCCTTCATCGAGACCCTGAAGCTCAAGCAGGAAGCGCAGAAGAAGGCGGCCGAGGCGCCCGACGTCTATCGCAAGCGCGAGGCGGCGATCCTGCAGACGGCCCAAACGCGCGCCGGCGCGTCGCTGGCGGCCGGACTGGAAGGCATGGGCACCATCCGGAGCCACGCGGGTAGCCAGGTGTTCGGCGGGCAGAAGAAAGCCGAAACGCAGACCGAGAAGCGCCAGCGCGAAATCAAGGGAACGATCGACGGCATCTACGAGGACACGGTCAAGGCGGTCAAGGAGATCCTCGAAGGCATGGCCACGCAGGTGAAGGACGACTTCGCCAAGGCCCTGAAGGACAAGACCGACGAGTTCAACAGGGAAGTGCGGCGCCGCATCAGCGACTACTACGGCGACTGGCGCATCGACGACGACCTCTTCGGCCCGTCCGACGTGGTGGTGCTCCCCGACGGCAAGACGCGTCCCATGACGCTGGAGGAAAAGTTCGGCGCGGTGAAGGGGGCGAAGACCATCAACCCCGACGTCTACCGCATCTTCGTCCAGGAAAAGGACAAGTTCGTGCGGGCGATGGACGTCGCGCTGGATGCCATCGCCGCCAACGTGGAGGCCGGTCTCACGGCCGCGCACAACCGCATTCGCCTGGGCCTGGGGCTGGTGGCGATCTTCAAGGCCACGCTGAGCGGGGCGGAGCTCGCCTACGCCGACGGGCTCGAGCAGGAAGTGAAGCTGAAGTTCGAGAACCTCGAGGCGAGCGTCGACGACGCTCGCCAGGACCTGCTCGAGACGCTGGCCGACCAGTACAGCGAGAACGTCCAGCAGCTGGAAAAGACCTTCAACGAGATCAACGACGAGCTGAAGAAAGGCTGGCTCGAGCGCGCGGTGGAGTTCATCAAGACCGTCGGCAAGACCATCTTCCAGCTCGCCGAGCTGCTGTTCTCGATCCTGGTGCGCATGGCACACCTCGTCTGGGACATCGTCAGGCACCCGATCCGCTTCTTCGAGACGCTGGTCGCCGGCCTCATGCAGGGCATCCGCGCCTTCATCGGCAACATCGGCACCTACATGCAGGAGGCCTTCTGGACCTGGGTCACCGGCACCACCTCCGCCAAGGGCATCCGGCTATCGAGCGGCTCGGGCGTGGAAAGCCTGTTCGGCATCGTCCTCCAGGTCCTGCGCCTGACGCCGCCCGACCTGCGAGCCATCGCGGAAAAGGTCCTGGGCAAGGAGGTCATGCAGATCTTCGACAAGGGCGTGCAGGTGGTGGAGAAAGCGCTCGAGCCGATCATCATCCTGCTGACCAAGGGCCCGGGCGCGCTGTGGGACTACATCAAGGAATCGCTCGCGAGCATCGTCCGCTCGAGCTTCGATCGCATCCGCGAGTCGGTCTTCAATACCTTCATCGAGAAGGCCCTGAAATGGGTCGCCGGCTTCTTCGTTCCGGGCGGCGGCTTCGTCAAGATCGTGAAGGCCGTGTTCCGCGCCTTCCAGTTTGTGGCCGAGAACCTCGAGAGGATCCGGCATTTCTTCGATGCGGTCTTCGATTCCATGGAGGCCGCCACCCAGGGCAAGACCGAGGGCGTCGCGAGCAGGATCATCGCCGGGCTCAAGCTGGGCATCGTGATGGCGCTCGACTTCCTCGCCAAGCAGATCGGCCTAAGCGCCATCGTCGACAGCGTGCAGCGGATCATCCAGTCGCTGCGCCGCCCGATCGTCGGCGCCATCGAATGGCTGCTGAACAAGCTGAAGCCGTTCGCCTTGAAACTGGTGGCGAAAGGAAGGGAGCTCGCCGCGAAAGCGCTCGGCGGCGATGCGGCTGCGCCACCCGAGCAGCGGCTGCAGAAGGGGGTGGGCGAGGCTCAGAGCGCCGTCAACCGGCTGTCGGGCAACGTCATCGGCAAGGCGCTCATCACGCCCCTGCTCGGCGCGATCCGCGTGCGCCATGCGCTGAAGCGGCTCGACGCGGAAGCGGACAACGGACGCTGGGTCATCGTCGGCGAGGTGAACCCGACCCTGCGCAAGCCGACCGCCAAGCTCGTGGATACGAGCGTCACCGCCGGTCCCGCGAGGACCTATGCAAGCCACATCCGCCATGGCGCGCTTCGCAAGATTACCCATGGAAAGGCCAGCCTCTCGGTCGGAACGCGAATGACGGCCGACCCGGTCGGACCCGACATGATGGGCAGGGGCACCACCGTGCCGGAGGGACCGCGCGCCGACCTGAGGGACCTGATCGATGCAAGGCAGAGCCGCTATCGCATCGGGCACCTGCTGAACCATCACATCGGGGGCAGCGGCACCAACTGGCTGAACCTGACGCCGTTCTCGCCCAGCGGCAACGCCTTGCATTTCAACCGCGCGGAAGACCACGTGCGCAACATCGTAGAAAAAGGACGGGGGCACAAGCGCTGGGTCTACTACGACGTGGTACCGCGCTACAACGGGCATTCATCGCTGCCCAAAGGCGCGCATGCCGCCGAGGCGAGCTTCGCCACCCGGCTGGACATCCAGTGGCAGCCGATGGAGCCGGACCCGAAACAGCCGACCCGCCTGGTGCGCGTCGGCACGCCCAAGGACGTACCGATCGACCTCGAGCTGCCCGACTAGGGCGTGTTGACACTGCCTGTGAATGGATGACGCCTTCGAATTAGAAGCGGATCGGCCGGCGGTTGTCGAGCTGCTTGAGGGTGGTGCAGAACATCTCGTCGCCCAGGTACTTCGGCTCGTAGCAGCGCACGTCGTAGTGCACCCAGGTGGGGGCGATGCTCGACGGCTCGAGCGCTTTGCGGTTGGCGGCATCCCAGCCGATCTGCGCGTGCGCGGTCTCGACCAGGCGGCCGCGGATCAAGTCGCACTTCAGCATGTCGTCGCGCTTGCTCTCGCCCGGCAGCAGGGGAATGTCGAGGTCGATCGCCTTGCCGTGGTGGTTGGTGCTGCTGC
>DASUUN010000366.1:0-2299 GCA_036374055.1 Burkholderiales bacterium
CCTCGTCGATCCGCGTCGCCGAGGCGGCGAAGGTGATCGAGAACACCCAGCGCGACCTCAACATCGCCTTCGTCAACGAGCTCGCCATCATCTTCGGCAGGCTCGGCCTGGACACGCAGGAGGTGCTGCGCGCCGCCGGCACCAAGTGGAACTTCCTGCCGTTCCGCCCGGGGCTGGTGGGCGGGCACTGCATCGGCGTCGACCCGTACTACCTGACGCACAAGGCCGAGCTCGCGGGCTACCACCCGGAGGTGATCCTCGCCGGGCGGCGCATCAACGACGGCATGGGCAGCTACATCGCGCGCAAGAGCGTGCAGCAGATGATCCACGCGGAGCGCAGCATCAAGGGCGCGCGCGTCAACGTGCTCGGGCTCGCTTTCAAGGAGAACGTGCCCGACATCCGCAACTCGAAGGTGATGGACATCGTGCGCGAGCTGCACGAGTTCGGCGTCGAGACCTACGTGCACGACCCGCTCGCGGCGCCCGAGGACGCCATGCGCGAGTACGGGCTGCGCCTCACCGACTGGGACAGCCTGCCGGCCGCCGACGCCACGATCCTCGCGGTGGCGCACGACAGCCTGGCGAAGCTGCCGCCCGCCGCGCTGATGGACAAGATCGTGAAGAACGGCTGCTTCATCGACGTCAAGGGCGTGTTCGACCCCGCGCCGTTCCGGCGGGAGGGGATCAGCGTCTGGAGATTGTAGGACTCCCATGAAGCCCTATCCCGTGCTCATCATGCTGGGGGCTGCGCCGCAGACCCGGGGCGGCATCGCCACCGTGGTGGACGCGTACCGCACTCAAGGTCTGTTCCGGCGCTGGCCGGTGGAGTACATCGCCACGCATGGCCCGGGGTCGCCCAGGCTCCAGATGAAGGCGCTCGGGCGTTTCGTCGCGCTGCTGGCGCGCTACCGCAGGGCGGTGCTGCACGTGCATACCGCCGCGGGCACGAGCTTCTGGCGCGACAGCGCCTACATGGGCGCGGCGATCGCGGCGCGCTGCCCGGTGATCCTGCACCTGCACGGCGGCGGCTTCGAGCGCTTCTACGACCGCAGCGGCACGGGGCAGGCGGTGGTGCGCTACTTCCTGGAGCACGCCGCCTGCGTCGCCGTGCCCTCCCAGCGCATGGCGGCATGGGTGCGCTCGGTCAGCCCGGCGGTGCGCGCCACTTTCCTGCCGAGCCCCGTGCTGATCGGGCCGCTGCACGAAAGCGCGCGCCCGAACCTGATCGTGTTCCTCGGCCGGCTGCACGCCGACAAGGGCATCTACGATCTGCTCGACGCGCTGTCGCAGCTGCGCAGCGCGGTGCCCGACGTGCGCCTGGTATGCGCGGGTGAGGGCGAGCGCATCGCCGTGGCGCGCCATGCCGAGCGCCTGGGCATCGCCGACGCGGTGAAGTTCACCGGCTGGGTCGGGCCTTCGGGCAAGCGCGCGCTCTTCGAGAGCGCCGCGGCGTACGCGCTGCCCTCGTATGACGAGGGCATGCCGGTGAGCCTGCTCGAGGCGATGGCCGCCGGCGTGCCGGCCGTCGCCTCGCCCGTAGGCGGCATCCCCGAGGTGGTGGTCGACGGCACGAGCGGCTTGCTCGCCGCTCCCGGCGACGTCGCCACGCTGCAGCGCCACCTGCGCAGGCTGCTGCTCGACCGCAGCCTCGGCGCGCGCATCGGCGCCGCCGGCCGCGAGACGGTGCGCGCGCGCTTCGCCGCCGAGCGGGCGCTGCCCGGGCTCGAGGAGGTATACGCCGGGATCGGCCTGGCGCAATTCGGCGCGGGGCCCTCGCCATGGCCGGCATCGCTGGCTGGATAGCGGCCGCGCGCAGCGCCGCGGACGAGAACGCGCTCGGGCCGATGCTCGGCGCGCTGGAGCGCCGCGGCATCGGCAGCCTGGTCGGCTACGTCGAGCGCGACCGCAAGCGCCAGGCCGTGCTGGGCGCCTCGCGGGTCGACGGCGCCGCGTGCATCGCGCTCGTCCTCGACGGCGGCATCGCGAACCGGGACGAGCTGCGCGAGCGCCTTGCCCGGCACAGCTTCCGTTTCAACGGCGAGTCCTCCGAAGAAGTTCTTCTCCGGGCCTACCAGTACTGGGACAAGGAAGTCGTCAAGCAGCTGCGCGGCGCCTTCGCCTTCGCGATCTGGGACGCGCGCAAGGACCGGCTGCTCGTCGCGCGCGACCGCTTCGGCGAGAAGCCGCTCTACCTGCACCAGAAGGACGGCGCGCTCTATTTCGCTTCCGAAGTGAAAGCCCTCCTGGAAGCGGGCATCCCGGCCACGGTAGACCTGTCCGCCCTGCGCGAGTGCCTCGT
>DASUUN010000367.1:0-4323 GCA_036374055.1 Burkholderiales bacterium
TGGCCTTCCTCGCGCAGCACCCAGGGCGCGCCGAGGAAGGTGATCGCATAGAGCATGTACTCGGTCGCCTCGAACGACCAGGGGATCGAGAACAGCCGCAGGTAGCGCGCCGCGACGTCGATCAGGATCAGCACGACGAGCGCGCACAGCAGCGCCGCCGCCGCGAGCGCCAGCGCGTCGATCAGCGCGTCAAACCACGACCGCTTACTTGCCACTCAGCAGCGGCCGGACTTTCCTCACGAACTCGGGGTTGCCCTTGGCCATCATCTCCCAGTACAGCTCCTCGGCCTTCTGCGCGAAGCCCGGTCCGAGGTCGACGTACTTGATGCCGGCCTTGTCCTGCACCGCCTGCTGCGCGCCGTCCTCGGCGGCGCGCCACTTGGGCCATTCGCCCTCCGCCCACATCGCGACTTCGGTCAGGCACTGGCGCTGGGCGTTGTCGAGGGACTTCCACTTGTCGAGGTTCACCAGGATCGCCACCGCGGCGCTGATGAAGCCCGGGCCGTGACGGTACTTGGTGTACTTGTGCCAGCCGAAGTCGGCGATGCCCCACAGCGGCCAGCCGTAGCCGTCGACCGTGCCCCGTTCCAGCCCGGTGTACACCTCGGGCGGCGCCATGCGCACGGGAAGCGCGCCGAGCGACTTGAAGAACGCGTCGTAGATCGGCGTGGAGCGCAGCCGGAAGTTTTCGAACCTGCCGCTCTCGGCCGGCTTGCTGGTGTAGATGTGGAAGCGCACGCCGTTCATGAGGTGCGTCAGGTACCAGGCGTTGAGCTTCTGGTTGTGCACCTCGTTGATGAGCTTCCAGGCGCCGTTCTTGCGCTGGTCGGCGGACTCGTTGCGCGCCACGCTGATGACGTCGCCCTCGGGCACCGCGCCGACGTAGTAGTTCGGCGGCCCGTAGTGCATGTCGACCACGCCGCTTTTCAGCGCGTTCCACTGCTCGAGCGACTTGATCGCCTCGGGTCCGACGGTGCTGATGCTCACGCTTCCGGCGCAGCGCTTGTTCACCTCGTCGGTAAAGCGCGCGAACTGCCGGACGTACACTGCCTTGACCGGCAGGAAGGCGACGGCCCTCAGCTTGGCTTCCGCGGCGCCGGCGGCCGGCGCGAACGATGCCAGCGCGAGCGCGGCGGCGCCCAGGATGAATCCGGGTTTATGGTTCACGTTCCCTCCTCCTAAGAGCGTTGCAGTCTATCGAATAGTCCCGGGCGGCGGCAACAGCCGCAGGTGGCGGAAGAGCGCCACGTACCGCCCCACCAGCTCCCGCTGGTAACCCGCGAGATCACGGCCGCGCCAGTCGTACAGTCCCTGCCCCTCGCGCGCGCCGCGCTTGCCCTCCTGCATCAGGCGCCGCACGATCGCGGGCGGCTCGTAGCGCGGCGCATCCAGCGCGCGCGCCATCGAGCTCGAAGCGTAGTACAGGATGTCCAGCCCGCCGTAGTCGATGAACTCGCACAGGCCCATCGCGGCGTAGCGGGGACCAAAGCCCGCGCGCACTGCCCGGTCGACGTCTTCTGGCGTGGCCACGCCCTCCTCCACCAGCCGCGCCGCCTCGTTCATCGCCGCGGCCTGCAGCCGCGGCACGATGAACCCGGGCGACGGCGCGCAGCGCACCACCACCTTGCCGGCGCTTTCGAGGATGCTTTTCAGAAGATCAAACGTCCCCTCATCGGTCGACTTGGCGGGACTCACCTCCACCAGCGGAATCAGGTAGGCCGGATTGAGGAAATGGGCGTTGATGAAGCGCCGCGGATGTGTGACCAGCGCGGCGAGCGCGTCGGCGAGAAACGAGGACGTGGTGGAAGCGATGATCGCGTCCGGGCGCAGCGATGCGCAGGCGCGCGCCAGCGCGTCGCGCTTGGCTTCGAGCGTTTCCGTGACGCCCTCGAACAGCACGTCCACCGCTGCAAGCGCTTCCGGCGCCTCTTCGAAGGAGACGACGCGCACGCGCTTCAAGATCGCCTGCTCCTGCGTGTCGTCGAGAACGCCGAAATCCCGCAGCAGGGCGAGATTCGCGGCGATCTCCTCCACCGCCGCCGTGCGCACCCGCGCACCTTCCGCGGCCAGCCGCGGCTTGAAGTCGATGATGTCGACCCGATAGCCGGCATAGGCGAATACGTGCCCGATGCCGCGTCCCATGCGCCCTGCGCCCAGCGCGGCGATCCTCATGTCAATAGCTGCCGCAGTTCGGGCGGGGTCATTCTGCTCAACTGGAGGTTCTCGAGCGTTCTGCCCCTGGCACGAAGGTCGCGCCCCACCACCGCGGAGCCGAGCGCGAGCAGGCCGCGCGCCACCGGGCAGGGCACGCCGGCCCATTCGCATACCGAGACCAGGAAAGCGAGCCCGTGCTCGACGTCCTCGCGCATGTAGCGGTGCTCGGTGAGCACGATGTGCTCGTGCCAGTCCTTCGAGTCGGTGAGCTTCTTGTGCACTCGCCGGCCGTACATCCACTCGTCGCCGTCGGTCCTGTAGTGGTCGGCGAGCGGGAAGTGCGGCGCCCGATAGCCGAGCGCCACGCGCGCCGCGATGCGCTCGGCATCGAGCGCGTCGGTCACCCGGCGGATCGACGGCTGGGTGCCCTCTTTGTGGATGTCCCAGCGCTCGAAATGCTCCAGCGGCCCGGCGTTCATGAAGATGAGCGGCGGGTGGATCACCGGACCCGCGTTCATCAGCGCCGCCGACAGCGCATCTTCCACCGGTTCGACGCTTGGGAAGACTTCTTTGAGGACCGAAAAGGCCCAGTCATGGTTTTTGTTGGGATACACCCCTGTCGGCAGCCGGGTGGCACGCGCCGTGATCGCCACGGTCGTCGGGCCGTGCTTGCGCGTGAGCCAGGGCAGCGTGCCGGTTTCGGCGAAGGCGAAATCCGCGCGGTTGCCCGCTTCTCGGATGATCCGCGACATGATGTAGGAGCCGAAGGTGCCCGGCGGAAGGAAGACCACCTGCCCGTCGCCCAGGTGCGGCGCAAGGCGCGCCGCGTTCTCCTCCTGCGTGAACGCGGGGTCGGGCATAACCAGCAGCTTTGCGCCGCGCACGGCCTCCGCGATGTCCTTGCAAGGCCGGGCAATGCGCACGGGACGCTCGCCGTCCGCATCCTTCAGCGTAACGACCCCGTCCGCAGGCAGCGCGGCGGCGTTGCGCCGCCACCAGCGCACCTCGTGGCCTTTCTCGGTCAGATCGGCGGCGCAGGCGCTCGCGCCGTTGCCGCCGCCCAGCACGGCGATCTTCAGCATGAGGCGATGCTACCGCCATTCATCCGGCGAACAGCTCCACAAGCTGCTCGCGCAGCCAGCGGTTGCCGGGATCGGCGTCGAAGCGCTCGTGCCAGTACACCGCCACCTCGGCGGACGGAATGGGCACCGGCGGCGGCAGCGAGCGGAACGCGCCGCGGCTCTCGAACACGCGCGCCACCCTGGCCGGCAGCGTGAGGATGAGGTCGCTGCGCTCGAGCACCATCGGTACCACGGTGAAATGCGGCACGCGCAGCACGATGCGGCGCGCGACGCCGGCGCGCTCGAGCGCCTCTTCCACCACGTGGTGGCCGCCGCGGTAGGTCACGACGGCGTGCGAGGCCTCCAGAAACTCCCGCTTCGTCAACGCCTGGATCGGATGGTCGGCGCGCAGCAGGCAGACATAGGGATCGCGGAACAGCGCCCTGCGGGACACCGGCGGCCCCAGCCCCCGCAGAAAGCCCACCGCCACGTCGAGCCCGCCGGTAGCGAGCGCATCGCCGATGTCCTCGACCTCCAGCCCGACCGCTTCCAGCCGCACCCCCGGGGCGCGCCTGCGCAGCCGCTCCACCAGCGGCGGCAGGAACTCGATCTGGCCGAGATCGGACATGTAGAAGCGGAAGCTGCGGTCGGAAGTCGCCGGGTCGAACCCGGGGCCGTGCGCCAGCGCCGAGTCGAGCAGCGCCAGCGCCTGGCGCACCGGCTCCGCCAGCGCCCGCGCGAACGGCGTGGGCTCCATGCCCCGCGAGGTGCGAAGGAACAGCGCGTCGCCGAACGCAGCGCGCAGGCGCGCAAGGGCGTTGGACACGGCCGGCTGGGTCAGGCCGAGCTGCGCCGCGGCCGCCGTCGCGCCGCGGCCCCGCAGCACCGCGTCGAACACCCGCAGCAGGTTCAGGTCGAGGTCCCTCACATTCATGGTTGTGATTCATATCATGACCATCATCAATTTGACAAATGACCACCGCAGGGAAGAGCATTGCCTCATGGAGCGATCCTTCAAGGAGGAGGTCGCCAAGCTGAAGCTCGGCGAGGGCGACACTTTCCACGGCGAGGCGATCCTGGCGGTGACCAAGGCGCTGCTGCAGTCGGG
>DASUUN010000368.1:0-6652 GCA_036374055.1 Burkholderiales bacterium
TACGTCGAGGGGCGCCTGCGCACCCGCAAGTGGCAGGACAAGGAAGGGCAGGACAAGTACACCACCGAGATCATCGCCGACCGCATGCAGATGCTGGGCTCGCGCGCCGGCGCCGGCGAGCCGCGCTCCGAGCCGATGGAATCCCGGGCGGCCGAGCCCAAGCCCGCCGCGGCCAAGAAGCCGGCCGGCAAGTTCGACGACATGGAAGACGATATTCCTTTCTGAAACAGCGATATAATCGCGGCCCTATGCCGATTTACGAATATCGCTGCGAAAGCTGCGGCCACCAGGAAGAATTCCTGCAGAAGGTGAGCGAGCCCCCGCTCACGGAATGCCCGGTCTGCCGCAAGCCGACCTTCAGCAAGCTGCTGAGCGCGGCCGGGTTCCAGCTGAAGGGCAGCGGCTGGTACGCCACCGATTTCAAGAGCAAGGCGAAGCCGGCGGAGAAGAAAACCGAGGCCAAGAGCGAAACCAAACCCGAATCGAAACCCGAATCGAAACCCGACACTAAATCAGAGACGCCGGCGTGAGCCGGGGCCTCTGAGCACCGCGGCCCGGCCACCCGCCGGGCCTTTTTATTTCAATGAAGAAGTACCTGATCACCGGATTGCTCATCTGGATCCCGCTCGTCATCACGCTGTGGGTCCTGAAGGCGATCGTCGACCTGCTCGACCAGTCGCTGCTGCTGCTGCCGGCCGCCGTGCATACGGAGAACTGGCTCGGCGTGCATATCCCCGGCCTGGGCGCCGTCCTCACCATCGTGATCGTGTTCGTGACCGGCGTCTTCGCCACCAATTTCTTCGGCGCGCAGCTGATCGAGATCTGGCACGACATCCTGCACCGCATCCCGGTGGTGAACTCCATCTACTCGAGCGTCAAGCAGATCTCGGACACCCTGTTCTCGTCCAGCGGGCAGGCATTCCGCAAGGCGCTGCTGGTGCAGTGGCCGCGCCAGGGCATGTGGACCATCGCCTTCCTCACCGGCACGCCCGGCGGCGGCGTGGCGCGCTACCTTCCCGAGGATTGCCTGGCGGTCTACGTGCCGACCACGCCGAACCCCACGGGCGGCTACTTCGTGATCGTGCAGCGCAAGGACGTCATCGAGCTCGAAATGACCGTGGACCAGGCGCTCAAGTACATCATTTCCATGGGCGTGGTCCCCCCGCTGGAGCACAAATGAGAACGCTGCCGTGAGAACCCATTATTGCGGCGAGCTGTCCACCGCCCTGGTGGACCGCAGGGTCACGCTGTGCGGCTGGGCGCACCGCCGGCGCGACCACGGCGGCGTGATCTTCATCGACCTGCGCGACCGCGAGGGGCTGGCGCAGGTGGTGTTCGACCCGGACCGCGCCCAGGCCTTCGCCGCCGCCGAGCGCGTGCGCAGCGAGTTCGTGCTGTGCATTACCGGCAAGGTGCGCCGCCGGCCGCAGGGCACGGTGAACCCGGAGCTACGCTCGGGGGAAGTCGAGGTGCTCGCGCACGAGATCGAGATCCTCAACCCTTCGGCGCCGCCGCCGTTCCAGCTCGACGACGAGAACCTGAACGAGAACACGCGCCTCACCTACCGCGTGCTCGACCTGCGCCGCGAGCCCATGCAGAAGAACCTGCGCCTGCGCTACCGCGTCGCCATGGCGGTGCGCGGCTACCTCGACGCGCACGGCTTCATCGACATCGAAACGCCGATGCTCACGCGCTCCACGCCCGAGGGCGCGCGCGACTACCTGGTGCCCAGCCGCGTGCATCCGGGCGAGTTCTTCGCCCTGCCGCAGTCGCCGCAGCTGTTCAAGCAGCTGTTGATGGTGGCGGGCTACGACCGCTACTACCAGATCGTCAAATGCTTCCGCGACGAAGACCTGCGCGCCGACCGGCAGCCGGAATTCACGCAGATCGACGTGGAGACCTCATTCCTGGACGAGCACGCCATCCAGGAGCTGATGGAGGGGCTGGTGCGCGAGGTGTTCGACGACGTGCTCGGCGAGGAGCTGCCGAAGCCGTTTCCCCGCCTCACGCATGCCGAGGCCATGGCGCGCTACGGCTCCGACAAGCCCGACCTGCGCGTGCCGCTGGAGCTGACCGAGCTCACGGATCTCATGAAATCGGTCGACTTCAAGGTATTCCGCCAGGCCGCCGAGCTGCCCGGGGGCCGCGTCGCCGCGCTGAAAGTCTCCGCGGAGCTCAGCCGCAAGGAAATCGACGACTACAGCGCCTTCGTCGGCAACTACGGCGCGAAGGGACTCGCCTACATCAAGGTCAATCCGGACGGCCTGCAGTCGCCGATCGTGAAGTTCCTGTCCCCGGAAATTCAGCAGCAGATCCTTTCGAGGACCGCCGCGAAGCCCGGGGACTTCATCTTCTTCGGCGCCGACAGGGCCAAGGTGGTGAACGATGCCCTTGGCGCGTTGCGCGTGAAGCTCGGCCACGACAAGGGGCTGGTGGACAAGGGATGGCGGCCGCTCTGGGTGGTCGACTTCCCGATGTTCGAATGGGACGATGAGGCAAAACGCTGGGGCGCGATGCACCACCCGTTCACTTCTCCCAAGGACGGCCACGAGGACCTGCTCGCCTCGGATCCGGCGCGTGCCCTGTCCAAGGGCTACGACATGGTGCTGAACGGCTCGGAGATCGGCGGCGGCTCGGTGCGCATCCACCGCGCCGAGGTCCAGGCGAAGGTGTTCAAGGCGCTGGGCATTTCCGACGAGGAGGCGCGCGGCAAGTTCGGCTTCCTGCTGGACAACCTGCAGTTCGGCGCGCCGCCCCACGGCGGCATCGCCTTCGGCCTGGACCGGCTGGTGGCGCTCATGGCCGGCGCCGAGTCGATCCGCGACGTCATTGCGTTCCCGAAGACCCAGCGAGCCCAGGATCTGCTGGTGCATGCGCCCAGCCCGGTGGACGACAAGCAGCTGCGCGAGCTCGGGCTGCGCCTGCGGGAAAAGCCGAAGGCGTGATTCGCGCGGTCGCCTTGCTCGCCTGCTGCTGGCTCGGCATGGCGTGGGCAGGCGAGGTTGCGGTCGACGCGCTGCCGCCCGAGGCGCGCGCCACGCTGCGGCTCATCCAGGCGGGCGGCCCCTTCCCCTATCGGCAGGACGGCAGGGTCTTCTCGAACCGCGAGCGTCTTCTGCCGCCGGAGAAGCGGGGCTACTACCGCGAGTACACGGTGAAAACGCCGGGCGCCCGCGACCGCGGCGCGCGCCGCATAGTCGCCGGCACGGACGGCGAGTACTACTACACTGATGACCATTACCGCACTTTCCGGAAAATCCTCGAATAGATGAGCAAGTTGCTGGAGCGGCTGAGCGATCCCGCGCGGTCCGGCGTCTACCGCGTGACGCGCGTCGACGAAATCCTCGATGCCCTGCGCGGCAGCGGTCTCGCGCTCGCGCGGGTCGACCTGCGCCAGCCGGTGTTCGACGCCTTCTCGCAGGCCCTCGCCTTCCCGGACTGGTTCGGCCGGAACTGGGACGCCCTCGAGGACTGCCTCACCGACCTTTCGTGGCGCGAGGCCGCCGGGCACGTGCTCCTGCTGGAAGGCGCCGAGGACACGCGCATGCTGGCCGACGTGCTGGGCTCGGCCGCGCAGTTCTGGGCCGGGCAGGGCAGGCCGTTCTTCGCCGTGTTCCTCGATCCGCAAAGGCGGCTCCAGCTGAAGGATCTATTCCGCGAGGCATGAAATACAAGCTGCCGGTGTCCGTGCTGGTCGTGGTCCACACCGCAGACATGGAAGTGCTGCTGCTGGAGCGCGCGCTGCGCAAGGGTTTCTGGCAATCGGTGACCGGCTCGCTCGACTGGCCCGGGGAGCCGCCCGCCGCCGCGGCTGCGCGGGAAGTCCTCGAGGAGACCGGGATCGACGCCGCCCGCGGCCGGCTGGAGCGGTGGAACGTCGCCAACACGTTCGAGATCTATGCCCAGTGGCGCCAGCGCTTCGCGCCCGGTGTCACGCACAACACCGAGCATGTATTCGGCCTGGCGCTGCCGCGGCGCTTGCCGGTGAGCATCGCCTCGGCCGAGCACGTGGCCTTCGCGTGGCTGCCCTGGGAAGAGGCGGCGCAGAAGTGCTTCAGCTGGTCCAACCGCGACGCGATCCGCATGCTGCGGGAATGAACGCGCTCCGGCTCGTTCCGCTAGCTCTGCTGGCCGGGTGCGCATCGTCCGGCCTTCCGCTCGACGCGCCGCGCGGCCAGGTGCAAAGCTGCACGCAGTGGTACGAGGCCCTGGACCGAGCGGTCGAGCAGGCCGGCGTGCGCGACGCGCAGTACGCCCGCGTCGAGGGCTTTGCGCACTTTCGCGTCGACCGCACGCTCGCCTCGCTGCGCGGGCAGGCGGCGCGCGATGCGCGAGCGATGCAGGCGTTTGCCGAGCGCCTGGGAGAGCTGGACCTCGAAGCGCGCCGCTACGAGATTCTCAACCTGCCGGAGGGTTCTTTCGGCGACTTGCCCGGGCTCGGCGCAGGGTCGGCGCGCGACCGCGCGCTGCGGCGCACCGCCGATTGCGGCCGGCTGCTGCGCGAGCTGGACCTGGCGAAGCCCGAGTCGCGCGCCGCGCTGCTCGAGCGCGCGCGCGTTCCGGACGATTACTCGCTCGCGGCCCGCACCCTTGGCCTGTACCCCGTGACGCGGCTTGCCTTCTTCGCGGGGGTGCGTGGATGGGAGCGCAGGACGCTGGAGGCGTTCGGCCGCTGGCGTCCTGCCGAAGCCGCGGTGCGCTACGCGCCTCCATTCGTCAAGCCCCTGTCGCGTCCGGTGATCGGCGGGCTGCTCGCGCGAGCCAGGTTCGACCCGCTCGGCATGCCGACGCTCTCGGAGCGGGAACTGGCGGGACTGGCCGCAGTCTACGCGCCGAGCTTCGAGATCCGCATCACGGGCGACCACGACCGCTTCGGCGAGATGCGCCGGACGCGCGACGGCGAGACGCCGGAAATCAATGCAAGCGAGCTGACGGTGTACGTGAACGCGGCGCACACCCGCTACCGCGAGCACCTGCTCCTGCAGCTGGTCTATACAATCTGGTTCCCGGAGCGTCCGCGCCGCGGTGCGCTCGACCTCCTTGCCGGCCGGCTCGACGGCCTCGTGTGGCGCGTGACGCTCGCCCCGGACGGCGAGCCGCTGCTCTATGACTCGATCCATCCCTGCGGCTGCTATCACAAGTTCTTCCCCACTCCGCGCGCGCGCCCGCTGCAGCCGCCGCGCGCGCTCGAGGAATGGGCTTTCGTGCCGCAGCGCCTGCCACGCGTGGCCGAGGGGGAGCGCCCGGTGGTGAGGCTGGCCTCCGGCACCCACGCCATCGAGCAGGTGACCCTGGTCCGGGGGAGCGACAGCCTTGCGCGCTACGGGTTGCGCGCCTATGACGAGCTGCGCTCGCTGCAGCGGCTCGACGGCGGCCGGCGCAGCGCGTTCGGCCCCGATGGCCTGATCGCGGGCAGCGAGCGCGCCGAGCGCTTTCTTCTCTGGCCCACGGGGGTGGCCTCGGCGGGCGCGATGCGCCAATGGGGTCGCCACGCCACCGCTTTCGTCGGCCGGCGCCACTTCGACGATCCCGACCTGATCGAGCGGCGCTTCGAGCTGGACCTCGGCGAGGCGCCATGAGCGACAGGACGCTGCGCGTCGTGACCCTGAACATCCACAAGGGGCTTTCGCACTTCAACCGCCGCATGGTGATTCACGAGCTGCGCGACGGGCTGCAAGGGCTGGACCCCGACGTGGTGTTCCTGCAGGAAGTGCAGGGCCTCAACCAGCGCTTCACCCTGCGCTACCGGACCTGCCCGGTGGAGCCGCAATACGAGTTTCTGGCGGGCGACCGCTGGCAGCACGTCTACGGCGTCAACGCCGTCTACGACCACGGCCACCACGGCAACGCCATCCTGTCGCGCTATCCGTTCGTGTCTTTCGAGAACCAGGACGTGTCCGACCACCGTTTCGAGCGCCGCGGGCTGCTGCATACGGTCGTCGCGGTGCCGGGCTGGCGGCGCAACCTGCATTGCGTCTGCGTGCATTTGTCGCTGCACGAGCGCGGCCGCAACCGCCAGCTCGAGGCGATCTCCGGCCGGCTGGAGGAGCTCGCTTCGCGCGACGTGCCGATCATCGTGGCCGGCGACTTCAACGACTGGCGGCACCGCGCCACGGCGATCCTCGAGCGCCGGCTGGGCATGACCGAGGTATCGGTGGCGCACCTGGGCCGTGTGCAGCCCACCTATCCGAGCGTGCTGCCGCTGCTGCGCCTGGACCGCATCTATGTGCGTGGCTTCAGGGTCGCTTCCTCCCGCGTGCACCGGGGCAAGCCCTGGTCCATGCTGTCCGATCACCTGGCGGTGAGCGCGGATATCGAGCGCGAGTAAATATCAGCGGAGCAGGCGCAGGCGGCCCTGCTCCAGCACCGGTATCACCGGCAGGGCGTCGAAACGGCAGGCGAATTCCACTTCGTGCGCCAGCCCCTTCGACACCATCATCCGGCCCACCCTGCAGTCGAGCAGCGCGTGCGGGGCGCGCGCGGTGCGGTAGACCAGCAGCGCCGCCTTGGCTGCGTCGGAGAAATCCGCCGCATCCCCCAGCGCCTCGCCGAAGCGCTCGACGAAGTAGCCCGCGCCGTAGAAGTCCTCGAAGTTGAAATTGTTGCCCGATCCCGAGCACACCACCAGGACGGTTTCGCGCGGGTGGGCGGC
>DASUUN010000369.1:0-6991 GCA_036374055.1 Burkholderiales bacterium
CACGCGCTTGCCCGACAGCGAGGTGACATGGCCCTGCTCGATCATGGCGAGGGCGCGCGCCACCGCCTCGCCCGCGTCCTCGATCATGCCGCCCGGGCGGTCGCGCGGCGCGAGCGTGCCGTCGTCGGAGTAGCCGCGGTCGGCGAAGACTTCCCCGGCGACGGGGATGCCGAGCTTTTTCGCCATTGCCATCATTTTCGAGTTCGAAAGGGCATAAAGCATGACGCCGCCGAGGTCCCTCGCCGCCCGCGCCATGGCCTCGGAAAGCGCTTCGTCGTTGGCCGCCATGTTGTACAGCGCGCCGTGGCATTTCACGTGGTGCAACTTCGAGCCGGCGGCGCGCGCGAACGCCTCGACCGCGCCCGCCTGGTAGAGCACGAGGTCATACATGTCCTGCGGCGTGATCTTCATGACGCGCCGGCCGAATCCCTGCAAGTCGGGAAGCGACGGATGCGCGCCGATCGCCACGCCGTGGTCCACGGCGAGGCGCACGGTCTTGCGGATGGTGGCCGGGTCGCCGCCGTGGAAGCCGCAGGCGATGTTCGCCGAGCTGATGAACGGCATGACTTCGGCGTCGGCGCCCATCTTCCAGGCGCCGTAGCTCTCGCCCATGTCGCAGTTGAGGTCGATGCTCTTCATTGTCCGTAGTTCCATGCGATGCCGCGCAGCGCGGCGGACAGGCGCTCGTCCATGTGGTGGCGCAGCTCGGCCGCCATCCCCAGGTCGCAGCGCGTGAAATGCACCGTGCCGCCGGGGGCGAGTTGCGCGAGCCGCGGCACGTCGGCCGAGACGACCTCGGCGATGTGCGGATAGCCGCCGGTGGTCTGGTGGTCGGCCATCAGCACGATCGGCACGCCGTTCGCCGGGACCTGCACCGTGCCGAGGCAGGTCGGCCCGGAGAGTATCTCATCGTTCTGCGCGCGCGCGAGCGCCGGCCCCGCGAGACGAAAGCCCATGCGGTTGGAATCCGGCGAGATGCGCCACACCGCGTCGTAGAAGGCGCGCTGCGCCGCCGGCTCGAAGCTGCCGTAGTGCTGGCCTTCGATCACGTGCAGCAGGATCGGCTCGCGGTCGGGCAGCGTGAGCGGCGGCGCGGACCAGCGTACGCTGCCGTTCCTCGTTTTCTTCAAGGTGGAAAATTTTTTCGAGGCAGAAACGTCCCGCAGCGGCAGCAGGTCCCCATGCCTGAGGGCGCGCCCCTCGAAGCCGCCGAAGGCGCCGGGCAGGAACGTGCTGCGGCTGCCGAGCACCGGCTCGACCGCGAAGCCGCCCGCCACGGCGAGGTAGGCGCGCGCGCCGCGCACCGCGCGCCCGACGTTGAAGCGGCTGCCGGCCGGCGCCAGCACCGGCCGGTTGTGCGGGAAGCTGCCGTCGAACTCGGCGCCGCACAGCGCGACCAGCGTGTCTTCCTCGAAGGCGAGCTGCGGGCCGATCACCGTCATCTCGAGCGCCGCCTCGTCGCGCTCGTTGCCCACCAGCGCGTTGGCGAGCGCGAGCGCGATCGGGTCCATGGCGCCGCCCGGGCACAGCCCGACGTGCTGCAGGCCGTGGCGGCCGTGGTCCTGGAGCGTGCTGAGCAGCCCCGGGCGCAGCACGCGGATGCTCATCCCTGGAACTCTTCCTTCGAGATGGCGCGGAAGCGCACCCGGTCGCCGGGCGCGAACAGGCTCGGCTCATCGCGGAAGGCGTCGAACACCGCGAGCGGCGTGCGCCCGATCACGTTCCAGCCGCCCGAGATGGCATACGGGTAGACCACGGTCTGGTCGTTGGCGATCGCCACCGCGCCCGCCGGCACGACCGCGCGCGGCGTCGCCCGGCGCGGCACCGCGAGCTTGCGGTTGAGCCCGCCCATGTAGGCGTGGCCGGGCGCGAAACCGATCATCAGCACGCGGTATTCGCCCGCGGCATGCAGCGCGGCCACCTCCTCGACCGAGAGCCGCGCCTTCTTCGCCACTTCCTCGATATCGGGCGCGAACTCCGGCGCGTAGCACACCGGCACCTCCACGGTGCGCGCCGGCGCCTCGCTCTTCGGGTCGATCTCCTTCAGGCACTCGGCGACGAGGTCCGCCGCCGCCTGCAGCGACTCGCCCTGCAGGTCCGGGTGGTCGGGGTCGAAATGCAGCGCGAGGCCGCCCAGCGCCGGCACCACGTCGCGAACCCACGGCAGCGCGCGGCCGTGCACGATGGCGGCCAGGCGCTGGACCGCCGCATTGATGTCGAGGTCCAGCGCTTCCGAGAACTCGATGTATGCGGCGCAGTCGCCGAGCGGATGGATGGCTTTAGGCCGGAAGTTGTTCTTTGCCAATCTTGGGTATATCAACGCCGATCATGGAGTCCCGGTTGACGATCGACGCCAGGCGCTCCTCGCTCCAGCCCTCGGTGCCGGCGGGGCGCATGGGGAGGACCATGTAGCGCATGTCGGCGGTGGAGTCGTGCACGCGGATCTGCACGCTTTCGGGGATCTTCAGCCCGAACTCGGCGAGCACCGCGCGCGGCTCGCGCACCATGCGCGAGCGGTAGTTGCGCGACTTGTACCAGTCGGGCGGGATGCCCAGGAGCATGCGCGGGTAGCACGAGCACAGGGTGCACACGATCGCGTTGTGCACCTGGGGCGTGTTCTCGAGCACCACCAGGCGCAGCTTGGGCACGTCGATGCCGAGCGACTCGCAGGCGCCCGGGCCGTCGGCGAGCAGGCGCTGCTTGAACGCCGGGTCGACCCAGGCGCGCGCCACGACCTTCGCGCCGCGCTCCGGGGTGCGCCGGCGCATGTCCTCGACCGTCTCCTCGACCTGCGCCTCGGTGAGCACGCCCTTCTCCACCAGCAGCTCGCGCAGGCTCACCTCCATGAGCTGGAAGTACGTAAGGGGCTTGTAGGTGCCGTTGTCGTTCATGCCTTCTCCAGCCAGTGCTGGAAGATCTCGATCTCCAGCACGTCGGTGTCGTTGCCGCGGTAATCGGGCCAGACGTCCTTCTGCCGGAAGCGCACGCGGTACAGCGGCTGCGCCGGCAGGCCGTCGCGCATCTGCGCCAGCTCCTCCGGATTGGGAAAGCTGCCGCACAGCCGCTCGATGGTACCGGCATGGCCGCGGATGTAGAAGGGCGTGCGGATGTGGCCCAGGGGCGCCACGTTCCTGACTCTGACTTTCTCCCCGATTGAAAAACGGGGAGGCACGGATGCGGGAAAGTCCGTTACGAATTGCGGCTGCACACTTCCTCCATCTTGCGCCCCAGCTCCTCGGTGGTGATGATGCCGCGCTGGATCAGCGCCTGGCCCAGCGCGATCACCCAGCGCTCGTAGTAGCTCATGCTGTCGTAGGCCTGCGGCGGCAGCGCCTCGATGTTCTTGCGCCGCTCGTCCACGGTGATGCGCCTGTTCATGAGCACCGCGAGCGCATCCACCCGGCGCTCCCAGTCGGCGTAGTCGTGCTCGGTGCGCTCCACCCTGCCCGCCGGCAGGCCGCCCATGTCGTGGTGGCCGCGCCCGGTCACGCGCCCTCCTGCCGGCGCTGGATTTCCTCCATCTTGCGCCCCAGCTCTTCGGTGGTGACGACGCCGCGCTGGATGAGGGTCTGGGTCACCGAGGTGATCCAGCGCTCGTAGTACGTGGTGCTGTCGTACACGTCCGGCCCGAGCGCCTCGATGTTCTTGCGCAGCTCATCCACCGTCATGAGCTTGCGGCCCTTGATCCCGGTGAGGATCGTGACCAGCGCGTCCACCCGGCGCTCCCATTGCGCGTAGTCGTGCTCCGTCGGCTCCACCTTCCCCGCCGGCTCGCCGCCCATGTCGTGGTGGCCTTTTCCGATCATGCGACCCATTCGGAGACCGGGGCCTTGGCTTCGTGCAGGGGTTGGCAGACGATGTCCACCAGCGTTGGACCGCCGTGAGAGAGCGCTTGTTTCAAGGCTTCGTTCAGCTTCTCCGGATCGGTGACTCGAAAAGACCTCACCCCGAAGGCCTCGGCGACCCGGGCGTGGTCGGTGAGGCTGAAGTCGACCGAGAAATAGCGCTGCTGGTAGCCGGACTTCTGGCCGGCCTTGATCCAGCCGTAGACCGCGTTGGCGATGACCACGAAGGTGATCGGGAGCTTCAGGCGCACCGCGGTCTCCAGCTCGCCTACGCACATGCCGAAGCTGCCGTCGCCCATCACCGCCACGGTCTTCACCTGCGGGCGGCCGAGGTGCGCGCCGATCGCGGCGGCGAGCGCGTAGCCGAGCGCGCCGTGCGCGCGGTTGGAGAAGAAGCGCCGGCCGGTGCCCTTCACGCGGTAGTACGCCGAGAAATACGGACAGGGCGTGCCGGGATCCGCCACGACAATCGAATCGTCATCGAGCAGCGCGTCGAGCGCCGCGACCACCCGCTCGGGCTTGATCGGCGCGTCGTTGGAGGCGGCGAGCGCGTCGAAGGCGGCGAATTTCTCGCGCTTTTTCGCGTCGACGAAGTTGAGATCGCCTGCGCGCGTGCAGCCCTCCAGGGCGTTATCGAGTGACTCAAGGCAAAGGCGCGCATCGCCGACCAGGGGCACGTCGACCGGGTAGTTGCGCCCGGGCACGGACGGATCGACGTCGATGTGGATGATGCGCGCGGCGCCCGGGGCGGGATGGCGCCAGCGCTCGGTGGTCACCGAGCCGGCGCGGCAGCCGACGAACACGATGACGTCGGCCGCATCCACCACCGCGCGCGTCTGGGGTGTGCCGCCGTTGGAGCCGACCACGCCCACCGAGTGCGCGCAGCGCTCGTCGATCGCGCCCTTGCCGCTGACCGTGGTGGCGACCGGGACGCCGAGCTTTTCGGCGAGCGCCACCAATTCGCTTTCCGCGCCCGAGAGCACGACACCGCCGCCGCAAATGAACAAAGGGCGCCCGGAAGATCTGAGGAGCTTCGCCGCCAGCTCCACGAAGAAGGGGTCGGGGGCGGTGCGCCGGGACGGAAAGCTGCCCAGGGAAGGGTCGGCCCAGATCTCGCTGCGCTCCACCGGGCCGTTTTGCACATCGAAAGGCAGCGCGAGGTGCGCCGCGCCGGGACGCCCGCCGGTCATGGCCTCGAAGGCCGCGCGCAGGGTGCGCGGGATGTCGGCCGCGCGGTCGAGCACCGCGTTCCACTTGGTCAACGGCCGCATCAGGGCGCGCTGGTCGAGCTCGGTCAGGGTGAACTTGCTCCTCGAGGACACCGAGATGTCGGTGTTGATGGCGAGGACCGGCACCGACGATTCGTTCGCCTCCACCAGCCCGGGCAGGATGTAGGTGGCGCCGCCGCCGGAGGGCCCCTCGCACACGCCGACCCTGCCGGTGACCCTGGCGTAGCCGTCGGCCATGTACGCGGCGTGGCGCTCGTCCCGGGTCAGGATGTGGCGGATCGACTTCAGCCGCCCCAGGGCGTCGTACAGGGGAAGGCTGGTGTCGCCGCACAGGCCGAACACCACGTCCACCCCGTGCGCCTTCAGCATCTCGACCACGGCCTCGGCGCCCGTGACGGTCGTTATTTCAACGGCCTTGTTCACGCGGTTATATTAGCGCGATGCGTTCGGGCAGGCAGACCACGGTGCTGTTCGCCGGCGTGACCGGCAGCGCGGAGCTGTTCCAGGCCGTCGGCGACGTGCGTGCGGCCGACGCGATCACCCGCTGCCTGGACGCTTTCCGCCAGGCGGCCGCCGAGAGCGGCGGCCGCGTGGTGAAGACCATGGGCGAGCAGATCATGGCGCTGTTTCCGACTGCGAGCGCCGCGGCCGACGCTTCGGCTCGCATGCAGGGCGCGATCGAGTCGCTCGTCGAGATGGGCGGCGCGCCGCTCGGCGCGCGCGTCGCCTTCCACGCCGGGCCGGTGCTGCAGCACGACAACGACATCTTCGGCGACTCGGTGAACATCGCCGCGCGCCTGGTCGAGCAGGCCACCAAGGGCCAGGTGCTCACCACCGCCGAGACCGTGGCGCTGCTCGGCGCGGGCCTGCGCAACTCCACGCGGCGGCTGTACGACATCACGGTGCGCGGCAAGGAGGAGCAGATCTCGCTGTGCGAGTACCTCTGGCAGAAAAGCCCGGACATCACCGATTTCTCCGCCCTGAGCTCGGTGCTGAAGGCGCCGCGCGCCGGGCTGCGGCTCCGGTACCGCGGCAAGGACGTCATCCGGCGCCGGCGCGAGGAATCGATCACCATCGGGCGCGACGCTGGCTGCATGCTGGTGGTGGCGGACGTCAAGGCCTCGCGCCAGCACTGCGTGATCGAGCGGCGCGGCCAGAAGTTCATCCTCCGGGACCACAGCACCAACGGCACCTACATCGCGGTCGAGGGCGAGGAGGAGATCATCCTGCGCCGCGAGGAGTTCACGCTGCGCCGGCACGGCTGGATCGCGTTCGGCCAGCCGCGCGCCGAGACCCCGGACGTGGTGGAGTACTTCTGCGAATAGCGCTAGTGCAGCTTGTTCTTGTGCAGGGCTTGCGACAGCTCGTCCGGATCGAGCGGCTTGACGAAATGCAGGTCGAAGCCGGCCTCCTGCGAGCGGCGCCGGTCGGCCTCGGTGCCCCAGCCGGTCACGGCGAAGATGCGTAGCGGGTAATCCTGCCCCAGCGCGCGCAGGCGCCGGGCCACCTCGTAGCCGTCGATCCCGGGCAGGCCGATGTCGAGCAGCACGATGTCCGGCCGGAACTCCCGCGCGGCCTCCAGCGCGGCCGGGCCGTCGTGCACGACGCGCGTCTCGTGGCCCAGCGACTTCAGCAGCAGGTCCAGGGTGAACGCCGCGTCGGCATTGTCGTCCACCACCAGCACGCGCCGGGCGACCAGCGGCAGCGCGGCCCCGGCGGCGCGCGGCGGCCCAGCCTGGGCCGCCCTTTGGACGAGCGGCAGCCTCAGCGTGAACTCGCTGCCCCGGTTCTCGCCTTCGCTGCGCGCCTCGAGCGTGCCGCCGTGCAGCTCGGCGATGCGTCGCGCCAGCGCGAGGCCCACGCCCAGCCCGCCGCCCACACGCTGCAGCGGGTTGCGGCCCTGCACGACCATGTCGA
>DASUUN010000370.1:0-3700 GCA_036374055.1 Burkholderiales bacterium
GCGGTTGCCGGGGTCGCCGCGGCGGTAGCGGCAGCGGCGGCGCGCGCGGCGCGCGGCAGTTCCAACTCGCACGCCGTGGCGCATAAAGGCAAAGGAAAATGCAGCGGCCTGAATCCGGGACAGGGTGGCGGCCAAGGGCCCGGTTGCTAATGCAGCGCTCGTAGTGCTCGCGCTGATCGGCGGTCTGGCGATCGCCGTTTACTGGCACTGGTCCAGCCGCAGCTACGCTCCGATCGCTGCGGTGCTCGCGCCCGGCGGCGTCACTTACACCGCTTTCTCCGACGAGACCAGGGGCCGCGATGCGTGCGTCGCCGCCAACGCGCGCTTCGTGCAGCCGCTGATGCAGCAGTGCCCGGCGTGCACCGTGCTCTTCGAGCGCTGCGAGGACAAGGCGCACGCGCTGGAGCTGCGGCTTGCGGCCGGCCGCTCGCACCTCGTCTCGATGCCCGGGCTGCACATCGGCGTGGCGGGCCCGCAGGAAGTGGCGAAGGCGAGCTGCGCGCTCATCGCGGCCGACCTCGGCAAGCACGGGGTGAGCCAGGGCCGCTGCATCGCGCCGAGGGTCAGTAGCACGGCGTCCAATTGACCGGCGCGTCCCAGACCACGTCGCCGCGCAGCACTTCGACGTTGGCGACCACGTGCGGATGCGCGCCCGCATCGTCGATGCGCACCGCCACCTGCTCGGCGCCGACCCGCACCACCGTGCCGCGCAGCCACTCGCGCAGGCCGATGCCGATGGGCATCTCGCGGCATACCTTCTGCCCTTCCTTCGCCACCGCCGCGCGCGCCTCTTCCTCGAACTTGGCGCGCGCCGCCATCATCGGCGTCGCCGGCCCGGCGAGCGCGTCCTCCTTCCACGGGCCGGCATAGACGTCGCCGCTGGGCCAGCGGTACACGCCGAAGCCGTGGCGCTTGTCCGCGAGGTACGCCCCCTCGTAGCGCTCGCCCTCCCATTTGCCGCGGCCCCAGGTGTAGGTCCCCACGCCCTCCTTGCGGTCGTCGACGAAATCGCCCTCGTAGCGGTCCCCGCTCGGCCAGGTCTTGACGCCTTTGCCGTGCTTGCGGCCGGCCTTGAAGCCCCCCGCGTAGCGCGCGACCCCGCTCGCCTCGCCCACGCCCTCGGCGAGCCCGTTCACGCACGGCCCCGCGTAGCGCTGCTGCAGCTCCGGATCCAGCACCCTGCAATCCTGGGCCTGCGCCGTCCCGCAGAGCAAAAGAAAAATGGGGACGTACCCTATTTTTCTCATTTGAGATCCCACTGCAGGCCCACGCCGTCGGGCACCACGGCGAGGCGAGGCCCGCTCTTGCCCAGGCGCGCGTCGCGCCGCGCTTCCCAGGCGAGGTGGCCGAGGGCGTAGCCGAGGAGCGAGCCGGCCACGGTGTCGGAGACCCAGTGCTCGCGGCTGCCGATGCGCGCCGCGTTGGTGAGCGCGGCCACGCCGTAGAGCCAGGGCAGGTCGAACTGCTTGGCGTAAGGCGTCACGGCCGCCCACATGACCGCGGTATGGCGCGACGGGAACGAGTGGAAGCGGTCCTCCTTCGAGCCGGCGTCGAACTCGCGGTGCCCGAGCCCGGCGCTGGGTCTCGCTCTTCCCACCAAATATTTCGAAAAAGTCGCCCCCAGGAAAGCAACCCCCGAAGCCTCCAGCGCCGCGAGCCCCGCGTCCGAGAGCTGCGGCCGCGACTCGTCGAAGGCGAAGAGGCCCGACAGCCCCACCGCCGCGACCGGCAGGGCGTCGCCGATCTCGATGCCGCGCTCCATCCAGCGCTTGTCCTTCCGCTTGTCCGCGAACTCGAACGCCCGCTTGTCGAGCAGGGCCGAGCCCAGCACGATCGCGCCGGCGAGCGCGGTGCTCTCCACCCAGTCGACCCGGCCGGCGGCGCGCCCGGCGCCGCGCAGGTCCTGGGCGACGAAGTCCGGCCAGCGCCGCTCCGGGTGCACGCCGAGCTGCGGCAGGTCGTAGTCGTCGTCGCGGTCGCCCAGGCGCGAGAGCCCGTCGTGCTCGTGCATGCGCAGCACCGGGCCCTCGAGCGCGCTGTAGAGCTCGCCCGGCGCCGACACCATCTGCCCGACGTCGCGCGTCCAGGGCGACAGGCCGAAGCTCGCGCTCGCCTGGATGTCCCGGGTGAGCAGCGTGTCGAGCTGCCACACCATGAAGATGCCCTTGTCGTGGTACGGGTTGGAAGGCGAGCCGGGCGAGGTGATGTCGTTGCCGTTGGTCACGGTGTACCAGGCGCCCACCTCCCAGCCGGAGGCGAAGCGGCGCTTCACCTCGGCGCGCACGCCTTCGTCCTTCGCCAGGAAGCGCCCGGCGCGCAGCGTGCCGGTGACGCCCTGCGCCATGCGGTAGTTGAGCGAGGCGATGGCGGTCACGGTGCGGTAGTCCTGGTGGCCGAACCAGCCGTCGAAGTCGCGCTGGCGCACCGCGTGCGCCTCGAGGTCGACCGCCCAGCGCCCGTCGCGCGGCAGGTACAGCACCTGGCCGCCGGCGCCGCTGAACATCTCCTCGTAGACGCCCGCCGAGGCCTTGGCGTAGACCCGCGGCGCGGGATGGTAGAACTTGACCGCGGACAGGCGCATCAGCTTGAACTGGCTGCCGCGCCGGTACTCGGCGATGTCGGTGCGCACGTGCGGCAGCAGGCTGTTGGACGGCGTGGTGACCTCGTCGATGTCGCCGTACAGCGGCACGCGCAGCTCGGCCTCCAGGAAGCGCTGCGCGCCGATGGAGCGGTGGTAGCTCGCCGACAGCGACAGGTCGTAGCGCAGCGCGCCGCCCGGGTCGTTGAAGAAGGTCGAGAACCCCGGCGCCACGTAGAGGCTCCCGCCGAGCACGTTGCGCCCGCGCAGCGCGATGAAGTCCACGCCGTCGTGCTCGACCACCAGGCTCTCGGGCAGCGGCAGCTTGAAGGCCTCCAGCGTCTCGGCGCGGTCGGCTTCCTCGCGCAGCG
Organism: Burkholderiales bacterium; assembly: GCA_036374055.1. Classification (GTDB taxonomy): domain Bacteria; phylum Pseudomonadota; class Gammaproteobacteria; order Burkholderiales; family SG8-39; genus SCGC-AG-212-J23. The sequence goes on from DASUUN010000370.1 coordinate 2,950, forward strand.
CCGCGGGATCCGCGTACTCGATCGCCACGTACGGCGCGAGCATCTCGCGCGTGGCCATGCCGTTGAAGTAGCGCTGCAGCAGCGGCACATTGATGAAGGTGTAGGTGGCTACCGGCAGCGTGCCCTGCGCGTAGGTCACGCGGATCTCGCGCACCTCGAGCGGCGCGAAGGAGAGCAGGGTGCGCGCCGCGCGCCCCACCGCGCGCGGCATCGACGAGATGCGCGAGTTGGTAAGCCGCGCTTCCAGCCGCCCGGCGCGGTAGCCGATCGCGATGTCGCTGAAGTCCTGCTCCACCAGCGCGCGCGCCAGGCGCGAGCGGTGCCCGCCGTCGTCGTGCCACTGCGCCTCGGTCGGGCGCGGGTTGATGCGCGTGTACGGCGCCGGCTCCTGGTGCTTCGGGATGAACTCCTTCTGCTCCAGCGGCACGCTGATGTAGGCGTTGAAGCCGGCATTGCCGTGCGAGGTGAACGCCTTCGCCCCGAGCCAGCCCCAGCGGTACTCGAGGCCGATCGCGGCCTCCTTCTTGTACTGCGCCGCTCCCGATAACTCCGCCCCCAGGTCATCTCGGTAGCGGTAAGCGTCATATTCAGCCACGACGCTCCAGTTGGGCGCCCAGACGGGCGTCCAGCGCACGCCACCGAACGCCCCGTCGAAGCGCTCCCTACCGTAACCCAGCGTCACGTCGAACTCGCCCAGGCGCTTGGAGGCCACGCTGTACCAGCCGCGGAAGATGCCGGTGCCGCCGCCCAC
>DASUUN010000371.1:0-11458 GCA_036374055.1 Burkholderiales bacterium
CGGCTTCCTCGAGCGCTTCGCGGCGGCGCGCCGCGCCGGGTTCCGCGCGGTGGAATACCAGTTTCCCTACGACTTCGAGCCCGGCGAGGTCGCCGCCGCGGCGCGCGACGCCGGCGTGCAGGTGGTGCTGCACAACGCGCCGCGCGGCGACGCGGCGCGCGGCGAGGCCGGCACGGCGTGCCTTCCCGGGCGCGAAGTGCGCTTCCGTGAGGATCTCGAGCGCGCCATCGCCTACGCGCGCGCTGCGCGTTGCGACAGCCTGCACTGCCTCGCCGGCGTGGCGCCGCCCGGGGCCGAGTTGCCCGCGCTGCAGGCCACCTATGTCGCCAACCTCGGGTACGCGGCGCAGCGGCTGCGAGGCGAGGGCATGCGCCTGCTGATCGAGCCGATCAGCGAGCGCAGCGTGGCGAACTACTTCCTGCGCGGCAGCGCCCAGGCCGCGCGCGTCGTGCAGGAGGTGGCGGCGGACAACCTTTGCATCCAGTACGACTTCTTCCACATGCAGCTGCTCGAGGGCAACCTCGCTAACACGGTCGAGAAGCTGCTGCCGCGCATCGGCCACATGCAGCTCGCGGACGCGCCGGGGCGCGGCGAGCCCGGCAGCGGCGAGATCAACTTCGAGTTCCTCCTCTCGCACCTCGACCGCCTCGGCTACGCCGGCTGGGTGGGTTGCGAATACAATCCCAGGGGTGACACCGTCGAGGGGCTGAAGTGGGCGCAGCGCTACCTGTCGTGAGCGCCTTGCGCGCCTTTCTTCCCGGGCGCGCGGTGCTGCACGAAGAGGAAGACACCCGCCCGTACGAGTGCGACGGCCTGACGGCCTACCGCCAGTTGCCGATGGTCGTGGCGCTGCCGGAAACCGAGGAGCAGGTGCGCCGGGTGCTGCAGACCTGCGCGGCGCTGCGCGTGCCGGTGGTGCCGCGCGGCGCCGGCACCGGCCTCTCGGGCGGCGCCCTGCCCACGGGCGACGGCGTGCTGCTCTCCATGGCGAAGTTCATGCGCGTGCTGCGCGTCGACGCGCGCGGCCGCCTCGCGGTGGTGCAGCCCGGGGTGCGCAATGCCGCGATTTCCGAGGCGGCGGCGCCGTTCGGCCTTTATTACGCGCCCGACCCCTCGAGCCAGATCGCCTGCACCATCGGCGGCAACGTGGCCGAGAACTCGGGCGGCGTGCACTGCCTGAAGTACGGCCTCACGGTGCACAACGTGCTGCGCGTGCGCGGCTTCACCATCGACGGCGAGCCGATCACGCTCGGCTCGGAAGCGCCCGACGCGCCGGGCTACGATCTGCTGGCGCTCGCCATCGGCTCGGAAGGCATGCTGGCCGTGGTCACCGAGGTGACCGTCAAGCTGCTGCCCAGGCCGCAGTCGGCCAGGGTGGTCATGGCTTCGTTCGACGACGTGGAGACCGCGGGAAAGGCGGTGGCCGAAGTGATCGCCGCCGGCATCATCCCGGCGGGGCTCGAGATGATGGACCGCCCCGCGACCCATGCGGTGGAGCAGTTCGTCGGCGCGGGGTACGACCTGGAGGCGGCGGCCATCCTGCTGTGCGAGTCCGACGGCACGCCGGAGGAGGTGGAGGACGAGATCGCGCGCGTGAAGGCGGTGCTCGAGCGCTCGGGCGCCACGCGCATGACGGTGTCGCGCGACGAGGCGGAGCGCCTGCGCTTCTGGTCGGGGCGCAAGGCCGCCTTCCCCGCCGTCGGGCGCATCTCGCCCGACTACTACTGCATGGACGGCACCATTCCGCGCAAGCGGCTCGGCGAGGTGCTGGCCTTCATCGGCGAGATGGAAGCGAAGTACGGGCTGCGCTGCCCCAACGTGTTCCATGCCGGCGACGGCAACCTGCATCCGCTGATCCTGTTCGACGCCAATAGCCCCGACGAGCTGCAGCGCACCGAGCAGTTCGCCGCGGAGGTGCTGGAAAAATGCATCGAGGTCGGCGGCACCATCACCGGCGAACACGGCGTGGGCGTGGAGAAGATCAACCAGATGTGCGTGCAGTTCCGGCCCGACGAGCTGGAGCTGTTCATGGCGGTGAAGCGCGCCTTCGACCCGCACGGGCTGCTCAACCCGGGCAAGGCCGTGCCGACGCTGGCGCGCTGCGCCGAGTTCGGCCGCATGCACGTGCACGGGGGACGGCTGCCGCATCCCGAGCTGCCGCGGTTTTGAGCCCCGAGCACCTCCAGGAGCGCATCCGCGAGGCGTCGGCCCGCCGCGCCCCGCTGCGCTTGCGCGGCGGCGGCACCAAGGACTTCTACGGCAACGAGCCGCGCGGCGATCTCCTCGACACCCGCAGCTACGCCGGTATCGTCAGCTACGAGCCGACCGAGCTGGTGGTCACGGCTCGCTGCGGGACGCCGCTCGCGGAAGTCGAAAGGACGCTCCACGAGAACCGCCAGATGCTGGCGTTCGAGCCGCCGCACTTCGGCGCAGACGCCACCTTCGGCGGCTGCATCGCCGCCGGCCTGTCGGGTCCGCGCCGGGCGGCCGCGGGCGCGCTGCGCGACTTCGTCCTCGGCGTGAAGCTGGTCGACGGGCGCGGCCGGGTGCTTTCCTTCGGCGGGCAGGTGATGAAGAACGTCGCCGGCTACGACGTGGCGCGGCTGGTCGCCGGCTCGCTCGGCACGCTGGCGCTGATCGCCGAAGCCTCCGTCAAGGTGCTGCCGAGGCCGGCTGCGGAGATCACCCTGGAGCTGGAGGCGTCCCAGGACGAGGCGCTGGAGACGGTGAACCGCTGGGCCGGGCAGCCGCTCCCCGTTTCGGCCACGGCATGGCACGCAGGCCGGTTGCGCGTGCGCCTGTCCGGCGCGGATGCCGCAGTGGGCGCCGCCGCGCGCAGGATCGGCGGCGCTCCGGTGGACGACGCCGGCGCCTTCTGGGACGGCGTGCGCGAGCACCGCCATGCCTTCTTCGGCGGCGACGAGCCGCTGTGGCGGCTGGCCCTGCCGTCCACCGCGCCCGCCCCGGAGGTGCCGGGCAGGGTGCTGATCGAATGGAACGGCGGATTGCGCTGGCTGAAAACGACCGCCGACCCGCGTGCTGCCGCGCAGCGCGCCGGCGGCCATGCGACCCTGTTCAGGGGCGCGCGCTCGGCCGGCGGCGCATTCACGCCGCTGGAGCCGGTGCTCGCGCGCCTGCACCGCGAGCTGAAGGCCGCGTTCGACCCGGCGGGGGTGCTCAATCCCGGCCGCATGTACGCGGAGCTCTAGGGCTTGGCGAGCTTCTTTTTCTGCGCCTCGACCGCCGCGCGTGCCTGCTCGGCGAACGCGCTCTCCGGAAAACGCGACAGCAGGCGCGCATACAGCTGGATGGACAGCACCGGCTCGTTGGCGTCGCCGGCTTTCGCCGCGGCATCGAAGAGCAGCTTCTGCGCCGGGTCGGCCGCCGGCGCCGCCGGCCTAGACTGCGCCACGAAGGCGGCCAGCCGCTGCTCGGCGGCCTGCTCGCGCTCCGCCTGGCGCCGCCGCCACGTGCGGAACCAGACGCCGGCGCCCACGCCCCCGGCGACGAGTAGGATCCAGAAAAGCAGCTCCATGCGAAAAGTATAGCGGCGCATGCAAACCCGGCTCGCCGACTTTATCCGCGACACCCCCGCAGGCCGTGAGGCCGAGGAAATCCTGCGCAAATGCGTGCACTGCGGCTTCTGCACCGCTACCTGTCCTACCTACCAGGTGCTGGGCGACGACCTCGACAGCCCGCGCGGCAGGATCTACCTCATGAAGCGCGCGCTCGAAGGCGCGCCGGTGAGCGGCAAGACGCGCCTGCACCTGGACCGCTGCCTGACCTGCCGCGCTTGCGAGAGCACCTGCCCCTCCGGGGTGCGCTACGGCCGGCTGGTCGACATCGGCCGCGCCGTGGTCGAGGAGCGCGCGCCGCGCGCGCCGCTCGACCGGCTGAAGCGCGCGCTGCTGGCATTCGCGTTGCCGCGCACCAGGTTGTTCGCATTCTTTCTTGGGGTGGGAAGGGCGATGCGGCCGCTGCTCCCCGGCGCGCTGAAAGGCAAGGTTCCCGGAAAAACTGCAGCTCCGGGCGAGTGGCCGGCGCCGCGGCACGCACGCAAGATGCTGCTGCTGGCCGGGTGCGTGCAGCCGGCGCTCGCGCCCGGGATCAACGCCGCGGCGGCGCGCGTGCTGGACCGCGCCGGCATCTCGCTCATCGAGGTGCCGGGCGCGGGCTGCTGCGGCGCGCTGCGCTTCCACCTGAACTACCAGGACGCCGGGCGCGACGACATGCGCGCGCTGATCGACGCGTGGTGGCCGATGGTCGAGCGCGGCGAGGTGGAGGGGATTGTCGCTACGGCGAGCGGCTGCGGCGTGACGGTCAGGGATTACGCGCACCTGCTCGCGCACGACGACAAGTACCGCGGCAAGGCGGCGCGCATCTCGGCGCTCGCCAGGGACCTGTGCGAGGTGCTGCCCCTCGAGGCCGTCCCTGCCGGCGCGGCGCGCGGCCGCGTGGCGTTCCAGTCTCCCTGCAGCCTGCAGCACGGCCAGCAGATCCGCGGCATGGTCGAGGCGCGCCTCGCGCGCGCGGGCTTCGAGCTCGCGGGCGTGCGCGACGGCCACCTGTGCTGCGGCTCGGCGGGCACCTACTCGCTGCTGCATCCGCCCATCGCCGGCGAGCTGCGCGCGCGCAAGCTCGAGGCCCTGCACGAGGGCGCGCCCGACTGCATCGCCACGGCGAACATCGGCTGCCTGAGCCACCTGCAGGGGGGCGCGGCCGTGCCGGTGCATCACTGGATCGAGCTTCTCGATAGAATGCCTGCATGAGCGCCGAGGTGGTCCGCACCGCCTGCCCGCACGACTGCCCCGACACCTGCGCCATGCTGGTCACGGTGCAGGACGGCGTGGCGACCAGGATCCAGGGCGATCCCGCGATGCCCTTCACGGAGGGCACGCTCTGCACCAAGGTCGCCTATTACCTCGAGCGCACGTATTCGCCGGAGCGCCTGCGCTTTCCCCTGAAGAGGACCGGCAGAAAGGGCGAGGGGAAGTTCGCGCGCATCACCTGGGACGAAGCGCTCGACGAGATCGCGCACCGGCTGAAAGCGATCGCGGCGGACAACCCGGAGTCGATCCTGCCGTGCAGCTACGCGGGCACCATGGGCATGGTGCAGTACAGTTCGATGGACCGGCGCTTCTTCCATCGCCTGGGCGCCACGCTGCTCGACAGGACCCTGTGCTCGAGCGCCGGCAAGTACGGCATGAAGGCGACCCTCGGCGGCTCGGTCGGCATGGACCCCGAGCGCTTCGACGAGGCGAAGCTGATCCTGCTGTGGGGCGCGAACCCGATCGTCTCCAACCTGCACCTCTGGTCGCGCGTGCAGGAGGCCAAGCGCCGCGGCGCCAAGGTCGTGGCCATCGATCCGTATCGCAGCCTGTCGGCCGAGAAGTGCACCCAGCATATCGCGCTGCTGCCGGGCACCGACGGCGCGCTGGCGCTCGGCATGATGCACGTGCTCATCGCCGAGGACCTGGTCGACCATGACTACGTGGCGAATTACACGGTGGGATACGAGGCCCTTCGGGCGAGGGTTCTTCGGGACCATTCTCCGGAATGGGCGGCCCGCACCTCCGGCATTTCCGTGGAGGAGGTGGTGCAGCTCGCGCGCGCCTACGGCAGCATCCGGCCGGCGGCCATCCGCCTGAACTACGGCATGCAGCGCCACAGCGGCGGCGGCATCGCGGCGCGCACCATCGCCTGCCTGCCCGCGCTGGTGGGGGCGTGGCGCGAGGCGGCCGGCGGCATCGTGCTCACCACCGCGGACTTCTACAAGTTCGACCACGCGGCGCTGGAGCGCCCGGACCTGCTCGGCGCCCGCAGGCCGCGCGTCATCAACCAGGCAAAGCTCGGCGACGCGCTGACCGCGGCCGAGCCGCCGGTGCGCGCGGTCATCGTCTACAACAACAACCCGGTCGCGGTGTGCCCGCAATCCGACAAGGTGATCGCGGGCTTCTCGCGCGAGGACCTGTTCACGGTGGTCATGGATCATTTCCAGACCGACACCGCCGACTATGCCGACATCGTGCTGCCGGCCACCACGCAGCTCGAGCACCTCGACGTGCACAAGTCCTACGGCCATCTGTACGTGCTCGCCAACAACGCCGCGATCGCGCCGGTGGGCGAATCGCTGCCCAACTCGGAAGTGTTCCGGCGCCTGGCGGCGCGCATGGGCTTCGACGAGCCGTGCTTCCGCGACTCGGACGAGGACATCTGCCGCACGGCGCTCGGCGCCACGGGGAATTTTGAATCCCTGAGAAGAAACGGATGGGAACGGCTGAGCGTGCCGCAGCGCTTCGCGCCGTTCGCTGCCGGGGGCTTCCCCACGCCCTCGGGCAAGTGCGAGCTCCACAGCGGCTGGCTCGAGAAGCAGGGGATCGACCCGCTGCCCTTCTTCAACCCGCCTGCCGAGGTGGCCGACGAAGCGCTCGCGGCGCGCTATCCGCTCGCCTTCCTGTCGCCGCCGGCGCGCCATTTCCTCAACTCCACCTTCGCCAACCTGGCGCGCTTCCGCGAGTTCGAGCGCGAGCCGCACCTGGACATGCACCCGGAAGACGCCGCGGCGCGCGGTATCCGCGACGGCGACCGGGTGCGCGTGTTCAACGATCGCGGCGCCTACACGCTCAAGGCGCGCGTCAACGGCAAGCCGCGCCGCGGCGTGGTGGTGGCGCCCTCGGTCTGGTGGAAGAAGCACGCGCCCGACGGCCGCAACGCGAACAATGTCACCTCGCAGCGCACCACCGACCTCGGCGGCGGCGCCACCTACTACGATTGCCGCGTGCAAGTGGAGCGCGTCGACGCGTAGCGCCGCGCTGGTCCGGCTGGCCCGGTTTCTGGCGCCGTATCGCCTGCGCATCGCGGGCGCCATGGTGGCGCTGCTGTTCGCCGCGGGCTGCGTGCTGGCGCTCGGGCAGGGCCTGCGCTACGTGGTCGACAGCGGCTTCGGCAGCGGCGACCCGCGGCTGCTCGACCAGGCGCTCGCCGCGCTGATCGCCGTAGCCGCCACCCTGGCGGTGGCGACCTGGTTCCGCTTCTTCCTGATGATGACCACCGGCGAGCGCGTGGTGGCCGACCTGCGCCGCGCGGTGTTCGACCACGTGCTCGCGCTCGAGCCCGCGTTCTTCGAGGCGACCCGCACCGGCGAGGTGGTCTCGCGCCTCACCAACGATGCCACCCTGCTGCAGCAGGTGATCGGCTACGGGCTCTCCATGTTCGTGCGCAACTCGCTGATGATGGCGGGCGCGGCGGTGATGCTGTTCGTCACCAGCTGGAAGCTGGCGCTGCTCGTGCTGGTCGGCGTGCCCGCCACCCTGATCCCCATCCTGGTGCTGGGGCGGCGCGTGCGGCGCCTGTCGCGCGACGGACAGGACCGCGTGGCCGAGGTGTCCTCGTACATCGACGAGGCGGTGCACGAGGTGCGCACGGTGCAGGCCTACGTGCACGAGGACGCGGACCGCGCGAGCTTCGCGCACCATGCCGAGGCGGCTTGCCGCGCCGGCGTGAGCCGGGTGCGGCAGAAGGCCTTCCTCATCTCATCGGTCATGCTCATCGCCTTCAGCGCGGTCGGCATCATCCTGTGGATCGGCGGCCACGACGTGCTGGCCGGGCGGCTGTCGACCGGCGAGCTCGCCGCCTTCGTTTTCTACGCCTTGGTCGTGGCCACCGGCGCCGGCACCGTGTCGGAGGTGTGGGGCGAGCTGCAGCGCGCCGCTGGCGCTACCGAGCGCCTGCTCGAGCTGCTGGAGACCCCGCCGCGCATCGTCGCGCCTGCCGCGCCAGCCTCGCCGCCCGGCGGCAAACAGCTGGAGATCGTGCTCGACCAGGTGGGCTTCGCCTACCCGGCGCGGCCGGGCACGCCCGCGCTGCAGCACTTCAGCCTGCGCGTCGCGCCGGGCGAGCGCGTGGCGCTGGTGGGCCCCTCGGGTGCCGGAAAGTCGACCGTGTTCGCGCTCCTGCTGCGGTTCTACGACCCGCAGGAAGGTGCGATCCGGATCGGCGGGGTCGAGCTCAAAACCCTGGATCCGCGGGCCCTGCGGCGCCTCGTCGCGGTAGTGCCGCAGGAGCCGGTGCTGTTCGCCTCGAGCGTGCTCGAGAACGTGCGCTACGGGCGGCCGCAGGCCACGCGCGACGAGGTGCTGGCCGCCTGCGAAAGGGCCTTCGCCCTGGAGTTCATCGAGCGCCTGCCGCAGGGGCTGGACACGCCGATCGGCGAGCGCGGCGTGACGCTCTCCGGCGGCCAGCGCCAGCGGCTGTCCATCGCGCGCGCGCTGCTCGCCGACCGGCCGATCCTGCTGCTGGACGAGGCGACCAGCGCGCTCGACGCCGAGAGCGAGCGCACCGTGCAGCGCGCGCTCGAGGCGCTGGAGCAGGGGCGCACCACCCTCGCAATCGCCCACCGCCTGGCCACGGTGCAGCACGCAGATCGCATCGTGGTGATGGAGCGCGGGCGCCTGGTGGCGCAGGGCACGCACGCCGAGTTGCTGCGCGAAGGCGGGCTGTACGCCCGGCTCGCCGCCCTCCAGTTCCTCGGCACGGAAGGCGGCACGAGGTGGGACCGGGCCGCCTGAGCATCGCGCTGCTGCTCGCCGCGGCCTGGACTGTGCAGGCCGCCGAGACGCTGCAGGTGGGCTCCAAGCGCTTCACGGAGTCCTACATCCTCGGCGAGATCATCGTGCACACCGCCCGGGCCGCCGGCGCCACCGCCGAGCACCGCCCCGGCATGGGCGGGACGGCCATTCTCTTCCAGGCGCTGAGCAGCGGCGCCATCGACGTCTATCCCGAATACACCGGCACCCTCGCCCGGGAGATCCTGAAGACCGATGCGCGCCTTGGCCTGCGCGAGCTGAACGCGCGGCTCGCGCAGCTCGGCCTGGCGGCCTCGGTGCCGCTCGGCTTCAACAACACCTATGCCATCGGGGTGCGCCGCGCCGAGGCCGAGCGCCGCGGCTTGCGCCGCATCTCCGACCTCGTGCGCCATCCCGACCTCGCCCTGGGCTTCGGGCCTGAGTTCCTCGGCCGGCGTGACGGATGGCCGGGCCTGTCGCGCGCGTACGGCCTGCCCCATGGCACGCCCCGCAGCCTCGACCACGGCCTCGCCTACGAAGCGCTCGCCGCCGGCGAGGTCGACGTGATCGACGTCTACTCGACCGACGGCAAGATCGAGCGCTTCGACCTCGTGATCCTCGAGGACGACCGCGCTTTCTTCCCCGCCTACGACGCGCTGCTGCTGCACCGCGCCGACCTGCCGCGGCGCTTCCCCGAAGCGTACGGCGCGCTCGCCGCGCTCGAGGGCTCGATCGACGAGGCGCGCATGACGCGCCTCAACGCCCGCGCCGAGCTCGACGGCCGCAGCTTTGCCGCCGTGGCAGCCGAGTTCGCCGGCGGCCGCAGCGTCGGGCCGAAGCAGCGCCGCACGCTGTGGAGCGCGGTGTTCGGCCCGGACTTCACGCGCCTGCTTGGGGAGCACGTCGTCCTGGTTTTCGCGTCGCTCGCCGCCGCTGCGGCGCTGGGCGTGCCGCTCGGGCTCGCCGCGGCGAAAGTGCGCTGGCTGACGCAGCCGGTGCTCGCGGTGACCGGGCTCGTGCAGACCGTGCCGGCGCTCGCGCTGCTCGCCTTTCTCATTCCGCTCACCGGCTCGATCGGCGTGTGGCCGGCGATGATCGCGCTGTTCCTCTACGCGTTGCTGCCGATCACGCGCAATGCCCACACGGGGCTCGCGCAGGTGCCGGCCGGCCTGGTGCAGGCGGCGGTCGCCCTCGGCTTGGCGCGCCGCCAGGTGCTGGCTTCCGTCGAGCTGCCCCTGGCCACGCGCACCATCCTCGCCGGCGTGAAGACCTCGGCGGTGATCAACGTCGGCACCGCGACCATCGCCGCCTTCATCGGCGCCGGCGGATTCGGCGAGCGCATCGTCCAGGGGCTCGCCCTCAACGACCATACCGTGCTGCTGGCCGGCGCGCTGCCCGCGGCGGCGCTGGCGCTGGCGGTCCACGGCCTGTTCGAGCTCCTGGAGCGCTCGATGGTGCGCGCCCCGCGGTAGAATCCGGCCGACCCCAGGAGAACCATTGATGAGAATCGGCGTGCCTGCCGAGACCCGCGCAGGCGAAACCCGTGTTGCCGCGACGCCCGAGACCGTGAAGAAGCTCGCGGCGAAGAACGAGGTGCGCGTGCAGGCCGGGGCCGGCGCAGGCTCGAGCATCCCGGACCGCGACTACGAGGCGGCGGGCGCGAAGCTGGTCGGCTCGGCGGCGGAAGCCTGCGACGCCGACATCGTGCTTGCGGTTCGCACGCCGCAGGCGGAGCTCCTGAAGAGCGGCACGGTGCTGATCGGCATGCTCGACCCCTACAGCAGGGAGAGCCTCGAGGCGCTCGCGCAACGCGGCGTCACCGGCTTCGCCCTGGAGCTGCTGCCGCGCACGATCTCCCGCGGGCAGACAATGGATGTGCTGTCCTCGCAGGCCAACATCGCCGGGTACAAGGCCGTGATTGTCGCGGCGGCGGAGATGGGAAAGTACATCCCGATGCTCATGACCGCCGCCGGCACCGTCAAGGCCGCGCGCGTGCTGGTCCTCGGCGCGGGCGTCGCCGGCCTGCAGGCGATCGCCACCGCCAAGCGCCTGGGCGCGGTCATCGAAGCCTCCGACGTGCGTCCCGCGGTCAAGGAGCAGATCGAGTCGCTGGGCGCGAAGTTCGTCGACGTGCCCTATCTCACCGACGAGGAGCGCGAGATCGCCGAGGGAAAGGGTGGCTACGCGCGCCCGATGCCCGCCGACTGGATGCGCCGGCAGGCCGAAGCCGTGCACCAGCGCGCCACCCAGGCGGACGTGGTCATCACGACAGCGCTGATACCGGGGCGTCCAGCCCCCATATTGATAAAGGAATCCACTGTAAAAGCGATGAAGCCCGGTGCGGTGATCGTCGACCTCGCGGTGGAGCAGGGCGGCAACGTCGAGGGCATCGAGCGCGGCCGGATCGTGGTGAAGCACGGGGTCAAGCTCGTCGGCCTGGAGAACCTGCCCGCGACCCTGCCCGCGGACGCCTCGGCGCTCTACGCGCGCAACGTCTACAACTTCGTCGCCCTCATGCTCGATCCGAAGAGCGGTGAATTCAAGCTCGACAGGTCCGACGACCTCGTCGGCCCCACCCTCGCGTGCGAGGCGGGCGCGATCGTGAAGAAAGGCTGAACATGGGCGAAGCCGTAGATCCCACCATCATCAACCTCGTGGTGTTCGTGCTGGCGGTGTTCGTGGGCTACCACGTCATCTGGAACGTGACCCCGGCGCTGCATACGCCGCTCATGAGCGTCACCAACGCCATCTCGAGCGTGATCATCGTCGGCGCGATCCTCGCCGCCGCGCCGCAGGACACCGACTTCGGCTCGGTGCTCGGCGTGATCGCGGTGGCGCTCGCCTCGGTCAACGTGGCAGGCGGGTTCCTCGTCACCTACCGCATGCTGGAGATG
>DASUUN010000372.1:0-9100 GCA_036374055.1 Burkholderiales bacterium
CGGGCTGGAGCAGCTGCGCCTGGGCGAGCGGCTGCGCATCACCTGGGAGCTCGACGCGGCGCCCTCGGACGCGCTGCTGCCGCCGCTCGTGCTGCAGCCGCTGCTCGAGAACGCGGTATTCCACGGCGTCGAGCCCGGCACCGCGCCCGGCGAGGTGCTGGTGCGCATCGAGCGGCGCGGCGACCGGGTGCTGGCGCGCATCGAGAATCCCTACGTCGAGGAGCAGCAGCGGCGCGCCGGCAACCGCATGGCGCTGGACAACATCCGCGAGCGGCTCGCCCTGTTCTTCGACGCCGAGGCGCGCATCCACACCAGCGCGAGCGATGCCCGCTACCGGGTCGAGATCGAGATGCCCTACAGAACCGCGAATTCATGATCAACATCTTCATCGCCGACGACGAGGAACCGGCCCGCGAGCGCCTGAAGGAGCTGCTCGGCGACATCGCGGCGGAAGTGCCCGCCGCCGTGGTGGGGGAGGCGCGCAACGGCCTGGAAGCCATCGAGCGCTATCCGCAAAGCGGCGCCCAGGTGCTGCTGCTCGACATCCAGATGCCGGGCATGGGCGGGCTCGAGGTGGCGCGCCATCTGTCCCGCCTCGAGCCGCCGCCGACGGTGGTGTTCGTGACCGCGCACGACCGGCATGCGGTCGAGGCGTTCGAGCTGAACGCGCTCGACTACCTGCTCAAGCCGGTGCGCGCCGAGCGCCTCGCCGCCGCGCTGAAGAAAGCCTCCTCTCCCGGGCGCGAGCAGCTCGCCAAGGCCTCGCCGGCCGCGCGCGAATACCTGTCGGTGGCCGAGCGCAACCGCATCGCGCTCGTGCCGGTGCGCGAGATCCTGTTCCTGCGCGCGGAGCAGAAGTACGTGACCGTGCGCACCCGCGCGCGCGAGCACCTGATCGAGGAGGCCCTGATCGCCCTGGAGCGCGAGTTCGCCGACACGTTCGTGCGCATCCACCGCAACTGCCTGGTGGCGCGCGCCGCGATCCGCGGCTTCGAGCGCACCGGCGCCGGCGAGGACGAGCCGCACTGGCTGGTGGTGCTCGACGGCCTCGAGGAGCGCCTGCCCGTCAGCCGCCGGCAATGGCCGATCGTGAAGGAATTGGTTTCTGAAAAATAACGCCATCATCATCGCCACCCGCCGAAGCCGCCTGGCGCTGTGGCAGGCCGGGCACGTGAAGCAGCGGCTGGAGGCCTGCCATGCGGGCCTCGCCGTGAGCCTGCTGCCCATGTCCACGCGCGGCGACGAGCTGCTCGACCGGCGCCTGGACCAGGCCGGCGGCAAGGGGCTGTTCGTGAAGGAGCTGGAGCACGCGCTCGCCGAGCGCCGCGCCGACATCGCGGTGCACTCGATGAAGGACGTGCCGGCCGACCTGCCGCCGGGCTTCGTGCTGGGCGCGATCATGGAGCGCGAGGATCCTCGCGACGCGTTTGTTTCGGTCGTGCATGAGAATCTGCAATCCATGCCCTCGAAGGCCGCGGTCGGCACCTCCAGCCTGCGGCGGCAGGCGCAGATCGCCGAGCGCTACCCGGGGCTGGAAGTGCGCCTGCTGCGCGGCAACGTCGAGACGCGCCTGGCCAAGCTCGACCGCGGCGAATACGACGCGGCCATCCTCGCGGTGGCCGGCCTGGTGCGCCTGGGGCTCGCCAAGCGCATCCGCTCGCGCCTGGCAGTGGAGGACAGTCTGCCCGCGCCCGGCCAGGGCGCCATGGGCATCGAATGCCTGGAAGGGCGCAGCGATCTGGTTTCGCTGCTTGAGCCCTTGAACGATCCCATCACGGAAAAATGCGTGTTGGCCGAGCGGGCCGTGAGCCGCGCGCTGGGCGGCAGCTGCACCCTGCCGCTGGGCGCCTATGCCGAGCCCTCGGGGGCAGGCCTGCAGCTGCGCGCGCTGGTCGCCTCGGCCGACGGGCGCCGCGTCGCGCGCGCGGCCTGCCACGGCGAGGACGCGGCCGAGCTCGCCGCGCGCGCGGTTTCCGAGCTGCGCCGCCAGGGCGCCGACGAGATTCTTTCCGCCCTTGGCCGCTAGTCCGCTCAAGGGTCGCGGCATCGTGGTCACGCGGCCGGCGGGCCAGGCCGAGCCGCTCGTCGGGCTGATCGAGGCGAACGGCGGCCGGGCGCTGCGCTTCCCGGCGATCGAGATCGAGGACCTGCCGGACTGGCGGCTGCCGGAGCTCGCTGGCGTCGACCTGGCCGTGTTCACCAGCCCGACCGCGGTGCAGAAGGCGTTCGAAAAGCTGAAGGAGTGGCCACAGGCGCTGCGCGCCGCGGCGGTCGGGCGAGGCACCGGGCGCGAGCTGGAGCGCCGCGGCGTCAAGGAGGTGCTCGCCCCGGACGAGGGCGCCGACAGCGAGGCCCTGCTCGCGCTGGCGCCGATGCAGGAACTGGCCGGCAAGCGCATCGTCATCTTCCGCGGCGAAGGCGGGCGCGCGCTGCTCGGGGACACCCTCGCCGCGCGCGGCGCGCAGGTCGAGCACGCGGACTGCTACCGGCGAGCGCGGCCGCGGGCCGATGCAGGACCACTGCTCGACGCCTGGGAGCGCGGCGAGGTCCATGCCGTCACCGTGTCCTCGGCCGAAGCGCTGGACAACCTGTCCGCGCTGCTCGGCGATGCCGGCCGGCCGCATCTCGCGCTCACGCCCCTTTTCGCCACCCACGAGCGCATCGCGGAGCATGCGAAGTCGCTCGGCATCCAGGAGGTGCTGGTCGGCGGGCCGGGAGACCGCGAGCTCCTCGAGCGGCTGATGGCATACTTTGCCCCCCGGATGAGCGAAACCGAATCCCCGCGCAAGTCGAAGGCGCCCCTGCTGCTGCTGATCGCGCTGCTGCTCGCCGTGGCGCTGGCCGGGGTGCTCTGGTACGACGCGCGCCAGCGCATCGACGCCACGCAGGCCGAGCTCGCGCGGCGCATGCGCGACATCGAGAACGACGCGCGCGACGCGCGCCTGGTGGCGCGCCAGTCGCAGGAGGCGGCGCGCGAGGCGCTGGGCAAGCTCGGGCAGCTCGAGGCGCGCGTCGCCGAGTCGCAGAGCCAGCAGGTGGCGCTGGAGCAGCTCTATCAGGACCTGTCGCGCAACCGGGACGAATGGCAGCTGGCGGAGGTCGAGCAGGTGATCGCCATCGCCTCGCAGCAGCTGCAGCTTGCCGGCAACGTGCGCGCCGCGCTGCTCGCGCTGCAGCTCGCCGAGGCGCGGCTCGCGCGGGCCGACCGGCCGCAGTTCCAGCCCATCCGCCGCGCCCTGGCGCGCGACATCGAGCGGCTCCAGGCGGTTCCGGCGATCGACCTGCCGGCGATGAGCACGCAGCTGGACGCCCTGGTGGCGCAGGTCGATGCCCTGCCGCTCGCCTTCGACGAGCGCGGCGAGCGCATCGGCGCGGCGCAGGCGCCGGCCGCCGCGGCCGCCGAGCGCGGTTTCTGGTCGCGCCTAGGCGCCGAGGTGTGGGACGAGCTGCGCCAGCTCGTGGTGGTGCGCAAGGTCGACAATCCCGAGCCGCCGCTGCTGCCGCCTTCCCAGGCTTACTTCCTGCGCGAAAACCTGCGCCTGCGGCTGCTCAGCGCGCGGCTCACGCTGCTGTCCCGCGACGAGGCCGGCTACCGCGAGGACCTGCGCGCGGCGCAGGCCTGGATCCGACGCTACTTCGACCCGAGCTCCAAGCAGACCGCCGACGCGCTGGCGCAGCTGCAGCAGCTCTCGGCTGCCACGCTGAGCTTCGAGATGCCGTCGATCAACGAGAGCCTCGAGGCGGTGCGCGCGTTCAAGTCGCGCCGCGACCGGACACCTCAATGAAATCCCTGTTCTGGCTGCTCGCCGTTTTCGCGGCGGCGGTGGGGCTGGTGATGCTGGGCCGCATCGACAACGGCTACGTGCTGTTCATCCTTCCGCCGTACCGGGTGGAAGTGACGATGCTGTTCTTCGGCGTCGCCCTGGCCGTGGTTTTCATCCTGTTCTACGTCGTGTTCCGGCTCCTTTCCCACACGCTGTCGCTGCCGGCGTACGTGCGCGCTTACCGGGCGCGCCGGCGCCGCGAGCGCGCGCATGCGGCGCTCGCGGCGGCGCTGCAGGCGTTCTACGAGGGCCGGTACGCGCGCGCCGAGAAGGAGGCGTCGATCGCCTTCGAGACCGGGTCGAGCCGCGGCGTCGCGGCGCTGCTCGCGGCGCGCGCCGCGCACCAGATGCGCGACTTCCATGGGCGCGACCAGTGGCTGGAGCGCGCGCAGGGGGCCGGGCGCGACGCGCAGGCCGCGGTGCTGGTCAGCCGGGCCGAGCTCGCGCTCGAGGACCGGGATTTCGCGGCGGCGCGCGACGCGCTGCGCAACTTGCAGGACGCGGGCCCCAAGCAGGTCGCCACCGCCCGCATGCTGCTGCGCGCCGAGCGCGGCGCGGGCGACTGGGACCAGGTGCTGCGCCTGGCCAACCAGCTCGGTAAGAAGGATGCGATCGCCCCGGCGCTCGCCGAGGAGTACAAGGTGCAGGCGACCGTCGAGCTGCTGGCGCGCTCGGCCACCGACGCGGAGGCATTCGGGCGGCGCTGGCGCGAGGTCGACTCGCTCGACCAGCTCCACCCGCGCGTGGCGGCGGCCGCGGCGCGCCACGCCACGACGCTCGGGCTCGCGCCGCTCGCGCGCGAGATCCTCGACCGGGCGCTGTCGGCGGAATGGACGCCACAGCTCGTGGCGCAGTACGCGGAGCTGCCCGACGGCCTGGACGAAGCCGCTCGCGCGGGCGAGGCACGCGTGCGCATCGAGCGCGCCGAGCGCTGGCTACTCGAGCGCAATCGCGACGCGCAGCTCCTGTCCACGCTCGGGCGCCTGTGCGGCCAGGCCGAGCTCTGGGGCAAGGCGCGCAGCTTCCTCGAGGCGAGCCTCTCCTTCGAGGAAAGCCGCTCGGCGCACCTCGAGCTGGCGCGGCTCGCCGAGCGCCTCGGCCAGCCCGACGACGCCCAGCAGCACTACCGGCGCGCAGCCGAGCTGGCGTAAAGGCAGGCGTTCAGCCGAACTGGGGAAACGCGGGCGCCGCCGTCGTGCCCGAGCCGCGCGCGGCAATGCGCAGGAACTCCGACTCCTGAGTCTCGAGCATCAGCTTCTGCGCCAGGATGACGGCGGGGATGGGCACGCCGACCGGCCCGGCGCACAAGCGCCGCTCGACCAGCCCGCGCTCGGTCAGGGCTTCTACGTTGGCGGTCGAGGCGTAGGTGATCCGATACTCCCGGCCGCTCTGGCCGCGAACCCTGAACGCGTTCGAGCGATCGAACTCCGCGCGCTGCGCCGGCGTAAGGCAGCGCGTGAGAAGGTCGAGCGAACGCTCGCGTGCCCGGCGATCCTCGAGCAGACCCATCTCCGCGAAGCGGCCCGTCGCCAGCAGGCGCTCGAGCCGGCCGCGGAAGTAGCGGAACACGTTGCCCCCGGCGCGGGCGCTCAGCCCGCTCGGATCGGGGGAACCAGCAGCGTCTCCTTGTCCTGCGGATCGAACGCGCTCCTGGGCACGCCCTGTCCTGCCCCTGTATCCATCTTGAACGCGCGATAGCCGCGATTCATCAGATCGTCGAACAGCCGGCGCGCGCTCTCGACCTCCTCCGGGCTGTCGGCGTCCCAGGTGGTGCTGGTGTGGCCGTTCGGATCGAGAACCTTGAACTCGTTCATCGCCCCCATGGAGTCTCCTCTCGGGCGGATTGCGACGCTCCAATGATGATCGGCTCCCGGCGCCCGCGTATGTCGTGGCGACCGTCAATCTGGCGTCGCGGCTTGACCGACCGCGGCGCCAGGCCGGGCCCGTCAGTTGGGCCGGAACAGGTCCTGCGGGATGCCGGCCGCGTCGAACAGGTAGTCGCGCGAGTTCTCGAGGTCGCGGCGCAGCTTGCCCAGGTTGACGTCGAGCAGCCGGCCTTTCCACTTGCGCACCTTGCCGGCGACGATCACCGTCTCCACGTTGCTGCGCTCCATCAGCGACACGACCGCGCCCGGCACCACGTTGAGCGGCGCCACGTTGATCGCTTCGGCGTCGAGGATGATGATGTCGGCCTCCTTGCCCGGCGTGAGCGAGCCGACCTTGTGGTCGAGCCGCAGGTCTATCGCGCCCTGCATCGTGGCGAAGCGCAGCACGTCGCGCGTCGTGAGCAGCGGCAGGTCCGGGAAGCCGGCCGCGTAGCTCTCGCCGAGCGCGCGGGCGTTCATGAACATGCGCTGCAGGGTCATGGCGCTGCGCATCTGCGTGAACATGTCGGCGGTCAGCGTGCACTCGACGTCCACGCTGAGCGAGGGCTGGATGCCCATCGCCATCGTCTTCAGGATCGGCGGCGTGCCATGGCGCATGTTCATCTCGATGGGCACGGCGAGCGACACGCGCGCGCCGGCGTCCTTGACGGCATTCCACCCCAAGTCCGACATCCCGGTCATGTGGATGAACAGGTTGTCCGAGCGGATCTCGCCGGCCGCCGCCAGCGCGTCGAAGCCGGGCTGCATGCCGAAGCTGCCGACGATATGAGCCGCGACCTGCAGGCCGAGCTCGCGCCCGAGCGCCCAGCTCGCCTGGCGGGTCGCCTCGCCCAGGTAGATCTCGCCGCCCATGATCATGGTGACCAGCTGGTCGCTCGACGAGAACCAGCGCTCCTTGAGGCGCCGCGCGTCCTGCGGATACTGGTTGCCGGCGACGTTGCCGGCGCTCTCGAAATAGCCGAAGGCGGCGCGGCGGTGGATAGCCTGCAGGCCCTGGACGGCGGCGTCGGAGTGCTCGGGCGAATGGTGGATCTGCGAGATGTCGTGCGTGGTCGTGACGCCGGCATCGAGCTGGCTCAGCCCGCCGAACACCTCGTTGATATAGACGTCCTCCGGCCGGTAGACCGGCGCGAACCGGCCGAGGATGTACTCGAAGTAGTTGATCGCACCGTGCGGCTGGCCATCGTTGAACAGCAGCCCGTCGGCGAGGAAGCTGCGCAGCGCGGTCTCGAACTGGTGATGGTGCGTATCGATGAAGCCCGGCATGACGATGCGGCCGCGCGCATCGATCACCGCCGCGCCGCGCGCCTGCAGGTTCGGCCCGACGGAGACGATCTTCTTGTCCTCCACCAGCACGTCGGCCCTGGCGAAATCGCCCACCGCCGGGTCCATGGACATGACGTGCCCGCCGCGGATGATGTAGCGCCGGCCCCTGCGGCCGCTGTCGGCCGGCGGCCCGTCGCCGTCGTGCGCGGCGGCGGGCTGCGCGGCGAACAGGCTGCCCCCGGCCGCCGCGGCCGCGGTGGCCGTCGACACCTTCAGGAAATCACGCCGGGAGCTCGAAGTCGAATCGGAATGGTCCTGCGGCTTGCCTTCCTCGCACAGCTTGCACATTGTTGTCCCCTCCTCTTGGGCGGAGTCATGCGGTATGACGACTCCTTGATTTCATTCTCATGCCGAAGGTGCACCGCTGTAAATGCGTTCTTCAAGATCTGGTTTCCGGTGGGACGGCGGCGGAGTGGGCAGAAGTGGGACGGACAAGACGATCCTCCGCGATGGTTCGGAAATCCACCGTAAGCTCCTCACCCGCCGCTATGTCGCGTACGGCCGCATCCACGCCAAACCGGCATGCCCCTGGAAATCGAAACCGCAGCGAATACGCCAAGGCCGTGAATCGCGCTGCGATCAACACGCACCCGGACACGAAGCGTGCAGCAGGTCAATCTGGATGCCGGGATAAACGGCTATCGATGAGCCCTAATCGAGATCACGTGGACACCGCCATCAACGCGGCCGGCTTAGGATTTCGCCGATCCGAGGTAGCACCCCCTGAGTTTCGGGATCCTCGGGGTCGAATTCCCGGAACGAGCGCAGCAGTTGTACGGAGCGGATGGCCTGCAGCGCCATAAGGACACTTATCGTCAGCGATGCGACCATGATGAACCAGAACAACGCCGGCTCTGCCTCCAGGCTGACCATGCGGATGCGGGCGGCTCTGCCGCCGAGCGAGATGGTCACTTGCGTAACCGCACCGGCGATGACGGGCAGGAGAAAGCCGATTGAAAACAGCGGGCACAAGACGATGTACAGCCATGCCAGGAACTTGAATCCGCGGTTGTACTGGTCTATCCGCTTTTTCGCTTCCTGCAATTCATGCGCAAAGCGCGCTTCCTTCTCCTTCAGATTGTGCACTGTCGCCTCGGCGGTGATCCATTCCGCCTTCCGCGCCGGGTCGGTTTCGCGCTCGATGCGGGCGCGCAGTTCCGCGAGCGCCTTCTCGGCGACCGGGTCGCGCGGCAGCGCCGGCAGCGCGGCCTCCCGCCACGCCCCCCGCCTTCCCGCCGAGGCGAGGAACACGAAGCGCTGCCAACCGGTAGCCCTGCCGGGGAGCATGGAAAGGACCGATAGCACGGCAAACAAGGCTGTGAGCAGAAACGGCAGCGACCAGACGGCCTGGATCGCATAGAAGTCGGCGATCAGATCCCATGTCACGCCGCGGCGGTGAAACGAGCAAAGCGCGGTGCCTTGGATGAACCCACCGAGCACGCAACTGCCCGTTCCGACCGCATACAGCAGCGAGCAGACGGCCAGGCTCCCCAGAGCGACCAGCCGCCGGCATCCCGATTCGGTAGCTGAACGCCGCAGCCAGGGAATCATCAACAGAAGCGGAATCGTCGCCAGAGCCGCGGCGATCTTAGTCACCTCGATCAGTTCGTCGAGAAACGGTACCAGTTCCATTGTGGCGCCCACGCGGCTATGCAGCCTGACGCACTAGCGCTGCCATACCAGCAACGCGAGCACGGCGCATAACGACACGATGAGGGGCCAGATGCGGCTCGGCCGAGTGGGAGAAATGCCGAAGCGGTCGATCAGGTCGAGCTTCTGGAGGAACGTCATGTCCGGCGGCATAGGACCCGCCAGATCCTCGTGAGCCTGGATCTGCTGATATGGATTCGCGCTCAGCAGGTTTGCCGCGCGAAGAAGAGCGATGACCAGTACTGCCAGCACCGCGACGATCGCTATGTCGAGGACTGCCATCGCGCCCGGTGAACCTCCCGAAGGAAGTTTAATCCGGTCCCGCCAGGACGCTTGCGTCATTGTTCCCATCGCTCGGATGTTTCCGGGGCGCGGCGGGCCAGCCGGGTGGGAGGGCTTAGCGCGGCGTGCGTC
>DASUUN010000373.1:0-3788 GCA_036374055.1 Burkholderiales bacterium
CGGCCGGCGCTATGGCTTCGAGGTGGTGCAGATCGCCGAGCTGCTGGACCGGTTCGTGCGCGAGGGCCGGCTGCGCCTGCGCGGCAAGGACGCGCGCCGCCTGACGTTTCACGACCCCTGCCAGCTGGTGCGGCGCGGCGGGATCACCGAGGCGCCGCGCCGGCTGATGGACGGGGTGAGCGCGAACTCGGTCGAGATGCCCGGGTCCGGCGCCGCGAGTTTCTGCTGCGGCGGAGGCGGCGGCGTAAGCGCGATCCACCGCGCCGAGGGCCTGCGCTTCGCTGCCTTCGAGTGCAAGAAGCAGCAGGTCGAAGCGAGCGGCGCCGAGGCGCTGGTCACCGCGTGCGGCAACTGCCGCAACGTGCTGGAAGAAGCGATCGAGCAGTACGACATGACCCTGCCGGTGCTCGGGCTGACCGAGCTGGTGGCGCAGTACCTCGACCATGACGGCCGTTGAGCTCCTGCAGTTCGCACGCGGACCGGCGCTCTGGGCCTCGCTCGCCGTGCTGGTCGCCGGCAGCCTCTGGCGGATCCTCGGCATCCTGCGGCTCGGGAGCACGCCGGATCTCTCCGAGCCGCGCAGCTCGCGGCTGCTGGCCGGAGCCATGCGCGGCATCTTCGCGCGGATGCTGCCGCGCAAGGAGTTCCGCCACGGGCGCGATTTCGGCATCTGGAACGCCTATGCCTACCACGTCGGGCTGGCCGTGATCGTGTTCGGCTATCTGCCGCACATCCATTTCGTCGAGCGCCTGACCGGGCTGGCGTGGCCGGCGCTGCCGGAGCCGCTGGTGTATCTGTTCGTCGGCCTCACCTTCGTGTCGCTGTTCATCGCGCTCATGGAGCGCCTCACCGACCCGGTGCGCCGCCTGCTGTCCGGCTTCGACGACTACTTCAGCTGGTTCGTCGTCGTGCTGCCGCTCGCCACCGGCATGATCGCGATCCAACAGTCTTACGCGCCGGGCGCCGCCCCGGCGCCGCCGCTCGACCCGCTGCCGGTCGCGATCCACCTGCTGAGCGTCGAGCTGCTGTTCCTGTGGCTGCCGTTCGGCAAGCTGGCGCACGCGTTCCTGGTGTTCGCCTCGCGCGGGATCACGGGCGCGGCGCTGGCGCGCAAGGGCGCCATCCTGTGATCAGGACTCCAGGGCGTTGACGAACAATTGCGCGCGCGGCAGCCCGCATTCGAGCAGCTGGAACTCGGCCTCGTTCGCCCAGGGCGCGGGCCCCGCGACGTAGACGTCGCATTCGTCCAGGCGCGGATGATCCCTCAGCAGCTGCCACAGCACCGCTTCCACAGTAATCGGGTGGTAATGGAAGTCGTCCAAAGCATCCCCCCACGAGCGGCACAGATTGTCGAGGTAGTGGCCGCGCTCGCCGGAGGCGATCCAGTACAGGTGCAGCGTCTCGGCCGCATCGAGCGCCATGGCGTGCTCGATCAGGCTCTTGATGGGCGCAAAGCCGGATTCGCCGGCGATGAACACGAGCGGGCGATGCGATTCTTCGCTCAGCACGAATTCCCCGCGCGGTCCCTCGACGCGCACCGTGTCCACGCCCTTCAGCCCGGCGAACACGCGCTCGGCGAAGGCATCACCGGCGCGCCGCCGGATGTGGAACTGCAGGTTGCGCTCGTCGCAGGGGCAGCTCGCCACGGGGAACGATGCACTGAGGCCCTCGCCCAGAGACAGCGAAACCGATTGCCCGGCGAGGAAGCGCAGCCGGTTGCTGCGCGGCGTCTGCAGGTGCAGCAGCCGCACCTCGTCGCCGAGCGGGCTCACGGACTTGACCCTGGCGTCGATGGTCTGCAGCGGCATGTCCGCGGCACCGTGCGCTTCGCGCGCCTCGATCACGAGGTCGGTGAGCGCGGTGTGGCAGCACATCAGCACGACCCCGGCGTTCTTCTCGGCTGCGGTAAGGGCGTAATCGGAATGGCGCGTGCGGTGCACCTGGCCCGAGAGGACCCGGGCCTTGCATTTCCCGCAGCTGCCGATGCTGCAGCCGTAGTCGAGCGACACCCCCGAGCGCAGCGCCGCCTCCAGCAGGCTGTCGTTGCCGTCGACCAGAAACTCCCGGCCGCTCGGCTTGACCTGTACGTGCGCGCTCATGATTCTCAGAAAACTCTCCTGTACCAGCAGCAGCTGGCCGCCCTGCGCGGCGGGCTCCAGGCGCTGATTCAGCCAGGCGAGCAGTCCGGCCGTGTCGCACGGCTCGCGCAGCTTCGCCTGCAGCTCCGTCACAATCGCCCGGTAGTGCTCGAGCTGCGCCTGGACCTGCGCCCGCTCCCTGCTCAATTGGGCCAGCCGCGCGACCAGCACCTCGGAGCTGGGCAGCAGGCGCTCGCGCATGCGCCGCGCGAAGGCGGCGTCCTTGATCGCCTCGAACCGCTCCAGGCCGGCATTGTCCTCCAGCCGGGCCTGCGGATAGGCGCGCAGCAGGTCCTCCATCGAGACCATGCCCTCGAACGCGGCCAGCTCGCCGCTGCGGATCCTGCTCTGCAGCGCGCCGCGCCTGACGCCGACCAGGCGCGCCGCACGCGACAGTGTAAGAAGCCGGGACATGCACCCTCTTTTTTGAATCTATCATAGGCCATTGGACTTCCTGCCGATCTTCCTCGATATCCGGCGGCAGCCTTGCCTGGTGGTGGGCGACGGCGACGTGGCTGCGCGCAAGAGCGCGCTGCTGCAGCGCGCGGGCGCGCACGTCACGATGACCACGGAATTTCGCAAGGAAGAGCTGGACCGCTATGCGCTGGTGATCGCGGCCACGAGCGACCCGGCGGTGAACCGCGCGGTGGCCGACGCCGCCAAGGCGCGGCGCATCCCGGTGAACGTGGTCGACCAGCCCGCGCTGTGCTCGTTCATCCTGCCCTCCATCATCGAGCGCGCGCCGCTCATCGTCGCCGTGTCGAGCGGCGGCGCCTCGCCGGTCCTGGCGCGCCTGCTGCGCGCGCGCCTGGAGAGCCTGATCCCCGCTGGCTACGGGCGCCTCGCCGCGCTGGCGGGGGAGTTCCGCGACCGGGTCAAGGCGCGCTTCAAGCCGCCGGAGCGCCGGCGCTTCTGGGAGCGCGTGCTGCAGGGTCCGATCGCCGAGCTGGTGTTCACGGGCCGCGACGCCGAGGCCCGCAAGACGCTGCAGGCCTCGCTCGACGACACGCGTCTTGCCTTCAGCGGCGGCGAAGTGTCCCTGGTCGGCGCCGGCCCGGGCGACCCGGACCTGCTCACCTTCCGCGCCCTGCGCCTCATGCAGCAGGCCGACGTCGTGGTGTACGACCGGCTGGTCTCGCGGCCGGTGCTCGACTTGGTGCGGCTCGAGGCCGAGCGCATCTACGCCGGCAAGGAGCGGGCGAAGCACGCGCTGCCGCAGGAGGACATCAATCACCTGCTGGTGCGCCTGGCGCGGGAGGGCAAGCGCGTGGTGCGCCTCAAAGGCGGCGACCCGTTCATTTTCGGGCGCGGCGGCGAGGAGATCGATTCGCTCGCCGCCGAAGGCATTCCCTTCCAGGTGGTGCCAGGTATCACCGCCGCGGCCGGGTGCGCGTCCTATGCCGGCATTCCGCTCACGCACCGCGATTACTCCCAGGCGGTGGTGTTCGTCACCGGCCACCTGCAGGACGGCAGCGTGAATCTGAACTGGGCGGCGCTCGCGCAGCCGAACCAGACCGTCGTGTTCTACATGGGCCTGCTCGGCGTCGAGGTCATTTGCCGCCAGCTGGTGGCGCACGGCCTGGCGGCCGAAACGCCGGCCGCGCTGATCCAGCAGGGCACCACGCCGCAGCAGCGCGTGCTCACCGGCAC
>DASUUN010000374.1:0-16609 GCA_036374055.1 Burkholderiales bacterium
CAGCCCCGGCATCACCTCGTCGGCGATCACGGCGTCGAAGTCCCGCGGCGCGGCGTCGAAGCCGGCGAGCGCGGCTGCGCCGTCGGAGAACGCGACCGGCTCATAGCCCAGTCGCTTCAGGACTTCGGAGGTGAGGGCCACGAGCGCCGCCTCGTCGTCGACCACCAGCACGCGCTCGCCCCGGCCGCGCGGCACGGGCACCTCGCTCTGGTCGTCGGCGGCCGCCGGCGAGTCGACGCGCGGCAGATAAATGATGAAGCGGCTACCCTGCCCGGGCCGGCTCTGAACGTTGATGGCGCCGGAGGAGTCGGTGACGATGCCGTAAACGAGCGAAAGTCCGAGCCCGGTGCCCTTGCCCACTTCCTTGGTGGTGAAGAACGGCTCGAACAGCCGCGCGAGCGTGGTCTGCTCCATGCCGATGCCCGTGTCTTCCACGGTGAGCCGTGCGTACGGGCCGGCGTGCAGCGTGCTGTGCGCGAATGCGCGCTGCTCGAGCACCTCTTCGGGCTCGAGCGACACCCGGAGGGTGCCGCTCTCGCCCATGGCGTGGATCGCGTTGGTGCACAGGTTCATCATGATCTGGTGCAGCTGCGTCGGGTCGCCGACCACGAACAGCGGGCGCGCCGGAAGCCGCGTTTCCAGGCGGATGCCCGCGGCGAGAGAGCCGCGCACCAGGTCGAGGGTTTCGGCGACGATGCGCTCCATCTGCACCGGGACGCGCTTGCCGCGCTGGCTGCGGCTGTACCAGAGGATCTGCTCGACCAGCGCGCCGGCGCGGTTGGCCGCGGTGAGCACGTTCTGCGCGTAGCGCCTCTGCGGCGAGCCGGGCTCGGCGCCCTCCACCAGCATCTCGGCATAGCCCAGGATCCCGCCGAGGATGTTGTTGAAATCGTGGGCAATGCCGCCGGCCAGCCGGCCGACCGCCTCCATCTTCTCGGCTTGGCGCAGCCGCTGCTCCAGGCGCGCGCGCTCGGCGTCGGCATGCTTGCGCTCGGTGATGTCGCGCAGGTTGAGCACCATCGCGCGCACGCTGGGCTCGTGCAGCAGGTTGCTCATGGTGTTCTCCGTCCAGCGCCACGAGCCGTCCTTGTGGCGCACGAGCGTTTCGCTCCTCACCACCTTCCCCGGCGAGCGCAGCAGCTCTTCGCGGCGGCCCAGGGCCTCGGCGCGATGGTCGGGGTGCAGGTACTCGTAGGCCTGCCGGCCCTGCAGCTCCTCCTGCCGGTAGCCGAACACGCGCTCCAGCGACGGGCTGGCGTAGAGGATGCCTTTCTCCGGGTGGCTCAGCACCACCACGTCCGAGCTGTGCTCGATCATCGCGCGGAAGCGCTTCCCGCTTTCCCGCAGGGCGCGTTCGCGTCGCGCGAGGCCCCAGGCGGCGAGCGCGATCAGCGCCAGCATCGCCGCCGAGGTGAGCAGCGTGCGCAGCCCGATGAGGCGGGTCTGCTCCCGCCAGGGCGCGAACACCGCGTGCTCCGTGCTGCCGCTCGCCACGAACATCGGGAAGCCGCGCACCGCCGACGCGGACAGCAGCACCCGGTGCCCCGAGATCGGGCTTTCGGTCCAGCCTTCGAAGCGCCCGTCCCGGATGACGGCGCCGAAGACCTCGTCGTGCTGCAGCCGCCGGCCGCGCACGTCGGGCGGGTCCGGAATGCGCGTGACCACGCGCCCATCCATGGACAGCAGCGTCAGGAACCCACCTTCGCCCAGGTCGATGGTGCGGTACAGCCGGTCGAAGGTCTCGATCTCGAGCACCGCCGCGAGCACGCCGGCGAATCCTTCGGCCGGCCCGCTCAGCCGCCGCGATAGCACGAAGCGCCAGCTCGTGCCCACCGGGCCGCCCAGGAAGGGCTCGCTCAGGAACAGCCCGCCGGTGCCGCCGTCGCGATGCGCGGTGAACAGCGCCTTGCCGGCGAGGTCCGGGTCGATGGTGGGCAGCTCGCTGGTGCGCGCTACGATCTCGCCTTGCGCGTCGAACACCAGGATTTCGGCGAGCTGCGGCACGCGGACCAGCTCGTCGCGCAGGCGCGGCACCGCGGCCGCCACGCCATGCGCGCCGCCGGCACGCTGCGCGTTGCGCAGGATGAGGTCGACGGCCTCCAGCGACGCCGCGGTTTGCTCGGCGAGCAGGCTGGTGAGGTTGGAGAAGTCGCGCTGCGCGCGGCGCTCGGTGAGGTCCCGGCTGGCGCGCACGTCCCAGATGGCCGAGGCGACGTTGATCGCGACCAGCAGCACGCCCAGGCCGACCAGGGCGCGGGTGAGCGAGACGCCGGCGAGAGCCGAGCGGAGGCTGGCCGCCGGCATGCGGCGCTAGCGGGCCGGCGCGCCGATGAGCTCGGCCACCGCGCGCAGGAAATCCGCGCGCTTGACCGGCTTGGCGAGGGCGCGGTCGGCGCCGGCGGCCACCGCTTCCTCAGCGGTGAGTCCCTGCCCGGAATTGAAGTGCCCGGACAGGGCGATGAGCGCCATACCGGGGTGCTCGCGCTTGAGCTGGTGGATGGCATCGGCCGCGCAGGGCCCCGGCATGAACATGTCGGTGACCACCAGCGCCGGCACGTCGCGCTGGAGCTCAGCCACGCCGGCGCAGCAGTCCTGCACTTTGCGCACCCGGTAGCCGGCGCCTTCCAGCCAGTCGGTCACCAGGTCGCGCAGGATCGCATCGTCGTCGATGACGAGGATGTCTGCGGGACGGCTCGCGATAGGTGTGCTCACCTGTGCATTCCACAGTGCGCCGATTGCGTGTAATTTACACGCACTGCTAGGGGGCATTACACCTGTAACACACGCCCGGGGCCGTTCCCTAGACTTCCCCCGGCGATGAGCATCGAGGCCATGAGCACTACACCGCAGGCTTCCACCCATGCCGCGCTGCCGCATGTGTTGGTAGTCGACGACGATCCGACCATCCGCGAGCTGGTATCCGACTACCTCGGCAAGAACGAGCTGCGCGTGACGGCGGTGGCCGACGGGCGCGCGATGCAGGCGATCCTCGCCGAGCAGGTCGTGGACCTGCTGGTCCTCGACCTCAAGCTGCGCGCCGAGGACGGCATGGCGCTGGCACGCCGCCTGCGCGACGAATCCGAGATTCCCATCGTCATGCTGACCGGCCGCAGCGAGGAAGCCGATCGCGTGATGGGCCTCGAGCTGGGCGCCGACGACTACCTCACCAAGCCGTTCAGCCCGCGCGAGCTGCTGGCGCGCATTCGAACCATCCTGCGCCGCCGGCGCGCCGAGGTGCGCCAGGGCAAGCCCGAGGGCATCCGCGCCTACCGCTTCGACGGCTGGGAGCTCAACCTCAACACCCGCCGCCTGACCGCGCGCGACGGCCGCACCGTTTCGCTCAGCAATGGCGAGTTCAGCCTGCTCGTCGTGCTGCTCGGCGCGCCCAACCGCATCCTGTCGCGCGACCAGCTGCTCGACCTGTCGCGCCTGCACAACGACGAGGTGTACAACCGCTCCATCGACGTGCAGATCCTGCGGCTGCGGCGCAAGATCGAGCAGAACCCCGCCGAGCCGCGCTACATCAAGACCGAGCGCGGCGCGGGCTACCTCTTCGGCGTCCCGGTCGAAACGGTTTACTGAAAAGGATGTAAAGTCATCGTGGTAACCGGGCTCTGACCCCGGTTTCCCGATAAATGCCGTATTCCGTGGAAGGCAAGCTCGTAGTCGCGATTTCCTCGCGGGCGCTGTTCGACTTCGAGGACGAGAACCGGGTATTCGAGCGCGACGGCGAGGACGCCTACATCGCGCTGCAGTTCGCCCGGCTCGACGTGCCGGCGCGCGAGGGGGTGGCTTTCCCGCTGGTGAAGAAGCTGCTCGCCTTCAACACGCCCCAGGCGCAGCGCGTCGAAGTGGTGATCCTTTCCAAGAACGACCCGGTATCCGGGCTGCGGGTGTTCCGTTCGGCGGCGATGTCGGGCCTGCCGCTCGAGCGCGGCGTGTTTACCCGCGGCCGCAGCCCCTACCGCTACCTCGACTCGCTCAAGGCGAACCTGTTCCTGTCGGCCAACGAGACCGACGTGATGAGCGCGCTCGACGCCAAGTGCCCCGCGGCGCGCGTCTACCCGGAGTCGGCGCAGGCCGCGAGCCGCCACGCGGGCGAGGTGCGCATCGCGTTCGACGGTGACGCGGTGCTGTTCTCCGACGAGGCCGAGGCAGTCTACCAGCGCGATGGCCTGGAAGCCTTCACGCGGCACGAAACGGCGCACGCGCTGCAGCCGCTGCCGCCGGGCCCGTTCAAGCCCTTGCTGGAGGCGCTGCACAGATTGCAATCCGAGAAAAGTCTCCCGATGAAGCTGAGAACCGCGCTCGTGACCGCCAGGAGCGCCCCGGCGCACGAGCGCGCGGTGCGCACCCTCATGGAGTGGAACATCGCGGTGGACGAGGCCATGTTCCTCGGCGGCCTGGACAAGGGCGCCTTCCTGCAAGCCTTCGAGCCGGATTTCTATTTCGATGACCAGCGCGGCCACATCGACTCGGCGAGGCTACACGTGGCCGCGGGGCACGTACCCTTCGGGGTCGCCAACGTCCGCTAGAGAAACATCTCGCGCGGGTCCACCTGGACCTTGCTCTGCTCCATGGTGCGCTTGATGCGGTAGGGCTCCTCGGGGGTGACCTTCGGGTCCTTGTCCAGGTCCAGGATCTTGTGCGGCCGCATCGGGTTGCCCTGGGCGTCGAGCACCACCATCACGCGAGGCTTGAGCCGGCGCACCAGGTTCTGCGTGATGACGATGCCGACCTCTCCGGAGTTGAGCTCCACCACGCTGCCCACGGGGAATACGCCTACGCACTGGATGAACTGCTCCACGAGGTCGGGGTGGAAGCGGGTGCCGCGCTCCTTGTAGAGGTAGCTGAGCGCGCTGGAGGGCGGCAGCGGCTCGGCGTAGGGGCGCACCGCGGTGAGCGCATCGAAGGTGTCGGCGATGGCCGCCATCGAGCCGTACAGCCCGATCTGCTCGCCCTTCAGGCCCCGCGGGTAGCCGCTGCCGTCCTGGCGCTCGTGGTGCAGCAGCGCGAGCTCGGGCAGCTTGGGCGGCAGGCCGGGCGTGGCGGCGAGGATCTCGGCCGAGTACTCCACGTGCCGCCTCGCAAGCTCGGTCTCCTCGGCGGTGAGCGGGCCTTTCTTCTCCATCAGCTCCGGCGGCAGCCGCGTCTTGCCGATGTCCTGCAGCAGGCCGAGCAGGCCGAGCAGCTCCAGGTCGTCGCGCGGAAGCTGCAGGAAGCGGGCGAAAACCAGGAGGTAGATCGACACCTGCAGGGCGCGCGCGTGCGCCTCGGCGCTTTTTTCGCGCAGCCGCGTGACCAGCAGCATGGCATCGGGATTGCGCACCACGCTGTCGGCCAGGCGGCTGACGGATTCCTTGACCTCCTTCGCGTCGAGCACGCCTCCCTGCCGCGCAGCCGGCTTGATCAGCTCGCCCACCGAGCTGAGGGTGCGGGCGTAGTCGGTGCTGGCCTGGCGGAACTCGACCTCGACGCTCACCTTCTCCGGGTAGGCGGTGCTGCCTTTGATGCTGAACTGCGCCGCGGGCGGCCGCGGCGCCTGCTTCTCGGAGCGCTCCAGGTCGACGAAAACATGCTTGCAGAACTTCTTCAGCGTCGCGAGCTGCTGCTCGGTGCTCAGGTGGAACCCCTGGAACATGAACGGCGTCTCGGTCCACGGGCGGTCGAGCTCCGCCACGTACATGCCGAACTCGAGCTGCTCGACCGGAAGCTGCTTTCTTTCCACTCGTCGATTCTAATGCCCTAGCGCAGGGGCAGGGCTTCCTCCACCAGCGCCGCAAGGTAGCCCGCGCCCAGCGGGATCACCTCGTCGTTGAAGTCGTAGCGCGGATTGTGGAGAAAGCAGGCGCCCGGGCCGCCGCCCTGCCCGAGGAACACGTAAGCCCCCGGGCGCTCGAGCAGCAGGTAGGAAAAATCCTCGCCCCCCATCACCGGGTCCAAGTCGGTGACCACGTTGCCCGGCCCGAACACGCGCTCGCCCACGCGCGCGGCGAAGCGCGCCTCGGCGTCGCTGTTGACGGTGGCGGGATAGCCCCGCGCGTACCTGACCTCGGCGCTCGCGCCGAAGGCCTCCGCGACCCGGGCGGCGATGTCGCGCACGCGGCGCTCCGCGAGGTCGCGCGTCTGCGGCCTGAAGCTGCGCACGGTGCCGAGCATGCGCACGGCGTCGGGGATCGCGTTGAAGGCGCCGAGCTGGCTGGTCTGCAGGGAGCACAGGCTCACCACCACCGCGTCGACCGGATCGATGCTGCGGCTGGCGACGGTCTGCAGCGCGGTGATGACGTGCGCCGCGGCCACCACGGGATCGACCGCGAGGTGCGGGAACGCGGCATGGCCGCCTCTGCCGCGCAACAGGATGTCGACTTCGTCGGTCGCCGCCATGACCGGCCCGGGGCGCACGGCGATCGTGCCGGCGGGCAGCGCCGGATAGTTGTGCACCGCGTAGACCTCGTGCGCCGGAAAACGCTCGAACAGGCCCTCCTTCACCATCACCTGGCCGCCGCCGCCGCCTTCCTCGGCCGGCTGGAAGATGAGATAGGCGGTACCGTCGAAGTTGCGCGACTCGGCGAGGTAGCGCGCCGCGCCGAGCAGCATGGCGGTGTGGCCGTCGTGCCCGCAGGCGTGCATGCGCCCCGGGTTCTTCGACCTGTGCTGGAAATCGTTCTGCTCCTCGATCGGCAGGCAATCCATGTCGGCGCGCAGGCCAATCGCGCGCCCGTCGTGCTTTTTCCCGCGGATGACGCCGACGACCCCGGTGCGCGCGATGCCCGCATGCACCTCGACGCCCCAACCCTTCAAGCGCTCGGCCACCAGCGAAGCCGTGCGGCTTTCCTGGAACGCGAGCTCGGGATGGGCGTGGATGTCGCGCCGCAGCTGGCTCAGCTCGGCGTGGAAGTGGCGGATGCGCTCGACGGGGGTGGTCATGACGGCAATTAGAATGCGTCCATGTCGAAGTTCGCAAGCGCCCTGATCGCCTGGCAGGCGCGTCACGGTCGGCGCGGCCTGCCCTGGCAGGGCACGCGCGATCCGTACCGCATCTGGCTGTCCGAGGTGATGCTCCAGCAGACGCAGGTCGCCACGGTGATCCCGTACTACCGGCGCTTCCTGGAGAAGTACCCCACCGCCGCCGCGCTCGCCGCCGCCTCGGAGGACGACGTGCTCACTCTATGGGCGGGGCTCGGCTACTACGCGCGCGGCCGCAACCTGCACGCCGCGGCCCGCATCATCGCCGAGACGGGATTCCCTCCCACCAGCGAAAAAATCTCGGAACTGCCCGGCGTTGGGCGCTCCACCGCCGCCGCGATCGCCGCGTTCGCCTTCGGCGAGCGCGCTGCCATCCTGGACGGCAACGTCAAGCGCGTGCTTTCGCGTTGTTTTGCGCTGGAAGGAGAAGAAAATCTCTGGAAGCGGGCGGAGCGGCTGCTTCCGGAGATGGACATCGAGGCCTACACGCAGGCGCTGATGGACCTCGGCGCGACGGTCTGCACGCGCACGAAACCTCGCTGCGACGTTTGCCCGATAACGGGCGACTGTAAGGCTCGAAAGCACAACCTGATATCAAGATTTCCCGCGCCGCGGCCCCGCAAGCCCTTACCGCAGAAACAAGTCACCTGGCTGGTGCTGCGCCACGGGCGCGAAGTACTGCTGGAGAAGCGCCCGGCGCCCGGCATCTGGGGCGGCCTGTGGTGCTTTCCGGAAGCGGAGAAGAATGCGAAGGGAAGTCTGCTCGAACCCCTGGAGCACGGCTTCACCCATTTCCGCCTTCGAATTCACCCGCTTCTGCGCGAAGTAAAAGCCAAGCCGCAGCGCCTCGAAGCTCCCGGCAGGCTTTGGCTGGACCTCGCCGACGCCGCGCAGGCAGCCATTCCGACGCCGGTCAAGACGCTGATCACACGGCTGACGGCGCGAGCAGGGCGTTCAGGCGCTCGAGGCGCGCACGGGCGTCGGTGAGCTCGAGCAGCTCCTGCTTCGCGGGCAGCGGCAGGGGCAGGAGCTCGGCGAGGCGCGCGCTTACCCAGGAAGCGGAGTCCAGCCGGTGCGGCGGCTCGAACAGCGCGCCCTGCTGCTCGATCACGCGCTCGAGGAGGCGCACGCAGCCGGCGCAGCTTTCGGGAACCGCCGCATCCGTGTCGCCCGGCAGGAGTTCGATCGACGCGCGGCCCAGCCCGCTCGTTTCCACCTTGCGTTCAACGATGCGAAAACGCTGCGCGCCGAGCGCGGTGATCTGCAGCAGGCCGAGCTGCGGCATGTCCCAGTGGCCTATGCGCGCGAGGCAGCCGACGTCCACCGGGGTCGCCGGCGCGCCGACCTCGCGCCCCTCGCGGATCAGGCACACGCCGAACGGCGAGCCGTCGCGCAGGCAGGCCTTGGCCATGTCCATGTAGCGCTGCTCGAAGATGCGCAGCGGCAGCCGCCCGCCGGGGAACAGCACGGCGTTCAAAGGGAACAGCGGAACATCCGTCATGGACGGGGCTTCGCCCACCCCCTGACAAGGGGATCGTGAGCCTGCCGCGCAGCGGCAGGCGAGCGGGGGGTTGGTTTTCGGCAAACGCGGAACCCCCCGCTCACTTCGTTCGCTCCCCCCTTGTCAGGGGGGCAACAGAAGCGGGCAGTCATGCGCCATCGCCATCTTGCGAGGCGAGCCCGCGGTGGCGCACGAGCACGCTCCAGTCCTTGCGGAAGTAATCCGCCAGCTGCTCGGCGAGGTACACCGAGCGGTGCTTGCCGCCGGTGCAGCCGATCGCCACCGTCACCGAGCTGCGGTTCTCGCGCACGATCTCCGGCAGCCAGCGCGCGAGCAGCGAGCGCACGTCGGCCAGCCAGCGCGCCACCGCTTCGTCGCGGCCGAGGTAGTCGATCACCGGGCGGTCGCGGCCGGTGAAGGGCCGCAGCTGCGGCTCGTAATGCGGGTTGGGCAGCATGCGCGCGTCGAGCACCCAGTCGGCGTCGAGCGGGATGCCGTCGCGGTAGGCGAAGGACTCGAACAGCAGCGCGAGCGCGCCCGGGCCGATGCCGAGCAGGTCGCGGATCCAGTTCTGCAGCACGCGCGGCAGCAGCTCGCTCGTGTCGATGCGGTGCCCCAGCGCGGCGACCCGCGCGAGCAGCGCCCGCTCGCTTTCTATCGCCTCCAGCAAAGTGTGTCCCTGTTTTGTAAGAGGGTGGCGCCGGCGCGTCTCCGAGAAGCGCCGCAGCAGGGCGGGGTTGCTCGCCTCGAGGTAGATCACGCGGCACTCGACGCCGCGGCCCTTCAGCTCGGCCACGTTCTCGGGCAGCGCGGGCAGCGCTGCGCTGCGCGCGTCGACGCTGACTGCGACCTTGTCGTGGCCCGCATCGGCCAGGAAATCCGCGACCTCCAGCAGCAGCGTCGCCGGCAGGTTGTCGACGCAGTAGTAGCCGGCGTCCTCCAGGACGGCGAGCACGATGCTCTTGCCGGATCCCGAAAGCCCGCTGACCACGATGAGCTGCATCAATCCTCGTCGAAGTCGTTCTCGATCTCGCGCTGCTGGCGCGCCATGAATTCGGCCATCGAGTCGATGCCGCGCAGCTTGAGGATCTGGTTGCGCACCGCCGCCTCGACCAGCACGGCGAGGTTGCGGCCGGCGGCGACCGGGATGATCACCTTGGCCACCGTGACGCCCAGGATCTGCTCCGACAGCGCGGCGAGTGGCAGCCGCTCGGTCGGATCGCGACCGCCGGGCAGCGGCCGCTGCAGGTGCGCGATCAGCCGCAGCTTGAGCTTGCGGCGCACCGCGGTCTCGCCGAAGATGGTGCGGATGTTGAGCAGGCCGAGGCCGCGCACCTCGAGGAAGTCCTTCAGCATGGGCGGGCAGCGGCCCTCGAGCGTGTCGACCGCGATGCGCGAGATCTCGACCACGTCGTCGGCCACCAGGCCGTGGCCGCGGCTGATGAGCTCCAGGCCGAGCTCGCTCTTGCCCACGCCCGACTCGCCGGTGATCAGCACCCCGAGGCCGAGGACATCCATGAACACGCCGTGGCGCTCGGTGCTCTCGGCGAGCGCCTTGGCGAGGTAGCGCGCCAGCACTTCGATCACCCGCGGCGCCGGCAGCGGCGAGGCGAGCAGCGGGGTATGGGTGCGTGCCGCGACGTCGACCAGCGCCTGCGGCGCGGCCACGCCGTCGGCGACGATCACCGCGGCGGGCGCGGCCCGGAACAGCCGCTCGACGTGGTCGGCGACCGTGCCGGCTTCGTAGGCGCCGATGACCTGGATGCTGTTGGGGTGGGTGAGGTTGAGGTGGCCGATGAGGGAAGCGGCCTGCGCCGCTTCACGGCGCACGGCAGTGCCGCCCTCGCGGCCTGCTATCCAGGCGAGCGACAGCGCCTCGCGGTTGTCGTCATGCAGCCGCGCGACGTTGACCTGCAGCATCCGGCTGCCATGTGCTGATCAGCTCGTGCAGGGCGGCGGCATCGGCCGCCCGGCTCATCGCTTCGCGCAGCGCCTTGTCGCTGAACATCTGCGCGAGCTCCGACAGGATCTGCAGGTGCTTCTCGGTCGCCTTCTCCGGAACCAGCAGGACGAACACCAGGGTCACGGCATTGCCGTCGGGCGCGTCGAAGGGCACCGGCTGCGCGAGGCGGATGAACGCGCCGAGCGCCTCCTTGAGGCCCTTGATGCGCCCGTGGGGGATGGCGACGCCCTGCCCGAGGCCGGTGGAGCCCAGCCGCTCGCGGGCAAACAGGCTGTCGAACACGAGGCTGCGCGCCAGCGCGTGCTGGTTCTCGAACAGCAGGCCGACCTGCTCGAACAAGCGCTTCTTGCTCGACACCTGCAGGTCGATGACGACGTTCTCCGGGGACAGCAGCTTGGCGACGAGGCTCATTGCGCGGG
The DNA here is from genome assembly GCA_036374055.1 of Burkholderiales bacterium. Taxonomy (GTDB): domain Bacteria; phylum Pseudomonadota; class Gammaproteobacteria; order Burkholderiales; family SG8-39; genus SCGC-AG-212-J23. The sequence goes on from DASUUN010000374.1 coordinate 10,850, forward strand.
CGCGGGATTATAGCCGCTTATCGATGAGCTTATCCTTGTAGCGCAGCACCTGCCGGTCGAGCTTGTCGGCGAGCAGGTCGATGGCCGCGTACAGGTCGAGCTCCTCGCTCTCGCAGTGCAGGTCCTTGCCGCGCACGTGCAGCGTCGCTTCGGCCTTCTGCCGCAGCTTGTCCACGGTGAGGATGACGTGCGCGTCGATCACATGGTCGAAGTGCCGCGCGATGCGCTCCAGCTTGGACTGCACGTATGTGCGGATGGCCGGAGTCACTTCGAGGTGATGGCCGCTCACGTTCAGGTTCATGCGCTCTCCTTACAGGGCCTTGCGCTGGTTGACGGGAGGAATCTGCAGCGACTCGCGATATTTCGCAATCGTGCGGCGCGCCACCACGATGCCCTGCTCGCCGAGGATCTGCGAAATGCGCGCGTCGGACAGCGGCGCCTTGGGGTCCTCGGCGGTCACCAGCTGCTTGATGAGCGCGCGGATCGCGGTGGACGAGGCGGCGCCGCCGGCCTCGGTGGCGACATGGCTGCCGAAGAAGTACTTGAGCTCGAAGGTGCCGCGCGGCGTGGCCATGAACTTCTGCGTGGTGACGCGCGAGATGGTGCTTTCGTGCAGGCCGAGCACCTGCGCGATCTCCCGCAGCACCAGGGGGCGCATCGCGACTTCGCCGTGCTCCAGGAAGTGGCGCTGGCGGTCGACGATCGCCTGCGACACGCGCAGGATGGTGTCGAAGCGCTGCTGCACGTTCTTGATCAGCCAGCGCGCCTCCTGCAGCTGCGACGCGATGCCCGGGCCGCCGTTGCGCGCGCCGGTCGCGAGCTCGGCGTACAGGCGGTTGATGCGCAGGCGCGGCATGGCGTCGGGGTTGAGCGTCGCGCGCCACACGTTGCGGCTCTTGCGCACGATGACGTCGGGGGTCACGTAGCGCGCCTCGAGCTTGGCGAAGGCCGCGCCGGGGCGCGGGTTGAGCGCCTGGATCAGGCGCTGCGCGCCGCGCAGCGCCTCTTCGTCGGCGCCGGTCGCGCTCTTCAGCCGCGTGTAGTCGCGGCTCGCGAGCAGCTCCAGATGCTTGTCGGCAATGTCGAGCGCGAGCCGGCGCACCGGGTCATCCGGCAACGTCTTCAATTGGAGGCAGAGGCATTCCCCCGGCGAGCGGGCGCCGACGCCGGCCGGCTCGAAGTGCTGCAGGTGCTGCAGCGCGATGGCCAGCTCGTCCACTCCGGCTTCGGCTTCCGCGGGCAGCAGCGCGGCGATCTCCTCGAGCGGTTGCGTCAGGTAGCCATCTTCGTCGAGCGCGTCGATCAGCACCATGACGAACGCCCGGTCGCGCTCGTCAAGATTCGTGAGCGTGAGCTGCGACAGCAGGTGCTCGCGCAGCGTGGGCGTGTCGGGGGTGCCGAAGTTGCGGTCGCCGTCGTCGTCCTCGTCGCCGCCCGCGCCCTTCCAGCTGGCCGCGATGTCCGCGGACCAGTCGGTGTCGGCGGGCGCGGCCTCGGTCGAAGGGCTTTGGGTGCTCGAAGCGGGGGCGGGCGCCGCATCATGATCGCCGCCGCCGCCCTCGTGGTCCTCGCGCTCGAGCGCCGGGTTCTCCATCAGGATGCGGTCGATCTCCTGGTTCAGCTCGACCGTCGACAGCTGCAGCAGCCGGATCGACTGCTGAAGCTGCGGCGTCAACGTCAGATGCTGGGATAGTCGGAACTGAAGCGACGGCTTCATCGGTACAACGGCGCTACCGTTAGCTACATTTGGAAATTCAACTACATTCGGAAATTCTCGCCCAGATATACTCGGCGCACGCTGTCATTATAGACAATCTCCTCGGGATGGCCCGAAGCGAGCACCGCCCCCTCGTTGATGATGTAGGCGCGGTCGCAGATTCCCAGCGTTTCCCGCACGTTATGGTCTGTTATGAGCACGCCGATACCGCGCTCCTTGAGGAACCTTATGATGCGCTGGATGTCGAGGACCGCGATCGGGTCGACGCCGGCGAACGGCTCGTCGAGCAGGATGAACGCCGGGCGCGTGCCCAGCGCGCGCGCGATCTCCAGGCGCCGGCGCTCGCCGCCGGACAGCGACAGCGCGGCGTGCTTGCGCAGGTGCGCGATGTTCAGGTCCTTCAGGATCTCCACCAGGCGCGCCTCGATGTCGGGCGGCTGCAGGCCCTGCAGCTCGAGGATCGCCTGCACGTTCTCCTCCACCGACAGCCGGCGGAACACCGAGTTCTCCTGCGGCAGGTACGAGATGCCCAGGCGCGCGCGGCGATGGATCGGCAGATGGGTGAGCTCGGCGCCGTCGAGGTGGATGGCGCCGGCGTCCACCGGCACCAGGCCGACGATCATGTAGAAGCAGGTGGTCTTGCCGGCGCCGTTCGGGCCGAGCAGCCCGACCACCTCGCCGCTCGACACTTCCAGCGACACGTCCTGCACCACGGTGCGCGACTTGTAGCGCTTGCGCAGGCTCTGCGCGCGCAGCTGGCTCATTTCTTCCCGGCGGCGGGCGCCGACTTGGGCTGGATCACGGCCTTCACCCTGCCGCCGGCCTCGCCCTTGCCCGAGCTCACCGAGAAGAAATCGGAGGCCTGGTCGACGAAGATGTAGTCGCCGGTCACCTCGTCGCCGCCGCGGTTGACGCGCGCGGCGTCGAACAGCTCCACCTTCTGCTCGCGGTCGTTGATCTCGATGCGCCGCGCCTCGCCGTCGAGCCAGCGCGCCTCCTTCTCGCCCTCCTTGGGATCCATGCGCTGCTTGAAGCGCACCGGCGAGCCGGTGGCGGTGGTGTGCTGGAAGCCTTCGGCGTCCTGGCGCACCACGATGCGGTCGGCGTGCACCGCGAGGGTGCCCTTGGTGAGGACCACGTTGCCCTCGAACACGTTTACGCGGCGCGTGTCGTCCGCGCTCATGCGATTGGCCTCGATCTGGGTCGGCTTGTCCTTGTCGGCCTTCTCGGCCTGAGCGGCCAGCGGCAACGCCAACGCCAGGGTGATGAGGATTCTTCTCATTGAATCAGCTTGGGCTCAAAGCGGCCGACCACGTCCGAGTGCAGCTGGAACTGCCGCGAGTCGCTGTTGTACTCCATGCCGCGGCCGGTGAGGGAGCGGTTGTCCTCCACCAGCATCACCTCGCGGTCGGTGCGCACCAGCGAGCGGTCGCGCACCACGTGCAGGAAGCTGGTGGTCATGCGCGCCGCGGGCTGCGCCTCGGTCGCCTCGCGCAGCAGCACCACGTTGTCGTAGAGGAAGATCTCCTGGCCGTCGCCCGAAAGCGCGCCCCGCTCGGCGGTCACGGTAATGCGCGGCTCGTCGGGCTTGGTCTGCTCGACGCGCGGCGCGAGCAGCTCGGTCGAATCGTCGTCGGGGTAGTGCACCATCTTGTCGGCCGAGAGCACCGACAGCGGCTGGCCCTCGCGGTTGTAGGTGGTGGTGGTGAACTTGCTGACGATGTAGTCGGGGTCGTGGCGGCGGGGCGCCGGCGGCGCCTCCTCGTCGCGCACCGTGCGCTCCAGGTAGAACGTGAGCAGCGCGAGCGCCAGCATGAGCGCGAGCGGGAACAGGCGCGTGGTGGTGAGCCTCATGCGAGGTAGCCCTGCAGCACCTCTTCCAGGCGTCCCTGCGCGCGCATCACGAACTCGCACACCTCGCGCGCCGCGCCCCGCCCGGCGCGCGCCGAGGGAACGTAGTGCACGCGGCTGCGCACCGCCTGCGGCGCCTCGCGCGGCGCGCAGGCGAAGCCGCAGCGCGTGAGCACCGGCAGGTCCACGAGCTCGTCGCCCATATAGCCGGTTTCCTCGGGGGACAAACGCAGCTGCTTCAGCAGTATTCCAAATTCTTTGTGCTTTTCGTCGATTCCCTGCAGCACGTGCTGTATGCCGAGCTCGGCGGCGCGCGCGGCCACCGCGGCCGAGCGGCGCCCGGAAAGCAGCGCGCAGGCCACGCCGCTGCCGGCGAGCATCTTCAGGCCGTGGCCGTCGAACGCGTGGAACACCTTCAGCTCCTCGCCGGAGGGTCCGTACCAAAGCCGGCCGTCGGTGAGCACGCCGTCGACGTCGAAAATCATGAGCCGGACGCGCCGCGCCCGTTCCAGCGCGTCGGGGACGGAGGATTCCATGCGGCGGCTACAGGACTTTGGCGCGGAACAGGTCGTGCATGTTGAGCGCGCCGACCAGGCGGCCGCGCTCGTCGACCACCAACAGCTGGTTCACCTTGTGGCGCTCCATCAGCTGGACCGCCTCGACCGCGAGCGCCTCTGGCCGGATGGTGCGCGGCCCGGCGGTCATCACTTCGCTCACCCGCGTCGCCTCGAAGTCGAGCACCTTGTCTAGCGCGCGGCGCAGGTCGCCGTCGGTGAAGATGCCCAGCACCTCGCCTTCGGCGCCGAGCACCGCGGTCATTCCCAAGCGCCCGCGGGACATCTCCAGCACTGCCTGCTTGAAGGTCGCGCTGTCGCGCACCGCGGGCATGTCGGCGCCCTTGCGCATGACATCGGCCACGTGCGTGAGCAGGCGCCGGCCGAGCGAGCCGCCGGGATGCGAGCGCGCGAAGTCGTCGGCGGAGAAGCCGCGCGCGTCGAGCAGCGCCACGGCGAGCGCGTCGCCCAGCGCGAGCGCGGCGGTGGTGCTGGCGGTGGGCGCGAGGTTGTGCGGGCAGGCCTCCTGGGCGACTCCCGCGTCGAGCAGCACGTCGCATTCGCGCGCCAGCGCCGAGTCGCTGCGGCCGGTGATGGCGATCAGCTTGGCCCCGCGGCGCTTGACCTGCGGGACGATGTTGAGCAGCTCCTCGCTTTCGCCCGAGTGCGAAAGCGCGATGAACACGTCGCCCGACTCGATCATGCCCAGGTCGCCGTGGTTGGCTTCCGCGGGGTGCAGGAAGTACGCCGGGGTGCCGGTGGAGGACAGCGTCGAGGCGATCTTGCGCGCGATGTGGCCCGACTTGCCGATGCCGCTTACCACGACCCGGCCGCGCCGCTCCAGGATCAGCGCCAGCGCGGCGAGGAAGCGCTCGTCCAGGCGCTCGACCAGCGCGTGCACCGCCTCGGCCTCGATCAGCAGCACCCGCCGCGCCAGCTCGAGAGCGCTCTGGCCGTGGTTCTGCCGGCCGCTACCTGCCGGCTTCGGGGCTGCCCTGATCATCGCGCGGGCAGTATAGGCCAAAAAAAAGCCGGCCCGCAGGCCGGCTCTTGCTCGCAGGGCGTGCCTGCTTACATCTGGCGGCACACTACGTAGGTGCTGACGCCGTCTTCAGCGTAGGCCTCGGCGGTCGCAGCGATGGTGGCGGGATTCGGCGCGGTCTGTTTGAACCCGCGCACATTGCCTGTGGTGCCGACGCCGTCGTCCATCTGGGCATCGACCGAGACCGCGATCTTGTCAGGCAGGTTTGCCGAGCACATGATGAGCGAGGTGACCGGGGCGGTCGGCGGCGAGCCCGAGGCCGTGGCCAGGACACCCGTAGGAGCGACTCCCGCTGCCGGCCCATTACCCGTTTGAACGCCCATCTTGCCCGAGACCGCGTTGAACGGCTGGTCGTCGTTGGCGCCGGCCACGAAGCCCGAGAGGCGAAGGTGGCGCCAGAATTCCCGCGACTCGTCATTCGCGGTCGTGGACAGGTATGGGCCGCTGATAATCCCGTCTCCGTCGCCGGGATCTGCCGAGCTCCAGCGGTTTGCCGCCTTGTCGTCGCCCGGCAGCGCGCGATAGCGGTCCTGGTAGCCGTACATCGCGGCGGAAACCCCCGACATGTCGGCGATCACGTTCTTGATCTTCGCCTG
>DASUUN010000375.1:0-5353 GCA_036374055.1 Burkholderiales bacterium
GAGCTTTTGCGGGTCGATGTTCACGGCGGAGCCTTCATCAGTTAAGGTCCCGCCAGATTGCCCGTGCCGTGCCACGCCGTTGAGAGCGTAACGTGACAATATCGGTTCATTCATGCCACCGCTGCAGGTCAGCCTGATCGCCATTCCCGAGGTTTCGATCTCGACCCTGCACGGGCTCTACGACGTGCTGAGCTCCTTCGAGATGCTGGCCGGCGTCGACGATTCGATCCCGGCGTCGCCGCCGTTTCGCGTGCAGATCGTCGCTGCGGAGGCCGGGCCCGTGCGGCTCGCCGGCGGCCTGACCGCACAGGCGCATCGCGGCATCGCCGACGCAGGCAAGACCGACATCGTCATCGTGCCGTCGGTCGTGCTGCGCGATGGCGCCTGGGCGCGGGGCCGCTATCGCGCGCTGGTCGAGTGGCTCGCTCAGGTGCACCGGCGCGACGCGCTCCTTTGCTCGGCGTGCTCGGGGGTGTTCCTGCTCGCGGAGACGGGGCTCTTCGACGGCCGCGACGCGACCATCCACTGGAGCTACGCGAGCGCGTTCCGCGCCGTGTTTCCCGAGGTGCGCCTCTTTCCCGAGCGCACGCTGGTGGCCGCCGGGGAGCGCAGCGAGCTCGTCACCTCCGGCGCCTCCATGTCGTGGCACGACCTCGTTCTCTACCTGATCGCGCGCCACGTCGGCCCCACCGCCGCGCAGGCCGTGGCGCGGTTCTTCGCGCTGCAATGGCACCGCGACGGGCTAGGCCCCTACATCGTGTTCGAGGGGCGGCGCGACCACGGCGACGCCGCGGTGCTCGCCGCGCAGGACTGGCTGGAGAAGCACTTCTCGGTCGGCAGCCCGGTGGAGGAGGTGGTGCGCCGCTCAGGGGTGGCCGAGCGCACCTTCAAGCGCAGGTTCACCGAAGCGACCGGACTCGCGCCGCTCTCCTACGTGCAGCAGCTACGCGTTGCGGACGCGAAGCGACGCCTCGAGCGCACGCGCGCCCCGGTGGACGAGATCGGCTGGCGGGTGGGCTACGAGGATCCCGCTTTTTTCCGGCGCCTCTTCAAGCGCATTACCGGCGTGTCGCCCGCGGGGTACCGGCGGCAGTTCCAGATTCCCGCGTACGCCGCCGGCAGCCCGCGCCGCCGCTGAGCGCGGCGCAGAACCGACAAATGGTCACGACGAAGCCGGTCGGTTGATGCTGTAGGCGGAATAGAGAAGATCGAAAGTCCGCATGGACTCTGCGAGCAGGGCGTCGTCGCTGCGTGACTTCTCGCGCGCCCCCTTGAGCATCGTTTCCAGCCCCTTGGCGTCGGGGACCGGGATTCCGCCGGCGTCGAGGAAGTGCACGGCGCTCCCGATAGCGGCGAGTGCCGGGTCGCTCTCCAGGCCGAAGCTCGAGAGCAGGACTTCGAAGGTGACGTGGTTCCCGACATGCGTGAACTCGGCGCCGTCGAAATCGAAGCCCACCGCCTTCGCCGGACATTCGCTCGGGCGGGCGATCCAGGCGAAGCGGGCGTCGCGGTCGATGAAGCGCTTGATCAGCCAGGCGCTGGCAAGGCGGTCAACCCAGGGCTCCTTGCGCGTCGCCCAGATGCGCTTGCGATAGCGCGCGGCATCGACCTGCCGCGGCCTGCGCCGGGAGAAGCGAGGCTCGCCGCCGGCGTAGGCTGCGCGATAGGCGGCATTGAGGTCGGCGAGGGCGGTCGCGGCCTGCGCCTTGGCCTCGCCCGGGTAGAAATCGATGGCGGCGAGCTTCTGCAGCGCATGCTCGAGCCGGCGGATTTCGGTCTGCGCGCGCCGGGATCCGAGCCGGGCGAGCGAGGCCTTTGCGAGCCCGATCCTGCGCACCAGCGCGCCGTAATCGCCGCTGCGGTCGAAGCGCTTGCGCAGGTCGGTGAGCTGGGCGGCGGTCTTGGCCTTGAGTTCGAGCGTCATGGCGAAGCCGCCAGCGGCACGGATCTCCGATTCCAACCGCGCGAGCGCCTCGTCGTTGGCCGCGCCGGAGGGAAGGAGGTACACGCCGTCGCGCAGGATGCCGCACCCCGTCTGCTTCAGCGCCCGCCATAAGCGCATCCGCAGCGTGGAGTTGCGCGCAGGCAGGCTCAGGACCAGGGCGGCGAGGTCGCTCAATCTTCGTAATATATATCACAGAAAAGTGACGAAAAATACAAAGGATCATTGACGCGGCAGGCGCGGCGTCCTACCGTGGGGTCCAGGCGGGGACCACCCCCGGCCGGGTCCTTCGCAGACACCCGGTAGTCAGGGCGCTTCCGTCTCAAGGCTGCTCCGGTCCCATGCGGGAGGAGTGCTTATGAGAATCGGAACGCGCCTCGAAGTCTTTCTGGTATTCCTGAAGATCGGAGCGCTCGGCTTCGGCGTTGCCGCGATCTGGGGCCTGATCCAGGCCGAGGTGCAGGAACGGCGGCGCTGGCTCTCAAAGGAGCGCTTCGTCGAGGGTCTCGCCCTGGTGCAAGCGCTCCCCGGCGCCACGGCCCTGCAGATGTGCGTCTTCACCGGCTACCAGCGCGCCGGCATGTCGGGCGGGGTGCTGGCGGGCCTGGGCTTCGTGCTGCCGGCCTTCGCGATCATGCTCGCGCTGACGGCCCTGCATTCGGCCTATGGCGCGTTGCCGTTCATGAGCGATGCGTTCTATGGCCTCGGGCCGGTGGTCCTGGGGGTCTTCGCGGTCGCGGTCTGGCGACTCGGCCGCAATGCCATCAAGGATCGCTTCTCGATCGTCATCGCCTTCGCGGCGATCGCGGCGCTTGTGCTGTCGCCGATCGGCCCGGCCGGAACGTTACTCCTCGCTGGCTGCATCGGCGTGGCGGTGCACCATTCGCTGCGCGCCGGCCTGGCGTCCGGCGCCGTCGTGGTTGCCCTCCTGGCCGCGGAGCACTTCGTCGCCTCCTCGCTCGGCGGCCTGTCGGCTGGCCCGGCCCCGGCATCCGACGGCCTGTGGGACATCGGCGTGTTCTTCTTCAAAGTCGGTGCGCTGACCTTCGGCGGCGGCCTCACCATCATCGCCTTCATCCAGGACCAGGTCGTCAACCAGCTGCACTGGATCTCGGCCGAGGAGTTTCTCGAGGGGCTGGCGATCGGGCAGGTGACCCCGGGCCCGGTGATCATGCTCGCTGCGTTCGTCGGCTACAAGGTCGCCGGCGTCGCCGGCGCCGCGGTGGCCGCGGGCGCCATCTTCCTCCCGTCCTTCGTGCTGCTGATGTCGATCCTGCCTTGGCTCGAACGCTGGCGCGCCCTGATGTGGGTGCGTGCCGCCATGCGCGGCGTCAGCCCCGCCGTGGTGGGCGCGATCGGGCTTACCGTCATCCACCTCGCGCCGACCGCCGCCCCGGATGCGTTTACCGGCATGCTGTTCGCCATCACGATCGCCGGACTGCTCCTGGGGCGGCTGCCCGTTGTTCCTGCCGCCCTCGGCGGCGGGATTCTCGGCATCCTCGCGCGCGCGCGCTTCATTTGACCTGGAGGGAAATCCGCTATGCGCTATTGCCTGAAGCCGCTTCACTGCCGTCCCTGGCTGCTGCAGGGCCTCTCGCCGAAGCTGATCGAGAGCCACTACGAGAGCAACTACGGCGGCGCCCTGCGGCGGCTCAACGCCATCACGGCGCAGCTTGAGGCGGCCGACTTCCCCAAGCTGCCGGGCTTCGTCCTGAACGGGCTCAAGCGCGAGGAGCTGGTCGCGCTGAACTCCGTGACCCTCCACGAACTCTACTTCGCCAGCCTCGGCGGGGACGGGCGCGCGCTCGGCGCCTTCACGGAGATCCTGGCGCGTGACTTCGGCTCGGCCGATCGCTGGCAGGCGGAGTTCGCGGCGATGGGGAAAGCGCTCGGCGGCGGCTCGGGCTGGGTGCTCCTCACCTACGTGCCGCGCGAGCGGCGCCTCGTCAACCAGTACGCCGCCGACCACAGCCAGAACGTCGCAGGCGGGGTGCCGATCCTCGCGCTCGACATGTACGAGCACGCCTTTCATATGGACTTCGGCGCGAACGCGGGCGCCTACGTGGACGCCTTCCTGCGCAACATCGACTGGAAGGGCATCGCGGCGCGCTACGAGGACGCGGCGAAGGTGGAGCCTCTGCGGCCGCTCGAGCAGAAGGAGTTCGGCGATGTGCCGGGCGTAGCGGCGGAGGAGGTGAAGGCCATGATCGACGCCGGGCAGAAGCTGCAGTTCATCGACGCCCGGCCCAGGCACTACGTCTCGCGCACCCAGGACATCATCGAGGGCGCCACCTGGCGCGATCCGGAGCGCGTGAAGGAGTGGGCCGGGGAACTGTCGAAGAGCGAGCCGGTGGTCGTGTACTGCGTCTACGGCTTCCACATCGGCTGCCAGACAGCCGTCGCACTCCGGGAGCAGGGCTTCGACGCGAAGTATATGAAAGGCGGCCACTTCGCATGGCGTGCGATCGGCGGCCCGGTGAAGCTCAAGGCATGAAGGCGGCGCTATTTCGCATCAAAAATGGAGCCGGGCGTAGACCTCCAGCCTGTTCGACGCCTGCTTTTCGCCGAAATCGGTGCCGCTGCCGCCCTGTAGCAGGAGGAGCCGGGCGCGCAGCTCGAGGTTCTTGAACCCGGCGTACAGCAGCTCGGGCGTGAGCTGATAGCTGCCGTCCTGCAGGTTCGTCATCATCGTCAGCGCGGTCTGGAAGTACACGATGCTGAAGGCATCCTTCTGCTGCGCGCGGAAATACAGGTAGTCCGTGCCGGCATTGGGCCGGCCGTAGCTGCCGTGCGCCAGCGAAAGCGCTCTTTGCACGAGCGTGTCGTTTGCGGTCGAGAACGCATTGTCCACGAGCTGGTAGAACTGCCGCGCTTCGTCCTCGGAGTAGCCCGTCCCGTTGCGGTAATACTCGACGATGTAGGTCGTATCCGCCGCCGTGAGATAGCGTGCGCCTAGCAGATAGCTGGTGGCGTCCGCGGTCTCGGTCGTGACGCGGCCGGCGCTGTCGGTGACCGGCCGTGAGAACTCCCGGATGCGCGCCCATTCCCCGTGGATCTCGAAATTGGAGGATAGATTGCGGGAAAAATCGAAGCCATGGCGGGCCGGGCGGCTGCCCCTGCCTTGCCACGCGAAGTCGATGTCGGTGTCCCGGTAGAGCAGATACAGCTTGGCCGCCGGGTTCAGATGCCCGCTGCTGCCGAAGTCGCGGTTCAGGTCGCCGCTCACGGGGAGAAGGACGGGCGTGAAGGCAATGGTCTGCAGATCGCCGTCCGGGCTCGAGATCCAGTCGGCGTTCGCCATCACGAAGCCCTCGCGGGCAAGCTGCGGGTCGTTCGGGTCCTTGGGCCGCTCGACAAAGCCGATCGGGTTCCAGGCGTAGCCCTTGCCCCAGCGCAGCGTCCGTTTGCCGG
>DASUUN010000376.1:0-19410 GCA_036374055.1 Burkholderiales bacterium
CCGCGGCGAACATCACGCGCCCGACCAGCGGCACCGGCGGCGAGCGCAGCGCCCAGTGCGCGGGCTCCTGCCCTGCAACCGAGGTGCTGTCGAGCCAGATGAGCAGGAGCACCTCGGCGGCGAACAGGATCAGCCAGCGGAACGCCATGCCGTAGCGCGCGCCGCGCTCGCGCGCGACGAAGGCAACCAGGGCGTTAAGCGGCACCAGCAGCGTGATCGCGATGAAGACCGGCTTGCCGGGAAGGTTGTGGAACACCACCCAGCCGAGCAGCAGCGAGGCGAGCAGCACGAAGCTGCGGCCGCGGTTGAACCACACGGCCATGCCCAGCCCGGTCAGCAGAACGGCATACGGGCCCGCGGTGCGCAGGCCTTCGTATCCTTCCGGCAGCCGGGGGACCAGCGTCACGGCAAGAATGGTCGCGAGCAGGATGCCGCCCACGGGCCAAACCGGACGCGTTACCCTTAAGAGCTCGTGCAATGAGCCCCCGGAAATTTGCCGCTGGCGCCGTGGTGTTTCGCCGCACCGACCGGGGCGTGCGCCTGCTCGTGCTGCGCGCGTACAAGAACTGGGACTTCCCCAAGGGCATGCTCGAGCCCGGCGAGACCGAGCTCGAGGCGGCGAAGCGCGAGTGCACGGAAGAAACCGGCCTCACCGAGCTCGACTTCCCGTTCGGCGACGCCCACAAGGACACCCTCGCCTACGCCGGCGGCAAGGTCGCGCGCTACTTCCTCGCCGAGACCGGGGAGACCGCGGTCAAGCTGCCGATCTCGCCCGAGCTCGGCCGCGCCGAGCACCACGAGTGGCGCTGGGTGAGCTTCGACGAGGCCGAGGAGCTGCTGCCGCCGCGCCTGGCCATCGTCCTCGACTGGGTCCGCCAGACCCTCAGCTAGAGAAAAAGGGGTCAGAACAATTTTTCCGCCGATGACGGCGGCAAAACTAAAAATTGTTCTGACCCCTTTTTCGGCGATCACTACTCGCCCAGGCGGTCGGGCTTGAAGCCCACGTCGGGAAGCTTGCCGCGCTGCGCGCGCTTGCCCAGGTGCTCGGCGATCTGCTTCTGGTTCAGGGTCTCGACCTTGCGCGTGCGCCTGAATCCGGACACGACCAGGGATTTGCCGTCGGTGGTGACCACGCCGGCGAGCGTGGTCTTTTCGGGCAGCGCGAGCAGCTGCACGCCGACGCCGCCGTTGGGCCGCTCGGGCACTTCGTCGAGGGCAAAGACGAGCAGCCGGGCATCCGAAGAGAGTACTGCAATCAGCTCACTTGAAACCAGGGCAGGCGGCTGGGCGCGGGCGCCCTGCTCGACCTTCATGAAATCCTTGCCCTGCCGCGTCTTGGTGACGAGGTCGCCGAGCTTGCACACGAAGCCCAGGCCGGCGGAGCTGTTCATGAGCAGCTTCTGGCCGAGGTCGCCCGAGCGCATCCAGACGATGTCGTCGGAGCCCGAGTTGACCAGGGTGTTGACCGGCGTGCCGTCGCCGCGCCCGGTGGGGATCGCGGCGGCGTCGAGCGTGAAGCTCTTGCCCGAGGCGGCGAGCACGATCACCGGGTCGGTGGTCTTGCACTCCAGGGTCTGCAGCAATGCATCCCCGTCTTTGAATCCCAAACCTGTCAAATCCAGTCCGTGACCCGTGCGGCCGCGGATCCAGCCCTTCTGCGACAGGATCACGGTGATCGGCTCCTGCACCACGGTGCGCTCGACCTGGGCACGCTCCTCGGGCTTGATCAGGGTGCGGCGGGCGTCGCCGTACTTCTTCGCGTCGTCCTGCAGCTCGGAGACCACGAGCTTTTTCAGCTCCTTGTCGTCGTCCAGCAGGCTTTTCAATTCCTTCCTTTGGGATTCGAGGGCCTTGCGCTCCTCGTTGAGCTTGATGCCGTCGAGCTTGGTGAGCTGGCCCAGGCGCAGATTGACGATGTCCTCGGCCTGCCTTTCCGAGAATTTGTACTTGGCTTTCAGCTTTTCCTTGGCTTCACCCTGATCTTCGCTGGCGCGGATCAGCTTGATGATGTCGTCGATCTTCGCGTAGGCGAGCAGGCGCCCCATGACGATCTCGTGGCGCTCCTGCACGCGCGCCAGGCGGAACTGCGTGCGCCGGCGCACCGTCGCGACGCGGAATTCGCCCCACTCGCGCAGCACCTCGAGGATGCCCTTGGTCTCGGGCAGGCCGTCCAGGCCCAGCCAGGTGAGGTTGATGGCGTAGCGCGTCTCGAGCGAGGTGTGCACCAGCAGCGCGGCCATCAGCTCCTCGGGGCTCTGGCGCGAGCTCCTCGGCTCGATCACCAGGCGCAGCTTCGACTTGCGGTCGCTCTCGTCGCGCACCCCGCCCTGGTCGATCTGGTCGAGGATGAACTGCTTCATGCGCTTCTGCTCCTGGGTCACCTCCTTCTTGCCCAGGCCCGGCCTCGGGTTGGCGAGCGCCTCGATCTCCTCCATCACCTGCTTCACCGACACGCCGTGCGGCAGCTCGGTGACCACGACGCGCCACTGGCCGCGCGCGAGCTGCTCGGTCTCCCAGCGGCACTTGAGCACCAGCGAGCCGCGGCCGGTCTCGTACGCCTGACGGATCTCGGCCGGCGGCGAGATGATCTGGCCGCCGCCCGGGAAATCGGGCCCGGGCAGGAGCTCCAGCACGTCCTCGACCTTGGCGCGCGGATGCCGGATGACATGCGCTGCCGCGGCGGCCACTTCCTTCAGGTTGTGCGAGGGGATGCGTGTGGAGAAGCCGACCGGAATGCCGAAGCTTCCGTTCAGCAATCCGAAGGGCAGCCTCGCGGGCAGCAGGACCGGCTCGTCGAATTTCCCATCGTAGTTCTTGATGAAATCGACGGTGCCCTCCCCGATCTCGCTCAATAGCAATTCTGAAAAGCGAGACAGCCTGGCTTCGGTGTAGCGGTAGGCGGCGGGGGCATCGCCGTCGCGCGAGCCGAAGTTTCCCTGGCCGTCGATCAGCGGATAGCGCATCGAGAACGGCTGCGCGAGGTGCACCAGCGCCTCGTAGGTCGAGCTATCGCCGTGCGGGTGGTACTTACCCAGTACCTCGCCGACGTAGCGCGCGCACTTGGAGAACGACTGCGCCCCGCCGGGCGTATCGCCCATCGCGTACAGGATCCGCCTCTGCACGGGTTTCAGCCCGTCGGCGATCTCGGGCAGGGCGCGCGACTTGACGGTCGACACCGCGTAGCCGAGGTAGGCCTGCGAGGCGTGCTGCTCGATCGGCGCGGCGTCGTCGCCGCCGTCCGGAGAGAAAAGGTCTAGTGTCTGGGTGTCATCCATCTGCAGCTTTCAAGAAATGGGGACGTACCCCATTTACTCCGTTAAATGGGGACGTACCCTGTTTATTCCTCATTCAGCTCTTTGAAAAAGGTCGAACTGCCGGTCGGCGTGGTACACCGCCAGCTCGACCGCAGCCTTCGCCTTCTCGAGGTTTTCGGATTGACCGGCACGGCCGCCGGCTTCCCAGCCGTAACGGTCCTTGCCAAGCAATGTCACCTTGCCCAGCTTGGTCTTGCCCGACCAGTACGCGTGCCCCTTGTAGGCGCGCTCCCAGAACGGCTTGGCTTTCTTTTTCATGGTGGAAATTGGGGTCTGTCCCTGATTTCGGTTCTGCCCTCTAAACGTCGGCCTCCACGGTCTTCCAGTGCTCGCGCATCCAGTCGCGCCGGCCCTCGGCCTCGCCGGCGTCCATCAGCAGCTCGAAGGTCTTGCGGATCTTCTTGATCTCTTTCGGGTCGAGCTGCATGCGGATCAGGCGCCGGGTATCGGGGTTCATGGTGGTTTCCCACAGCTGCTCGGGGCTCATCTCGCCCAGGCCCTTGAAGCGCGAGATCTCCCAGCTGCCTTCCTTCACCTTTTCCTTCTTCAGGGTGGCGAGCGCCTCTTCCAGCTCGTCGTCGTCCAGGCAGTAGACGCGCCGCGCGGGCTTGCCCTTGCCCTGGCCGGGGACCTCGATCTTGTAGAGCGGCGGCATGGCGACGTAGAGGTGGCCGCGCTCGACCAGCCTGGGCGCGTGCATGAAGAAGAAGGTGAGCAGCAGCGCCTGGATGTGGCCGCCGTCGACGTCGGCGTCGGTCATCACCACCACCTTGCCGTAGCGCAGCCCCGACAGGTTCACCTCGGCGTCGGCCGAGTGCGGGTCGACGCCGATGGCGGTGGCGATGGCCTGCAGCTCCTTGTTGGCGAGCACCGTGCGGCTGTCCTTCGACATGGTGTTGAGCACCTTGCCGCGCAGCGGCAGGATCGCCTGCGTGTCCTTGTCGCGCGCCTCCTTCGCCGAGCCGCCCGCGGAATCGCCCTCGACGAGGAACAATTCATTCCTCGATACATCCCCTGAAGCGCAGTCGACGAGCTTCCCCGGCAGCGTGGCGATACCGCTCGACTTCTTGCGCTCGACCTTCTTGCCCCTGGACAGGCGCGCCATCGCCTGCTCGACCGCGAGCTCGACGATGCGCTTGCCCTCCTCGGGGTGCTCGTTCAGCCACAGCTCGAAGGCGTCGCGCACGCACAGCTCGAGCAGCTTCGCCGCGTGCCGCGTGGTGAGCTTCTCCTTCGTCTGGCCATGGAACTGGGTGCGCACGATGCGCGCCGACAGCGTGAAGCAGGCGCGCTGCCACAGGTCGTCGGCGATGAGCTTCACGCCCTTGGGCGCGAGGCCGCGCGTGTCCATGAACGCGGCCAGCGCCTCGAATATGCCCGAGCGGAAGCCCGCCTCGTGCGTGCCGCCCGAGCGCGTCGGGATGAGGTTCACGTGGCTGTCGGCGAACACATCGCCGTCGGCCACCCAGCCGATGGCCCAGGCGGCGCCTTCACCAGGTTCTATTTCAGAAATCCCCTGTACCGATCTTTCATCGAAGAACCTCTGCCCGGTGAACAGCGGCGCGATGAGCTCGCGGCCGGCGAGCATCATCTCGAAGTACTGCTCCATGCCCCGCTCGTACTTCCACGTCTTCGAGTCCTTGCCCTCGATACTCAGAATCATCGTCAAGCCGGGCAACAGGTAGGCCTTGGAGCGCACCAGGTGCTCGAGCTCGGGCAGCGGGATGTTGGGCGAGTCGAAGTACTTCGGGTCCGGCCACAGGCGCACGATGGTGCCGGTGCGCTTCTCCTTGATGCGCTCGCTCTTCAGCTTCTGCGCGAGCTCGCCGCCCTCGAAGGCGATGAAGTGCTTTTCGTTGCCCTTGAACACCGTCACTTCGCAGCGCCTGGACAGCGCGTTGGACACCGAGACGCCCACGCCGTGCAGGCCGCCGGAGATGTGGTAGACGCCGTCGCCGGAGCGCGAGAACTTGCCGCCGGCGTGCAGCATGGTGAAGGCCACCTCCACCGCCGGCTTCTTCTCCACCGGGTGCATGTCGACCGGGATGCCGCGGCCCTCGTCCTCGACCTCGATCGAGCCGTCCTTGCGCAGCGTGACCGTGATCCTGCGGCCGAAGCCGGCGAGCGCCTCGTCGACCGCGTTGTCGATCGCCTCCTGCATGATGTGCAGCGGATGCACCGTGTGCGTGTACATGCCCGGCATGCGGCGCACGGGCTCGAGCCCCTTGAGCGCCTGGATCGCCGATGCGTCGTAGACCGGTTGCTTTGCCATGGATCTAGTTCAACTCGCTTTCTCGTCCACTACACATTGTAGTCATGTGGGCTGCGCGGCGTAGCGCTTGCGCACCTGCGCGGCGCTCGAGCGGCCCGGCGCGTGCACCACCACCCCTTCGGCGGCGCCGGCTTCGGCGAGGCCACGGTCGAGCGTGAGCAGGTCGAACCCGGCGCGCGCCGCCAGCTCGAGGTAGGAGGCGTCATACACGGTGAGACCGCGCCGCTCTGCAAGCGCGCTCAACGCAAGCAGGTCGGGCAACGTGGGGTCGGTGCGCAGGAAAAGCTGGGCCGCGCTCTCCAGGATCTCCAGACGCTGCTCGCGGCCGACGCGCCGCTTGCGCTCGGCCATCAGCAGCGCGTTGGGGAACTCGAGCCGCCAGAGGTACGGCACCCAGCATTCGGTCGTTTCGAGCAGCTCGAACGCGGTATCGGTGAACCCGGTGCGCTCGTCCTTCAGAAACCACGCCAGCGTGACCGAGCAATCGAAGACCACCATCAGAAACGGCGGCCTGCCTTGATCAGCTCGGCGATGGTGGCGCCGGGCTTCGCGCCGCGGTCCCAGCCGGCGCGCTTGCGCTTGATCTCGTCGATCAGCGCGCGCCGCCGGGCGCGCTCGTCCTCGTCGATGGCCGCCGGCACGAGCCTGGCCACCGCCTTCCCCCGGCGGGTGATGGTGACGGTCTCGCCCGCCTCCACCTTGTCGAGGAGCTCGGCAAGCTTGGTCTTTGCCTCGAACGAGCCTACGGTAATCATCGGTCTACGGTAACCATCGAACCCCGCCTCCAACTAGACAACCAGTTGGCAGGATACGCCGGCGTACTCAGGCGTGCAACCTGGCGAAGGCTTCGATGCTGCGGGAGACCGACTCCGCGAGCGGCGCCTCCTGCCAGAGCTGCAGCAGGGCTTTCTGCGCTTTGAGCGCGCGGGGATCGTTCTTGAGAAGAACGCCTACCAGCCGCTCGAGCGACTCGTCGTCGCCGAGCTCCTCCACCAGGCCCCATTCAAAGGCGCGGCGCGCGTCGATGGCCTCGCCGGTCAGCACCAGCCACGCGGCGCGGCCGGAGCCGATGAGCCGGGGCAGCAGCGCGGCTTCCACCACGGAAGGAATGCCGAGGCGCACTTCGGGCATCGCGAACCTGGTGCCCTCGGCCGCGATGCGCAAGTCGCAGGCGGCCGCGATCTCGAGCCCGGCGCCGATCACCGCGCCGTGCAGCCGCGCCACCACCGGGACGGGAAGGCGGCGGATCGCCGCGCACACCTCGTGGATGCGCTCGACGAAGCGCCCGGCGGTTGACGCAGTGAGGGACTTGAGCTCGTTCACGTCGGCGCCGCCGCAGAACGCGCGGCCATGGCCGCCGAGCACCAGTACCCTCAAATCGGGCGTTTTCGAGGCGCTTTCCAGTGCGGACAGCAGGTCGCTCAGAAGCGGCGAGTCGAGCGCATTGGCCTTCTGCGGGCGGTTGAGGAAGAGGCGCGCGACGCCGCCTGCCGTTGCCAACTCGATCCCCATGCCGCCAGTCTATAGCCTTTAGAATTCCGCCATGGCGAAAGAGACCAATTGGGCCTTCCCGGCCGAGATGCGGCCCAAGCCCGAGGACTGGCGCTTCGACCTGGACGGCGCGCTGGACGCGGTAGTGCAGCTGCGCGCGGAAATTCCGGAGGACGCCTTCACCGCGCAGATCCTCGGCACCGAGCGCCTGGGCAACGGCGTGGTGATCCGCGACGACGGGCTGGTGCTCACCATCGGCTACCTCATCACCGAGGCGAGCACCATCTGGCTCACCACCAACAAGGGCGTGGTGGTGCCCGGCTTTCCCCTCGCCTACGACCAGGTCACCGGCTTCGGCCTGGTGCAGCCGCTCGGCAAGCTCGGCGTGCGGCCGCTGCCGCGCGGCTCGGCGGCCTCGTGCCGCATCGGCGAGAACGTGGTGGTCGCGGGCCACGGCGGCCGCGCCCATGCGCTGCGCGCCACCGTGTTCGCCAAGCGCGAGTTCGCCGGCTACTGGGAATACCTGCTCGACGAGGCGATCTACACCGCGCCGGCGCACCCGCAATGGGGCGGCTCGGCGCTCATCGGCTCCGACGGCAAGCTGCTCGCCGTCGGCTCGCTCCTGGTGCAGGAGAAAGTCGACGCCGGCACCCTGCAGGGCAACATGCTGGTGCCGATCGACCTGCTCGCGCCGATCCTCGACGACATGCTCAAGCTCGGACGCCCGGCGCAGGCGCCGCGCGGCTGGCTCGGCATGTACACCACCGAGGCCGGCGGCAAGCTGGTGGTCGCCGGCCTCGCCCCGGACGCCCCGGCCGAGCGCGGCGGCGTGAAGGTAGGCGACGTGATCGTGGAAGTCGCCGGCGAGAAGACCGGCAGCCTCGCCGACCTGTGGCGCAGCGTCTGGGCGCTGGGCGGACCCGGCAGCGAGGTGCCCATGAAGCTGCTGCGTAAGTCCGCGGTGGTCGACACCGTCCTGCGCTCCGCCGACCGCCAGGACTTCCTCAAAAAGCCCCACCTCCACTAATTCGGGGTCAGTGTCGTAATTATGGTGTAAGGCCTGTTTAGCTTACCCGGTAAGTGGCTTGCGTTTCTTCCACTTTGGGCCCTGGTCGTCCCCGCTGTATTCGAGACCCCCGGGGTGCTACTAAACAAGCCTTGAATGCCTCGCTGGCAAGCGGGTATCCGCTATTGGTCGCATCCCGGATGGCTTGCTGCAGCCGCTCGTCCACCGTCCCCTCAAACAAAGCGCGATATGCCGCGTGGCGCGCGCCGTCTTGCCCCAATGCAGCATATTCGCTATGGGGCCGTATGAGCGGGTCAACCCGCGTACCGGCATTGACGGCGTAGCTTGACCATAGGTACCCGGCCGGGTGGTCCGTCATTCCGGCTCGCACGGGATTGAGCTCGATGTACCGGTAGCAGGCGATCACATAGTGCGCCGATTCGGCCATGCAGGAACGAAAGCGGCCTTCCCACAAAGTACCGGTGCGTCCATACCGGCGGTTGAAGTAGCGTACGTAGCAACGCCCGAGATCCCGCATCAGGACAGCGCAGGCGTCCGCCGCGGCCGGCGTCAAAAGGAGATGGACATGGTTCGTCATGAGGCAGTACGCGTGCAACTCGCACCCGTACTTGGACGACAAGTGGCGCAGGTAACCAAGGTAAGTCAGGTAGTCGCTATCCTCCCGAAAGCACGCCCCGCGGTTGTTGCCGCGCTGGATGATGTGCACCGCTACGCCAGGCACAATGAGCCGCACAGGCCTTGCCATATCCGCAAAGAACGAACGTCACGGGATATGCGTTGACAATAATTACGACCCTGACCCCGAATTAGACCCGGTATTTCTCCACGGCGGACCAGTCGACGAGCCGGCTGAGGTCGGCTTCCTCGGGCAACCGGAAGCGCCCTTCCTTCACGTCGAGCGGCGCATTCGAGACCTGCGCGCCGAGCATCAGGAAGAATGAGTGCTCGGGCGGAAGTACCAGCGGGCTTTTCAGGCCGGCCGATGCCTGCAACGACAGCGCGGTGCCGAGCGCGCTCTCGTAATACATGCCGAGCGAAACGCTCGCGCCGCTGCCGGCGCAGAGCGCGTCGATATCCCGCGACTCGGAAAGACCTATGCGGCCGGGCTTGATCATCAGCGAGCGCGCACCGCGGTCGAGAAACAGCGCGGCGTCCTGGCGCGAGGTGCACGCGTAATCGACCAGCAACGGGACCGGGCAATCGCGCTGCAGCTTCTCGAACGCGCTGTCCGGCGCGAGGGCACAAGGGTCCTCGGCAACCGTGATGCCGGCATCAGCGATCGCCCGCACATAGCTGCCGATGCCGTTCTGCGGATACGCGCGATTGGCATCCATCGACAGCTCGATCCCATCCCCGACCGCCGCGCGTACTTCCGCTATGACCCGCAGGTCCGTATCGAGGCCTTGCCCGCCTTTCAGCTTGAGCGAGCGCAGGCCGTGTCGCCGGCACATATCCGCCGCTTCCGCCGCCATCATCGCGGGCGCCTGCCGAGTCACAATCCACGACACCGCTACCTCCGGCTCGCCGCCCCATTCCCGCCACAGCGGCTTGCCGCGCGCCGCCGCGCGCATCGACCAGCAGGCGTTGTCGATGAGCGTGCGCGGGCTGAGGTTGCCATCGATCCAGTCGAACGCGCGCCGCACGGCCGCCGCATCCGACAGGTCGACGTCGCGCAGGCGCGGCAGCATCACCTCCTCGAGGGTCACCGCGAGCGAGCGCGGCGAAAAGCCGGTGCGGGCGGGCTTTACCACCCCCTCGGCAATCCCGACTGCGCCGTTATCGGCGACCAGCTTCAGGAGCGCATAGTCGCTCGAGCTTTCCGCGGCATAAGCCCAGGTAACGGCGCGCCGGTATGGCAGGCGGTAGAAATACAGAGCCCAGTGGGCGAGTTTCATGCTCGTATTTTGTCTCAGGCGGGTCAACCGGGCCTGCAGCTGGGCGTTTTACAGGAAGAAATGAGAAAGCTCATTGCGGTCGTTGTAATTGCTTCTCTCGCTGCCGGCTGCGCGGCGCCTCTGCACCGGCAGGTGGACGCGGTCAACGTCGTCGCCTCGCCCTACGAGCCGGCGGCGCAGCTCGACGCGGCGGCGCGCGGCAGCGCCGCCGAGGGCGCGGTGATCGGCGCGGCCGGAGGCGCGGGCATCGGCGCGATGTCGGCGAAAGCCTCGGCCGGGCTGCTGTGCACGCTCGGCGGGCCGCTATGCTGGATCGTGATGATTCCCGCCGCGGTGGTCGGCGGCGTGGTCGGCGGGCTGGCGGGCGGCGCGGCGGACGCCATCACCAGCCACCCGGGCGCGGACGTGGTCGCCGCGCGCAGCGCCATCAACCAGGCGGTGGCCGAGATGCGGCTGACCGAATCGCTCGCCGCCCACATGCGGAAGGGGAAAGACGGCGCGGCTTCCCGCTACACCCTGGAAGTCGAGGTGACCGACCTCGCCTACCTCGCGCGCGAAACGGACATGGCGCTGTCGCTGCGCGGGCGCACGCGCCTTTTCCATGAAGGCAGGCTGCTCGAAGAGCGCGCCGCCGCGGCGCAAACGGACTATCGACGCTACGAGGACTGGGCGGCCGACCAAGCGCAGCCGATGCGCCGCGCGCTCGACGAGGCCATCGGCCGCCTCGGCCGGGAGCTCAGCCCAACGTAGGCATGTTGAAGCCGGGGGCCGGCGTGTCCTGGTGCGGCCAGCGCGTGGTCACCACCTTGGTCCGGGTGTAGAACTTGATGCTCTCCACGCCGTGCACGTGCAGGTCGCCGAAGAGCGAATTCTTCCAGCCGCCGAACGAGAAGAAGGCGACCGGCACCGGGATCGGCACGTTGATCCCCACCATGCCCACCTGGATCTCGTTCTGGAAGCGCCGCGCCGCGCCGCCCGACTCGGTGAAGATCGCCGTGCCGTTGGCGTAAGGGTTGCGGTTCACGAGCGCGATCGCCTCCTCCAGGGTGTCCGCTCTCAAGACGATCAGAACCGGGCCGAAGATCTCGTGCTGGTAGATCTCCATTTGCGGCGTGACGTGGTCGAAGAGCGTGGTGCCGAGGAAGAAACCCTGCTTCAGCGGCGCCCGGCTGCCGTCCACCACCACCGTCGCGCCTTCCTTCTTTCCCTGCTCGATCAACGAGGCGACCTTGTCGCGGTGCTGCGCGGTGACCAGCGGGCCCATGTCGATGCCTTCGGCGTCGCCCGGCCCCACCTTGATCGCCTTTGCCCGCTTCTCCAGCAACTTCACCAGCGGATCGCCTGCCGCGCCCACCGCCACCACCGCCGAGATCGCCATGCAGCGCTCGCCCGCCGAGCCGTAAGCCGCGCCGATCAGCGCGTCGGCAGTGAACTCCAGGTCCGCGTCGGGCAGCACCACCGCATGGTTCTTCGCGCCGCCCAGCGCCTGCACGCGCTTGCCCTGCCGCGCGCAGGTCTCGTAGATGTACTTCGCGATCGGGGTGGAGCCCACGAAGGAAACCGCGGAAATTTTCTCGTGAAGCAGCAAAGCGTCCACGGCCGCCTTGTCGCCGTGCACCACGTTGAATACGCCGTCGGGCAGCCCCGCTTCCTTGAACAGCTCCGCCATGCGCACGGAGGCCGACGGCACCTTCTCCGAAGGCTTGAGGATGAAGGTGTTGCCGCAGGCGATGGCCATCGGGAACATCCACAGCGGCACCATCACCGGGAAGTTGAACGGCGTGATGCCGGCGCACACGCCCACCGGCTGGCGCAGCGTGTGGGTGTCGACCTGCGTGCCGACGTTCTCGGCGTGCTCGCCTTTCAGCAGGTGCGGGATGCCGCAGGCGAACTCCACCACCTCGATGCCGCGCTGCACCGAGCCCAAGGCGTCGGGCAGCGTCTTGCCGTGCTCTTCGGTCACCAGCGCTGCAAGGGCCTTTTGATTCTCCTGTAGCAAGCGCAAGAAGCGCTGCATCACCCGAGCGCGGCGCAGCGGCGGCGTATCGCGCCATGCCGGCAGGGCCGCGGCGGCGGCTTTCACCGCCTTGTCGATCAACGCCTCGTCGGCATACACCACGCGCTTGGTCACTTGCCCCAGCGCGGGGTTGAAGACGTCGCCGTAGCGCGCGGCCGAAGAAACGGCCTTGCCGTCGATCCAGACGGGAACCGTATCGAGCTTCAACTCGGCGGGCTTGTTCATGCGGTAGTCCTTTCCTTCGCTTTCAGTCCGCAGGCTTCGAAGGCGGCGCGCGTCGCCGCTTTCTCCTGCTCGGTGAGCGCCAGCAGCGGCGGGCGCACCCGGCCGCCGGCCTGGCCGAGCAGCTCCTGCCAGTATTTCTGGTGCGCCGCCGCCTTGCCGGCCGGGCGCGTGCTTTTGAGCGCTTTTCTGACGGGGTTCAACGAATCGCGGATGTCCCGGGCCTGCGCCGCTTTCCCCTGAAAAGCGAGCTCGGTGTATTCGTGCATGCGCCGGTCGCCGGCCGTCTGCAGCAGGTACGGCGGGGTCGAGCAAAGGTACACCCGCCAGCCGAGCTCGACGATGTTGTCGAGCCACTCCTCCTCGTTGGAGGTGCTGACGATGAGCCGGTCGCCCGCCATGCGCGTGAGGCGCGCATAGGTGTCGCGCGGCACGCTGTACTTGATCGCCGCCACGTTGGGCAGCTCGGCGATACGCAACGCCACCTCGGGCTCGAGCAGGTAGCCGCAATCGGGCGGCTGGTTCCACAGCGCAATGCCGATGTCGACCTTCTCCGAGATCGTGCGGTAGTACTCGAACAGCGTGTCGGCGGTATGCGCGCCAAAGTAAAGCAGCGGCGTGTGCACCACGATGTAGTCCGCGCCGATCGCCTGCGCGTGCTGCGCGAGCTCGATCACGGTGTCGAGGCTCTGGTCGGAGCAGGACACCATGACGCCGCCGCCTGCCGCCTGCGCCTCCTCGACCGCGAGCAGGGCGGTACGCTTGCGCTCCTCGATCGTCATGGCGTAGAACTCACCCTGCTTGCCGTTCACGAACAGGCCCGCGATGCCGAGCTCGCGGTACCAGTGGCGCAGGTTGCGCCGCCAGCCGGCCTCGTCCAGCCGCAGGTCGGGCGCGAACGGCGTCAGGGTTGCGGCCCAGATGCCGCGCAGATGCGCGCGCGCGTAGGCCTTTGCATCTTGCCGGCGGTACTTCATGGCGCAGAATATTAGCCGAACTCGATTGGCCGGATCGCCGGCAATGCACAAACGACTGGAACAGGCGCGCGCGGCATTCCGGCGCCGGGCATGGCAGGAGGCTTTCCGCCTCCTGCGCCTGGCGGACGAATCGTCGGCGCTGGCGGCGGACGGGCTCGAGATGCTGGCGACGTCCGCGTACCTGACGGGCCGCGACGACGAGTACCTCGGCGCGCTGGAGCGCGCCCATCGTGGCCACCTCGACGCCGCGCAGCCCCGCAAGGCCGTGCGCTGCGCCTTCTGGCTGAGCCTGCACCTGCTGCTGCGCGGCGAGGCAGGTCGCGCGAACGGATGGCTGTCGCGTGCGCGCCGCCTGCTGCACGCCGAGCCCGAGGACTGCGCCGAGCAGGGCTACCTGCTGCTGCCGCTGGCGGAGCAGCAGGTCGCCTCGGGCGACTGCGCCGCGGCGTACGCGGCCGCCGAGCGCGCCGCGCAGCTCGGCGAGCGCTGCGGCGATGCGGACCTGAGCGCATGCGCGCGCCATCTCCAGGGCCGCATCCTGCTCGAGCAGGAACAGGTGGAGCGCGGGCTCGCACTGCTCGACGAGGCGATGCTGGCGGTCACCTCGGGCGGTCTGTCGCCGGTAATGACCGGATTGATGTATTGCAGCGTCATCGACGCTTGCCAGCGGGTGTATGCCCTCGGGCGCGCGCGCGAATGGACCACCGCGCTCGCCGCCTGGTGCGACCTGCAGCCCGAGATGGTGGCCTTCACCGGCGTATGCCTCGCCCACCGCGCCGAGATCATGCAATTCCACGGCGAGTGGGAAGAGGCGATCAGGGAGGCGCGCCGGGCTTGCGAGCGCTGCGCCATGAGCGGCAGCCGCGATGCGTCAGCCGGGGCTTTCTATCAGCAAGCCGAAGTGCATCGCCTCCGGGGCGAGCTGGAGGCCGCCGAGGCGGCCTACCGAAGCGCGAGCCAGTCGGGATGGGATCCCCAGCCGGGCCTCGCCCTGCTGCGCATGGCACAGGGACGCCCGGATGCGGCCGCCGCGGCGATGCGACGCGCGATGCGGGCAACCAGCGATGCCCTCGCCAGGACGCGGCTGCTGCCGGCGCACGTGGAGGTCATGCTGCGAGTCAACGCGATGGACGAAGCGCGCGCCGCGTGCAGCGAGCTCGAGGCGCTCGCGCAAGGGCTGGCCGCGAGCATGGTGCACGCCATGGCGGCGCAGGCGCGCGGCGCGCTGCAGCTCGCGGAGGGCGACGCGGCCGCGGCGCTGCGGTCGCTGCGCAACGCGTGGCGCATCTGGCAGGAAGTGCAGGCGCCTTACCATGCCGCCCGGGCGCGGCTGCTGATCGGCAGCGCGTGCCGTGCGCTCGGCGACGCGGAGGGCGCCGAGCTCGAAACCGAGGCCGCGCGCACGGTGTTCCGGCGCCTCGGCGCCGTCGCGGACAGCGAGCCGTCGGCGTCTGCCCACCGGCTCACGGCGCGCGAGCTGCAGGTGCTGCGGCTCGTGGCCGCCGGCAAGACGAACAAGGCGATCGCGGCCGAGCTCGCCCTGAGCGAGAAGACGGTGCACCGGCACGTCAGCAACATCTTCGACAAGCTGGACGTCGACTCGCGCACCGCGGCCGCCGCCTACGTCTACCGCCACAAGCTGACTGGGTAGTTTTCCCCATGCGCCGAAGTTCCGGCGCTGGGCAATTCGCCCGATGCGGACCCTCCGCGCCCGGCGCTAAGGTGGGGGCCATGAAAAACCCTCGTGAAACCCTCATCGCGGCGCTGCCCGTCAAGGAGCGTCGCCTGGAACTGCGCGGCGTATCCACTGCAGTGCTCCAGGGCGGCGACGGTGCGCCGGTCGTCCTGCTGCACGGCCCTTCGGGCTACGCCGCGCACTGGATGGGCGTGCTGCCCGGCCTGCTCGAGCATCATCGCGTCATCGTCCCCGACCTGCCCGGACACGGCGCGTCGCGGGTCGTCGAAGGCCGGCTGGATGCCGGACAGGTCCTCGGCTGGCTGGATGAGCTCATCTCGCGCACCTGCGCTGCGCCGCCGCTGCTCGTCGGCCAGCTGCTCGGCGGCGCGATCGGCATGCGCTTCGCCATCGCGCACGGCGCGCGCCTGCGCGGCCTGGCGCTCGTGGACACGTTCGGGCTGGCGCCGTTCCGGCCGGCGCCGCAGTTCGCGCAGGCGCTGTCCGCGTTCGCCGCCGAGCCGGGCGAGGCCACGCACCGCAGCCTGTGGCGATATTGCGCCTTCGACGCGGACGCGCTGAGGGCCCGCATGGGCGAGCGCTGGGCGCCGTTCGAGGCGTACAACATCGAGCGGGCGTCCGCGCCCGAGGTGCAGGCAGCCGTCTCGGCGCTCATGGCGCAGTTCGGGGTGTCCCCGATCGAGCCGAGCGAACTGCAAGGCATTCGCGTGCCCACTGCGCTCATCTGGGGCCGCAACGACCTCGCCACGCCGCTCGCCGTGGCCGAGGCGGCCGCCGCGCGCTACGGCTGGCCGCTGCACGTCATCGAGAACGCTAACGACGATCCTCCGGTCGAGCAGCCCGAGGCGCTGCTGAGCGTGCTGCGTCCGCTGCTCGCCGAGTGGTCGTCGGCGGAGCTCGCCCGGTGACGCTCGCGCTGCTGAAGCCGGCCGACGCCGGCTGGGACGACGCCGTGCGCCTCTGGAACGCCATGGCGGCGAAGCGCCCGGCGCTCGTGCACCAGCCCACCTGCGCGGCCGACGTCGCCGCCGCGGTCCGCCATGCGCGCGAGCGGGCCCTGCCCCTGGGCATCAAGGGCGGCGGCCATAACATCGCCGGCACGGCCATCGCCGAAGGCGGGCTGCTGCTCGACATGTCGCGGATGCGCAATGTCGAGGTCGATCCGCGCGCCCGGATGGCGCGTGTGGGCGCCGGCTGCCTGCTCGGCGACGTCGATCGCGCGACCCAGCAGCACGGCCTCGCCACCGTGCTCGGCTTCTTCTCGGAAGTCGGGGTCGCCGGGCTGACGCTGGGCGGCGGCCTCGGCTACCTGACGCGGCGCTTCGGTTGGGCCGTGGACAACCTGCAGGAACTGGAAATCGTCACGGCCGACGGCGCAGCCCGCATCGCCAGCCGGACGGAGAACCCGGATCTCTTCTGGGCGCTGCGCGGCGGCGGCGGCAACTTCGGCGTCGTCACCCGCTTCACCTTCCGGCTGCATCCGGTGGGCCCGATGGTCTATGGCGGCCTGATCGCCTGGCCGTTCGAGCGCGCCGGCGAGATCCTGCGCGCCTATCGCGCGCTGACGGTCGAAGCGCCGCGCGAGCTCACCGCGTGGATGATGCTGCTCCGCGCGCCGGCGGCGCCCTTCGTGCCGGCGCGGTGGCACGGCCGGCGCATCTGCGCCATGTCGGTCTGCCATAGCGGCGAGCCGGGAGCAAGGGATGCGGCGCTCGCGCCGATCCGGGCGCTGGGCGACCCGGTGTTCGATCTGCTGCACGAGCAGCCCTACACCGAGCTGCAGTCCTACCTGAACGCCACCGAGCCGAAAGGCGATCACTACTACTGGAAAACGGAATTCGCCTCCGAGCTGAGCGACGGCTTCCTCGCTGCCTTCCAGGAGCTCGGCGGCGCATGCCCGATTCCCGGCGGGCAGCTCGGCATCCTGCACCTCGGTGGCCGGCTCAACGAGCTCGACCCGGACGATGGCGCGGTCGGCAACCGCGACGCGCGCTACGCGCTCGGCGTGCTCGGGATGTGGCAGCCCGGCGAGCCGCAGTCGGAGGCCTTCAAGGCATGGGTGCGAAGCGCAGGCGAGCGCCTGCGGCCGTTCTCGACCGGCGGCAACTACGTGAACTTCCAGACCGCCGACGAAGACAACGCGCGCATCCTTGCTTCGTACGGCGCGAACTTCGAGCGGCTGGTGAGGGCGAAGCGCCGCTACGATCCCGAAAATCTCTTCCGCTCGAACCGCAACATCGACCCCGGCGCGGCGGGGTGACACGGCAGGCTTGACAGCCGCCGGCCGGCCGGCGTATGGTTTGAACACCTGTTTAAACCATCCGGACAAGCCATGGAAGAAACCCGCGGGTCCGCCCCGGCCGCTCTCTACTTCGACGAGGCGGACCTCGGCGCGACCAAGGCGAAGATCCTGGACGCCGCCTTCCGCCGGCTGGCGCGCGAGGGCTATGCCGCGCTGAGCGTGCGCGAGATCGCGAAGGACGCGGGCGTCAACCACGCGCTCATCAATTATCACTTCCGCAGCAAGGACCAGCTGGTGATCGAGGTGCTGGACGCGGCGAACCGCGAGCTGCTCACGCGGCAGCAGGGCATGTACGCCGCGCCGGGCAACTTCGCGGAGAAGTGGGCACAGGCGCGCGCCTTCTACCAGAGCGACCTCGCCTCGGGGTTCGTGCGCATGCAGGCGGAGCTGTGGGCGGCCAGCCTGTCCAATGCCGGCCTGCGCGAGAAATTCCTGCCGCGCCTGGTCGCATGGCGCGATGTGATCCTCGGCGCGGTGCGCGATGCGGTGGGCGCGCTGGAAGCCCACGGCACGCAGCTGCCAGCGCCGTTCACCGCCGAGGTGATCGCCACCTGGATTTCGGAGTTCTGGCTCGGCATGGAGTTCGTCGACCTGATCGGCGGGCGCAACGAGCGCGTCGAGCATCGCGCCGCGCTCGACGCCATGCAGCAGATCCTGGAGGCCCTGGATGCGCGGGTGCAGAAGCGCCCGGCAAGGAGGAAGAAATGAGACGCGAGAATCAGCCGGCAAGCTTCGACAAGATCGTGGGCGCGCTGCCCGAGGGCGGCCGGCTGCCCTCGAGTGGAGGCTACCCGTTCGAGACCGTGCGCCCGGCGCGCGACGGCTACGTCGAGCGCGACGGCGTCAGGAGCTGGTACGCGGTGTGGGGAGAGAGCGGCCCGTGGATCGCCTTCGCCCCGATCTTCCAGATCACGCACTCGCAGGTGCTGAAGACCACGGCGCCGTACCTCTCGCAGCACTTCCGCGTGGTCACCATGGACGGCCGGGGCAACGGTCGCTCCGACCGGCCGCAGGGGCAGGACAATTACAGCTTCGACGAGTACTACCGCGATTTCATCGCGGTGCTGGACGCGGCCGGTGCGGACCGCCTGGCAGTGGTCGGCATCTCGGCGACCGCCATGACCGCGCTGCGCCTCGCCGCCGAGCATCCCGAGCGCGTCAGCCATGTGATCATCGCCGGCGGCTACGCCGAGGCGCGCCTCGACCATCCCAAGTTCGCCGAGCGCGTGCGCGCGGAAGCCGAGCGCATGCAGACCGACTGGCCAGGCTACCTCGACTGGTTCTTCTCCGTGGTGTTCACCGAGCCGCACTCGACCAAACCGTTCGAGGACGCGGTGCGCTACGGCTGGGCCTCGAGCGGCGAAGTCGTCGGCTGGTGCCGCAACGGGTGGCTGGACAATGACGTGCGCGAGCTGGCGCGCCGGGTGAAATGCCCGACGCTCGTGATCCACGGCGACGGCGACAAGCGCGTGCCCTACGCCAAGGGGGAGGAGATCCATTCTCTGGTTCCCGGGGCGCGCCTGCTCACCGTCGGCGGCGGTGGGCATCTGCCTTCGGCCCGCGACCCGGTGCTGTTCAACCGTTCGGTGCGCGACTTCGTGGCCGGCACGCCGCGC
Source organism: Burkholderiales bacterium (assembly GCA_036374055.1). Taxonomy (GTDB): domain Bacteria; phylum Pseudomonadota; class Gammaproteobacteria; order Burkholderiales; family SG8-39; genus SCGC-AG-212-J23. The sequence continues at coordinate 18,830 of DASUUN010000376.1, forward strand.
ACCTCGACCTGGACGCGCGCGATGAGCCGCAAGCGCAAGGCGCTGTTCATCTCCAGCCCCATCGGCCTGGGCCACGCGCAGCGCGACCTCGCCATCGCCCGAGAGCTGCGCAAGCTGCAGCCGGACCTCGAGATCGACTGGTTCACCGTCGACCCGGCCGCGCGTTACCTGGAGCAGGAAGGCGAGCGCGTGCACCCGATCACCAAGCGCCTGGCCAACGAAAGCCGGCACTTCGAGCATGTCGCCGGCGAGCACGACCTGCACGCGTTCTTCGCGCTGCGCACCATGGACGAGGTGATGGTCAACAACTTCATGACCTTCGCCGACCTGATGGAGGAGCAGCACTACGACCTCGTCATCGGCGACGAGTCCTGGGACGTGGACTACTACTACCACGAGAACCCGGAGCTCAAGCGCCAGCCCTTCGTGTTCCTCACCGACTTCGTCGGCTGCCTGCCGATGGAAGGCGACGAGCGCGAAGCCTTCCTCTGCGCCGACCGCAACGCCGACGACATCGAGCACATAGAGCGGTTTCCTTACGTGCGCGACGCGGCGATCTTCGTGGGCAATCCCGAGGACGT
>DASUUN010000377.1:0-5849 GCA_036374055.1 Burkholderiales bacterium
CCTGTACCCCATGCAGGTGCCGATGGTGGCCGGCAACGAGGCGGCCGGCGTGGTGGAGGCGCTCGGCCCGGGCGTCACCGACCTGAAGGTCGGCGACCGCGTGGCCTATACCGGGCTGCCCGGCTCCTATTGCGAGCAGCGCATCGTGCCGGCGGACCGCATGGTGAAGCTGCCGCAGGGCATCAGCGACGAGCAGGCTGCCTCGATGATGCTGAAGGGCCTCACGGTGCATTACCTCATTCACACCACCTACGCGGTGAAGAAAGGCGACACCGTGCTATGGCAGGCCGCCGCCGGCGGCGTCGGCCTGATCGCCTGCCAGTGGCTCAAGGCGCTGGGCGTGAGCGTCATCGGCACCGCCGGCTCCGACGAGAAGTGCTCGCTCGCCAAGGCGCACGGCGCCGAGCACGTGATCAACTACGCCCGCGAGAGCTTCGTCGAGCGGGTGAAGGCCATCACCGGCGGCAAGGGCCTGCCGGTGGTGTACGACGCCGTGGGCAAGACCACTTGGGACGGCTCGCTCGACTGCCTGCGGCCGCGCGGCCTGATGGTGTCTTTCGGCAATGCCTCGGGTGCCGTGCCGCCGGTCAACATCGGCATCCTGCAGACCAAGGGCTCGCTGTACCTCACGCGGCCGACCCTGGCTACGCATATTGCCAGCCGCGCCGACCTGGTGGAGCGCGCGAGCTCGCTGTTCGAGATAGTGAAGAGCGGGAAGGTGAAGATCGAGACCACGGCCCGCTACAAGCTTGCCGATGCGGCGCAGGCGCACCGCGACCTCGAGGGGCGGAAGACGACCGGGTCGATCGTCCTCCAGCCGTAAGGCGGGCTACTTGAGGCCGAGCATGCCCTTGGCCTTGCCGAGGGCAGCCATCGACTCGGAATGCCGGCCGGCCTTGTGATGCGCCTCGCCTTCGGCGCGCAGCTTCGTCACCTCGCTCTTCTGCGCGGACGAAAGCTTGGCCTTCGGCAGCGCCGCATCGATGGCCTTCATCTCCTTCGGGCAGCTGCTGGCGAAGGCGACGGAGCTGGCCAGGGCCAGCGCAACGAAAAGGGCGGTACGCTTCATGGTGATCCTCCGTGGGGTTGGTCAAGCACTAACATCCCGGTAACGAGGCCTATTCCCCCGTGCGCACCGTTCTGGTCCATGAAAAGCCGGTCGAGCTCGATCTGGGCGAGCTGCGCCGGCGCCTGATCCAGCGCAGCCCGGGCGTTTTCTCGGTCTATGGCGACGAGGGCGCCGGGCGGGCGGCCGCCCCGGCGACGCCGGCATCGGTGCTGGTGCCGCTCGTGGCCCACCCGCGCGAGCTGACCGTGCTGTTCACGCAGCGCACCACCCAGCTCAGGAACCATTCGGGGCAGGTCAGCTTCCCCGGCGGGCGCGCCGAGCCGCACGACCCGACGCCCGAGTTCACCGCGCTGCGCGAGGCGCAGGAGGAGATCGGCCTGCCGACCGAGCGCATCGAGGTCCTGGCGCGGCTGCCCGACTACTTCACGCGAACCGGCTTTCGCGTGACGCCGGTGGTCGGGCTTCTGGAGCCGCCGCTCGTGCTCAGGCCGGACCCGCGGGAAGTCGACGAGGTGTTCGAGGTGCCGCTCGCCTTCCTGCTCGATCCGAAGAACCACGAGCGGCGCACCCGCGAGTGGCAGGGCCGCAGCGTCGGCTACTACGTGATGCAGTACGAAAGCCGCGTCATCTGGGGCGCCACCGCGGCGATGCTGGTCAACCTCTACCGCCAGCTCGCCGGCGCGCCCGCACAGGCTGTATAGAATTGGCCCGATGAGCGTCCTCGCGATCATGGCGGCGCTGGCCCTCGAGCAGTGGCGGCCGCTCGACCACGGCAGCACGGTGCACGCCTGGCTTTCGGCGTGGGCCGGCCGGCTCGAGCAGGCCTTCAACGGCGGCGAGCGGCGCCACGGCAGGGTGGCGTGGCTGGTGGCCGTGCTGCCGCCGGTGGCGGCCGGCATCCTGATCCACGAGCTGCTCGCCTCGATGCATTTCGTCCTCGCGGCTGCGTTCAATGTCGCGGTGCTGTACTTCACCCTCGGCTTCCGCCAGTTCAGCCACCACTTCACCGAGATCCAGCTCGCGGTGAAGTCGGGCGACGTCGAGCGCGCGCGCCAGCTGCTCGAGGAATGGCGCGGCGCCTCCGGCGTGGTGCGCACCCGCGAGGAGGTGATCCGCCTGTCGATCGAGGAGGCGCTGGTCGCCTCGCATCGCCACGTGTTCGGCGTGCTGCTGTGGTACGTGCTGCTTCCCGGCCCGAGCGGCGCGATCCTCTACCGCCTGGCGGCCTTCCTGCAGCAGCGCTGGAAGGACCTCGGCGGCTTCGGCCGCTTCTCCGGGCGCGCCTTCCAGCTGCTGGAGTGGCCCGCGGTGCGCCTCACCGCCGCTTCGTTCGCCGTGGTCGGCGACTTCGAGGACGCGGTGTACTGCTGGCGCACCCAGGCGCGCACCTGGATGGAAGCCGGCTCCGGCGTGGTGCTCGCCGCCGGCGCCGGCGCGATGGGCGTGCGCCTGGGCATGCCGGTACAGGAGGTCGAGGGCATGCAGCCGCGCCCCGAGCTCGGCGTCGGCGAGCCGGCCGACGGCCCTTTCCTCGACAGCACCGTCGGCCTGGTGTGGCGCGCGCTGGTCGTCTGGATCTTCGTGCTGGTGCTCGTCACGGTCGCGCGTCTGCTCTGACCGGCCTGGCGCGCTTATTGCGTGCACCGGGGGCATGCAACGGACAACACGCCGCAGGCGCATCGGATCGTTCGCCAAGGCCGTCGAGCTTTCGCTGGTTGCGCCGCAAGTCGTCGCCATGCGCAGCCTGCGCATGCACGACCAGCGCGAAATGCAGCGCATGGGCACGGAAAAGGTGCTGGCCTTCTGGGAGTCGATGAACGCGATGGGCCTGCAGGTGGCCAAGGCGAACCAGGAGTACGCGCTTTTCGCCATGCGCCAGTGGTGGTCGCCGTGGATGACCCCGTGGCAGATGGCCGCCGCCGCGACCAAGGTGCTGGAAAAGGGGCTCGCCCCGGTGCACAGGCGGGCCGCGGCCAACGCCCGGCGCCTGAGGCGCTAGGCGCGGTAGGCGCCGCAGCGCCAGCACTGGGTGAACTGCGCGCCCAGGGCCTCGCCGCAGGCGCAGGTCCAGTCCGGCCCGGGCGCTTCCCTCCTCGAGAGAATCTCCTCGGCGCGCTTCGCGTGGGCCGAATCGACCCAGAGCTCCGCCTGGCACTCGGCCGGCGGCAGCTCGCCCATGGCCGAGGACAGCATTTCGTTCTTCACCTCGGCGCGGATGCCTTCGGCGGCGAGCAGGTTCTTCGCGTGATGGACGATCTGGAGATTGAAGGAGCTGAAGACCCGCTTCAGCTTGCGCATCACAGATCGAACAGCGCGTCGGCTTTCGCCGCGCAGATGAAGTCGTTTTCCGACAGGCCGCCGATGGCGTGCGTGGAGTACTCGACGCGGCATTTGTTGTAGCCCACCGCCAGGTCCGGGTGGTGGTCCTCGCGGTGCGAGATCCAGGCGAGCGCGTTCACGAAAGCCAGGGTCTGGTAGTAGTTCGCGAACGGGTACACCTTGACCAGCTTGCCGTCCTCCAGGATCCAGCCCTTCAGGTTCTTCAGCAGGGACTGCGCCTGCGGCCCGCTCAGGGGCGCGACGCCGCCTTCGCAGGGCTTGCATTTCTGTTTCGCCAGATCGTTCATGGTGCTGCCTTCAGGCGCGCGATGCGGATTGCCGCGGGTGGATGGGAATCATAGAACGCCGAATGCACCGGGTCGGGGGTGAGGGTCGCCGCGTTGTCCTGGTAGAGCTTCACCAGCGCCTGCACGAGCTGCGACGAGTCGGCGTGCTGCGCGGCGTACCGGTCGGCCTCGAACTCGTGGCGGCGGGAGTAGAGGCTGGAAACCGGCTGCAGGAAGAACGTGAACACCGGAACGGTCAGCATGAACAGGAGCAGCGCCGCCGCGGTGCTCGGGTGCGCCACGCCCAGGCCCCCGTAGAACCATTGCCGGTCGATCAGCTGGCCGAGCAGCCAGAGGAAGCCGAGCGAGGCGGCGAACAGCAGCGCGATGCGCTTCCAGACGTGGTGCAGGCGGTAGTGGCCGAGCTCGTGCGCCAGCACCGCCTCGACCTCGGGTGGCGCCAGGCGCGACAGCAGCGTATCGAAGAACACGATGCGCTTGGCGGCGCCGAAGCCGGTGAAGTAGGCGTTGCCGTGGCTGGAGCGCTTGGAGCCGTCCATCACGTACAGGCCGCTCGCGCGGAAGCCGCAGCGCTTGAGCAGCGACTCGATGCGCCCGGCGAGCCCCGGGTCTTCCAGCTTGCTGAAGCGGTTGAACAGCGGCGCGATGAAGGTCGGGAACAGCAGCAGCACCAGCAGATTGAATCCCATCCAGGCGAGCCACACGTACAGCCACCACAGCTCGCCCATCTGCTGCATCAGCCACAGCACCAGCAGCAGCAGCGGAATGCCGAGGGCGGCGGCGAGCAGCGCCTGCTTGGCCAGGTCGATCAGGAACAGCCGCGCCGTCATGCGGTTGAAGCCGTAGCGCGCCTCGATGACGAAAGTGCGGTAGAGCGTGAGCGGCAGGTCGATCAGCGCGACCAGCACGGCCGCAGCGCCGATCATGGCGGTGCCGTGCCACAGGCCGCCCGGCTCCAGCACCCGCGCCCAGGCGAGATGCAGCCCGTCGATCAGGCCGCCCAGCGTGAGCACGAGCAGCAGCGCCGCGCCGATCAGCACGTCGATCATGCCGGTGCGCGCCTTCGCCACGGTGTAGTCCGCGGCCTTCTGGTGCGCGGCGAGCGGAATGGTGCCGGCGAACGTCCCGGGCACCGCATCGCGGTGCGCGCGCACGTGGCGGATCTGGCGCTGCGCGAGCCACAGGCGCATCACCGTGGTGGCGGCGAGCGCGGCGAGGAACGCCCAGGTAAAAGCATTGAACATGCCATGAGAGAATAAGCCATGCGCCCCGATCCGAACAACCTCATCTGGATCGACATGGAGATGACCGGCCTGCAGCCCGACAGCGACCGCATCATCGAGATGGCGCTGCTCGTGACGGACCCGGAGCTGCGCGCCGTGGCCGAGAGCCCGGTGTGGGTGATCCACCAGCCCGCCGAGGTGCTCGCCGCCATGGACTCATGGAACAGGGGCACGCACGCCAAGACCGGGCTGATCGAAAAGGTGAAGGCCTCGTCCCTGAACGAGGCGCAGGCCGAGGCGCAGGCGCTCGAGTTCCTGGCAATGCACGTGCCGGCGAACACCTCGCCGATGTGCGGCAACTCGATCTGCCAGGACCGGCGCTTCCTCGCCCGCTGGATGCCGCGGCTGGAGGGCTACTTCCACTACCGCAACCTCGACGTGTCCACGCTGAAGGAGCTGGTGCGCCGCTGGAAGCCCGAGGCGGCGAAGGGCTTCTCCAAGGAAGGCAAGCACGAGGCGCTCGCCGACATCCTCGAGTCGATCGAGGAGCTGAAGTTCTACCGGAAAACTGTGATGACGATCTGATCAGAAAATGGGGTACGTCCCCATTTTCTTCAGTCGACTTCGACGATGCACTCGATTTCCACGGGAATGCCCATGGGCAGCGACCCCATGCCCACCGCGGAGCGCGCGTGCTTGCCGCGCTCGCCCAGCACCTGCACGAAGAGATCCGAGCAGCCGTTGATCACCTTGGGCTGGTCGCCGAAGCCGGGAACGGCGTTCACCATGCCGAGCACCTTCACTACCCGCGCTACCCGATCCAGGCTGCCGAGCTCGGCGCGCATCACGGCGAGCAGATCCATGCCGACGCCGCGGGCATGCTCGTAGGCCTGCTCGGCGGTGAATTCGCGGCCGACCTTGCCGATGGGC
>DASUUN010000378.1:0-9322 GCA_036374055.1 Burkholderiales bacterium
AGCCGCGCGAGGGCGAGCGCGTCCGCCGAGCCCGAGAGCCGGGTGTAGCGCCTGCGCGCGGGAAGCGAATCGCGGTGCATCAATCGAAAAAGCGTGTAATTATATCGCTCTGAATTTAAACAAGATGTTTGCACTCATCCCCGCCGCCGGAAGCGGCAGCCGCGCATCTTCGCCCGCGCCCAAGCAGTACGCCATGCTCGCCGGCAGGCCCATGCTGTGGCATGCGGTCCGAGCAGTTTGCGTGCCGCCGGTGCAGGCCGTATTTGCGGTCCTTGCGCCCGACGACAAGACCTTCGAGAGCCACGACTGGAGCGCGTTCGAAGGCAGGCTGCATCCGCTCTACTGCGGAGGCGAATCGCGCCGCGACTCGGTGCATAACGGCCTGGTCGCCACCATGGACGAGGTGGACGCCTCGGACTGGGTGCTGGTGCACGACGCCGCCCGGCCCTGCCTTTCGAGCGCCGACCTGACGAAGCTGATCGCGGCCTGCGAGGCGGACGAGGTGGGCGGCATTCTCGCGCTTCCGGTGGCCGACACGGTGAAGCGGGGCATCGACACTATCGAAAAGACAGAAGATCGCTCCGACCTGTGGCTGGCGCAGACGCCGCAGATGTTCCGCGCCGGAACCCTGCTGCACGCGCTGCGCCGGGCACGTGGCCCGGTCACAGACGAGGCGAGCGCGGTCGAGCAGCTGGGCCTCAAGCCGCGGCTGGTACGGGGCAGCCGCGAAAACCTGAAAGTCACCTGGCCGGAGGATCTCCCCCTGGCCGAAGCCATCCTTGGGAGGCGCGCATGAGAATCGGGCAGGGCTTCGATGTGCACGCGCTGGTGGTGGGCCGCAAGCTGGTGATCGGCGGCGTCACCATCCCGTTCGGCAAAGGCCTCGACGGCCATTCCGACGCCGACGTGCTGCTGCACGCGATCTGCGACGCGCTTCTCGGCGCGGCCGGCCTGGGCGACATCGGCCGGTATTACCCCGATTCCGACCCGGCATTCAAGGATGCCGACAGCCGCAGCCTGCTGCGCGACGTTTCAGCCAGGCTGAAGGCAAAAGGACTCAAGATCATCAACGTGGACGCGACCATCCTCGCCCAGGAGCCGCGCATGGCGCCGCACGTCGCTCGCATGATCGAGAACATCGCCGCCGACCTCGGCATCGAGCCGGCCGCCGTGAACGTCAAGGCCACCACCACCGAACGCCTCGGCTCCATCGGCCGCACCGAGGGCATCGCCGCGCAGGCCGTCGTGCTCCTGGAATAGCCATGTACTCGCCGCCCTACAACCGCATCGAAGAACGCGCCGAGCTCTTGGAGTTCATGCGCGCCCACAATTTCCCGCTGCTCGTCACCGGCACCGGCGGCGCGCTGCACGGCTCGCACCTGCCTGCCACGATCCACGAGCGGGAAGGGCAGCTGTTCGTCGACATGCACATGGCGAAGAACAACCCGCAGTGGAAGGAGTTCTTCGACGACGAGGTGATGGTGGTGTTCACCGGCCCGCACGCCTACATCTCGCCGCGCTGGTACGAGGAGAAGGAGCGGGTGCCGACGTGGAACTACACGGCGGTGCACGCCTACGGCGTGCCGAAAGTCATCGGCGATCGGCGCGCCAAGCACGCCTCGCAGCGCCGGCTGGTCGCCGAGATGGATCCGCAGTGGCTGCCGAAGTTCGACGCCCTGCGGCAGGAATACGTCGAGCAGATGCTCGACGGCATCGTCAACTTCGAGATCGCCGTCACGCGCCTCGAGACGCGCTGGAAGCTGTCGCAGAACCGCAGCCGGCGCGAGATGGAGCTCATCGCCGAGCAGCTGGAGAAGTCGGCCGACTCCGGCGAGCGCGCGCTCGCCGCCATCACGCGCAAGCACTTCGTGGACTAGTGCGCCTGTTCTTCGCCGCCTGGCCGCCGCCCGAAACCGCGGGCGCGCTCGCCGCCTGGGCGCGCCCGCTCGACGGCCGCCCGATCCCGGCGGAGAAGATCCACCTGACGCTCGCCTTTCTCGGCGCCGCCCAGCCCGACAGGGCCGCCGCCGCCGCGCGCCGCGTCCAGGGCCGCGCGCATGCGCTGCCCATCGAGGTGGCGAAATACTGGAAGCACAACCAGATCGTCTGGGTCGGCCCCAGGGAAACGCCGCCGGACCTCGCCGCGCTCGCCGATGCGCTGCACCTCCAGCTCTACCGCGCCGAGTTCATCCTCGAGCGCCGCCCCTTCGCCGCGCACGTCACCCTCGTGCGCAAGGCCCGCAAGCCCGCCTCGCTCCCTCCGCTCCCCGCCGTCGACTGGCCGATCCGCGAGCTCGCCCTCGTCCACTCGACCGTCACCTCGAGCGGCTCCACCTACCAGATCCTCGAGCGCTTCCCGCTCTCCTAGCCAAAAAAGGCCGGGCTAAGGCCATCGCCTTCAACCGGGCAGCTTAAGTCCGCCGGCAATGTGGGGATTGTGTCGCAGCGCGCCGGGCGCGCTGCGCGTATCCTTCGCATCGAAGTCGAATCACGCATTTTCTGGCGCTGCGCGCCTACAAGCTGAAGGGAGAGCCATGAACAAGAACATAACCGTCGTCCTCCTCCTCGTGCTCGCGGCCGGCTGCAGTAGCACGCCGCAGGATGGAGCCTACCCGCCGCCGCTGGATCCGTCGCGCAAGGTGAGCGAGGAGGACTGCAGCAGAGCGTTCGATACCGACGGCGGTAACCTGATGTGCCGTGAGGTCACTGAGGCCGAGCGCCGCGCCAAGATCGCGGAAGAAGAGCGGCAGGCCAGGGCCCGGAGGGAAGCCGAGGAGCGCGCCGAGCGCGAGCGCCTCGAGCGTGAGCGCGCCGAGCAGCTTGCCCGGGAAGAGGCCGCCCGGAAGCAGCGGGCTGCCGAGGAGGAGCGGCTCGCCGCCGAGCGCCGCCGGTTGGAGGCCGAGGCCGCGCGCAAGGCCCAGGAAGAGCGCGAGCGTCAGGAGAGGGCGGAAGCAGAAGCCCGTGCCCGCCAACGCGCTGAGCAGGAAGCGCGTGAGGCAGCCGAGCGTGAGTGTCGGCGTCTCGAGCAGGAACGGCTCGACGGCCGCGCGCTACTCGAGAACTTCGTCGCCAACTACGGCAAGGTCGAGGAATTCAAGGGGATAGCCGGGCAGATCACCGCGTTCCTCGGCAAGGCTCGCAAGGTGAAGCCATGCCCGCCAGCATGAAGTCTGCAAGTTGCGCTGCTTCTTGAAGTTGTGATTGCATTGGCGGTGGTCGCCGCTGACCGAACAGCTGATAAGCCCGGCAAACATCAGAGCTGGGCATCTCGTTGTCGATGTGGGCTGCGGCCCTGGGTTCGTGGCAGTCGAGCTGGCTAAGCGCGTTGGCGAACACGGGCATATACAGACGCCACGGGACGCCTTCTGTCGATGGTTCGTGGGCTATGCAATCGAGCGAAGAAGGCGGGAGCCATGGACCCCGGGCACGCCGAGGAGATAGAACGCGTCATGAATCACTACGACGGACTACGGCGCATTGCTGTTCTTCGGCTTTGGGCTCATCACGATGGAGAAGTGACATGGTTAAGCAAGCAAAGAACACGATTTGCCTCTGGTACGATGGCGACGCCGAGGACGCGGCGAGGTTTTACGCCAAGACCTTTCCCGATTCGTCCGTCGGTGCGGTGCACCGCGCGCCGGGAGACTTTCCGTCGGGGAAGAAAGGCGACGTGTTGACCGTCGAGTTTACGGTGATCGGCGTTCCGTGCCTGGGGCTCAACGGCGGGCCTGCATTCAAGCACAGCGAAGCGTTCTCGTTTCAGGTCGCAACCGCCGACCAAGCCGAAACCGATCGCTACTGGAACGCCATCGTCGGCAACGGCGGCCAGGAGAGCGCGTGCGGCTGGTGCAAGGACAAATGGGGATTATCCTGGCAGATTACGCCCATCGCCCTGACGAAAGCGGTCACCGATCCCGATCCCGCGGTCGCCAAGCGCTCGTTTGATGCGATGATGCAGATGAAAAAGATCGACATCGCTGCAATCGAGGCGGCGCGCCGCGGTTGAAGTTGCATTCTTCGAAGCGTGCATTCCGCGCATGGCCGCGGCGACGAGGGCGCAGCGGTTGAAGAATAGCCGGCTCAAGAGAGCCAAGGCCTTCGTCGGCATCGACGCCCGCCGCGACCCTCCACCGCCGGGTGCCGTGATGGCGGATCACGCTGAACTTGCACCTTAACAGCGCGTTGTTGCGACGAATATGATCTATCGGGGGAGGCGGGTGCGTTTAGCAGGCGCGCTGCTCGGGGCCGTCGCGCTGGCGTTCCTCGGATTCGCTGCCTTTGTACAGAGCATTCACGATCCCGGTACCTTCAGTGCGGTGCTGCAGGCGATTGGGCTGCCTTTCTTCGAGATGGGCGCTCAAGCCGGCCTGTTCTGGCTTTCGATCGTCGCGAGCGTCGCATTCTGGACCCTGGTCATCTACGCTTTGCTCGGCGCATATGCTTGGCGGCGGGCGCAAGTCCGGCCGGACCCGGAAGCCGCGCATCGGCAGGAGGCCGCGACGCGGCTCGACGGCACGATCGAGAATGACACGGTTCGCTCGCCGCCCTGCGCGCCGCCGGGCGCGCGTCATCGCGAGCGTTAGCCGATGTCTCCTGATCGATTGCCTTCCCTCTGGCTCGGCGTGCCGATCTTCTTCGGGCTCTTTTTCGGCGGAGGCTATCTGGGAATCCTGCTGTCGCGCGAGCTGGCCCCGGGGTCGGGATTGGCGGAGTTCGTGAGCTTCCTCGCGCTGCCGGCGGCGTTCATCGTAGGCATCGTCGCATGGGCGGGGGCTGCGATCCCCGCGGCGGTGCGGCGCCTTATCCGGCTGCATCGGAGGCGCGATCACGAGGAACGCCCTGAACCAACGATTCCTCCCGGGTCGGCGGCGTTCGTCCCGGCATCGTTGGTGACCTGCCTGGTCGCCGGTGCGATCGTGGGCGCGCTTTCGCCGCGCCTGGGCTTCGGATGGGTAATCAGCCTGTACGCGGTAGTCGGTCTCGGCTACGGCGTTGCATGCTGGAGGCTCGCACGCACAGGGTATCTGCCATTCCCCAGGGAGTAGTTCACGAGGATCACGCGTAGCCGGCCCCGCCGTACGGGGTGTCGGCGCTGCGCTTGTAGACGAGCAGGTTGCGCCGGTATGAGAGCACCAGCTCGCGCCGCTGGTTGTAGGCGCGCGTGTCCACCGTGAGGATGCCTTCGTTCGGCCGTGACTTCGATTCGCGCTTGCCGACGATGGTGGACTCGGCCTCGGCCGTATCGCCCGCGTATACCGGGACCGGCAGCTGAATGTCGGTCCAGCCGAGGTTGGCGACCACCCGGCCGAAAGTGCGCGTGGTGCAGGCGGTCGCCGCGGCGATGAGCCAGGTTTCCGGGATGCGGTGGCGGCCGTCCTGGTGGCGCTCGAGCCAGCTCTGGTCGTGGAACTGCGGATTTGCCTCGAGCGAGCGGAAGGCGTGCTCCGCTGCCTCGTCGCGGTAGAAAGTGCGCCGCGGGTAGTGCACGAAAGTCTCGCCGGGCCGCGCGTCCTCGAAGAACAGGCCGTACTTCTCCAGCAGCGCGCCGCCGGCATCCTCGTAGAGGCGAAAGCGCTCCTCTTCCACCGGCGGCAGGCGCTCGCTGTCGTCGGGGTGGCAGCCGCGCTTGTACACGGCCACGTCGTAGGTGAGCCGGGCCACCTCCTTGCCCTCGGCGGTGACGCCGCGCGAGACGACGGTGACCACGCCTTCCTGCGCACCGGCCTCGCGCACCGCCTTTATCTCCGACTCGGCGTAGAGCGTGTCGCCGCCGAACAGCGGCCCGGTGAGCGCGATCTCGGCGAAGCCGAGGATCGCCCGCTTGCGCCCGAAGGTGCGCGAGGCGAAGCCGACGATGCGCTGTATCGTGATCGTCGAAACCATCAGCGGCTTGCCCCACGTGGTCTGCGCCGCGTAGTGCGCGTCGTAATGCAGCATCGCGTAGTTCAGCGTGTCGAGCGCCTCGTCGGCGTTGTCCTGCTGCGACAGCGTCACGCCGGGGCGGTGGCGGAAGCGCTGGCCGGCGGCGAACTCCTCGAAGTCCAGGCCGAAGCGCTCCTGGTAGCGCGCCTCGCCCGCGCGCAGGTAGGCGTAAAAGCTCATATCACTCCGGCGGCTTTCAGCTGCTTCACCTCTTCCGGCGAAAAGCCGGCCTCCCTCAGGACGGCGTCGGTATCGGCGCCGAGCGCCGGCGCCAGGCGGCCCTCGAGGGGCAGGCCGTCGCCGCGCACCGGGTTGGTGAGCAGCCGCAGCGCCGGGCCGCCGTCGACCGGGATCGATTCGACGCGCGCGCTGTGCTTCACCCACGGGTTCTCCAGCGCCTGCGTGACGTCGTAGATCGGCGCCGCCGGCACGCTGCCGGCGAATTCCTTCAGCCATTCCTCGGTGGTGCGCGCCTGCAGCGCCTCGTCGATGAGCTCGGTGAGCAGCGCGCGGTGCGCGAGGCGGTCGCGGAACGTCCTGAACCGGGGATCGTCTATCCATTCCGGCTTGCCGATCTTGCGGCACAGCACGCCCCAGAACTTCTCCTTGTTGCACATCACGTAGATCCAGCCGCCGCGGGTGCGGTAGGACTGGCACGGCGTGAGCGAGGCGTGCGCGGAGCGCGGCAGGCGCCCGGTGGCGGCGCCGGCGTTCAGATACCAGTGGCCGATGTAGTTCAGGTTGAAAAGCGCGAGGTCGAACAGGCTGAGGTCGACGTCGCGGCCGCGGCCGTCGCGCTCCGCGGCGCGCAGTGCGGCGAGCAGCGCGGTGCCGAGCGCCACGCCGGTCATGAGGTCGACCAGCGACAGCCCGAAGCGCGAGGGCGCCGACTCGGGCTCGCCGGTGAGGTGGAAGTAGCCGGCCTCGGCCTGCATCAGGTAGTCGTAGCCCGGCCAGGCCGCGCGCTCGCCCTCGCGCCCGTAGCCCGTGAGGTGCGCGCACACGATCTTCGGGTTGACCTCGGCCAGATGCCGGTAGGTGATGCGCAGCTTCTCCGGCACGTCGCCGCGCAGGTTGCTCACCACGGCCTGCGCATGCTGCGCCAGGCGGTTGAAGACCGCCTTGCCCTCGGGCCGCGCGAGGTCGAGCGTGATGCTCTTCTTGCCGCGGTTGAGCCCCTGGTAGAACACGCTCTGCGCGGTTTCGGGCAGCGCCGGGTTGAAGTGCGGGCCGACGACGCGCGACACGTCGCCGCCGTCGGCGCGGTTCTCGATCTTGATCACTTCGGCGCCGAGGTCGGCGAGGAACAGCGTGCCGAAGGGGCCGGCGCCGTACTGCTCGACGGCGAGAATGCGCAGCCCTGCCAGGATGGGAGCGGTCATGGCCGATGTTATGACAAAATCCGCAGCATGATCGGCCAGTGCGGCTGCAACCGTTCCCTCGGCGTCATCTGCGGTGTCTTTGCGGGCATTGGCGTCGCTTTGTTCCTGGCCGAGGACCGGTGCCTGGACGCGGGTGGACGCGTGAGCGACACCGCATGGTCGTGCGAAACTGCCTCCGGCGTGGTCAGCTCGCTGTGGACGTTTGCCACGCCCGGGGTCTTTGCGGTGGCGATCCTCGTGGGCATACCGGTCTATTTTGCCGTCACCGTCATCGGGCGCCGGTGGCTTTTCCGGTGAGGTCCGGCGCGCTCCTCCTTTGCGCGGCGGCGGCCTGCACCCCGGCGCAGATGCACGACGCGGGCGAGCTCGAGCGCCTGGCGGCGGCGCCGCACCGCTCGGCGCGCAACGTGGCGCGCGACGCCGCGCGCCATCCGCTCGAGGTGCTGCGCTTCTTCGACGTGCGCCCGCACCACACGGTGGTCGAGATCCTGCCGGGCAGCACCGGGTACTACATGGAAATCCTGGCGCCTTACCTGAGGGAGAAGGGGCGCTACATCGCCGCCGACCGCGACGACACCGCGGCGCCGCAGTACCTCGCCGACCACCAGCGGCTGCTCGCGCGGCTCAAGGCCGAGCCGGCGCTCTACGGCAAGGTGCGGGTCACGCAGTTCAATGCCGACCGCCACGAGATCGCGCCCGCCGGCAGCGCGGACTTCGTTCTCACCTTCCGCAACCTTCACAACTGGCTGGAGCGCGGCGAGCTGGAAGGCGCGCTGCGCGCCTTTCACAAGGCGCTCAAGCCGGGCGGGGTGCTGGGCGTGGTCGATCATCGCGGACGCGCCGAGCTCACGCAGGAAGCGCAGATGAAGAGCGGCTACGTGCGCGAAGACGTCGCCATCTCGCTCATCGAGCGGGCCGGCTTCCGGCTGGCGGGGCGCGCCGAGGTCAACGCCAACCCGCGCGACACCAAGGACCACCCGGAGGGCGTATGGACGCTGCCGCCGACCTACCGCCTGAAAGACCGCGACCGCGCGAAGTACCAGGCGATCGGCGAAAGCGACCGCTTTACTTTGAAGTTCGTGAAGCGGTGAGCCTCCCGGCGACGATCCACCACTTCGCGATCCGGCTCTCCGACGTGGACCGCGGCGTCTACGAGACGCTCGCGCTGAAAGTCGCCCGGCACCCGTCCGAGGCCGCGGACCACCTCGTGGCGCGCGTGGTGGCGTACTGCCTGGAGCTGACCGAGGGCCTGAGCTTCTCGCGCGGGCTGTCGGAGCCGGACGAGCCGGCGCTCTCGGTGCGCGACCTCACCGGCGGGCTGTGCGCCTGGATCGACGTCGGCGCCCCGGACGCCGCGCGGCTGCATCGGGCGAGCAAGGCGGCGCCGCGGGTGGCGGTCTATACGCACAAGCCGCCGGCCCAGCTTCTGCGCCAGCTCGAAGGCGAGCGCATCCACCGCGCCGGGGACATCGAGCTCTACGCGCTCGACCGCGAGCTCGTCGCCGGCCTCGCCGCGCGCCTGGAGCGGCGCATGGAGCTCGATCTCTCGGTCACCGACCGCCATCTCTTTGTCTCGATGGGCGGGGCGACTTTTTCCGGCTCGGTGGAGCGCCTCCCGCTGGCCGGCTGACCGTGGCTCGAAGGGAAGAGCGCGAGGTCCTGCGGATCGGCGATCGCGAGGTTTCGATCTCGCACCCGGGCAAGGTGCTGTTCCCGAAGGCCGGCCACACCAAGCTCGACGTGGTGCGCTACTACCTCGCGGTGGCCGAAGGCGCGCTGCGCGGGGCGGGCGGGCGTCCGAACATGCTGGTGCGCTACCCCGGCGGGGTCGAAGGCGAGTTCTTCTATCAGAAGCGCGCGCCGAAGGCGCGGCCCGGCTGGGTGGAAGTGGTCGAGCTGCGCTTTCCTTCGGGGCGCGCCGCGGAGGAAGTCGTGCCGCGCGATGCGGCGGCGCTCGCGTGGATGGCCAACCTCGGTTGCCTCGAGCTGCACCCGCACCCGGTGCGCGCCGAGGACCT
>DASUUN010000379.1:0-5494 GCA_036374055.1 Burkholderiales bacterium
CACCGTGCAGGCGAGCGAGCTGGGCGAGGCGGCGCTCGCCGAGATGGCAAGGCGTTATTTCGTGAAGGCGAGCGAGATGCGGCCGGCGGTGTTCTACCGCATGACCGACAGCTGGCTCGAGGTCACCGTGCGCTTCATAGCGCCGACGCACGCGGTCCGTGAGCTGAAGGACGCCATGACGCGCGAGATCCTGAAGAGCCTGCGCCACGCCGGGATCCGCGTGGCCTCGACCACCATCGAGATCGCCGTGCCATGAGCCGGCTGCGCGCGCTGTGGTGGCGCATTCGTGCCGGCCTGTGGTTCGTGCCGACCGTGCTCGTCGGCGCCGCGACGTTGCTCGCCGCGGCCCTGGTCGAGGCGAGCGCGGCCTGGGACCTTGAGCTGCAGGAGCGCATGCCGAGGCTCTTCGGCGTGGGCGCCGAAGGCGCGCGCGGCCTCCTGACCGCGATCGCGACCTCGATGCTCACCGTCGCGGCGACGGTTTTCTCCATCACGCTCGCGGTGCTCTCGCTCGCCGCGAGCCAGTACTCCCCGCGCGTGCTGCGCAGCTTCATGGCCGATCGGCCGACGCAGGTCGTGCTCGGGGTGTTCGTCGCGGTGTTCGCCTACTGCCTGGTGGTGCTGCGCACCATCCGCGCCGGCGACGAGCCGTTCGTGCCCTCGCTCGCGGTGCTGGGCGGCATTGTGCTCGCCTTCGCCGCGATCGGCCTGCTCGTGTACTTCATCCATCACCTCGCCACCTCGATCGAGGCCTCGACGATTCTCGCGCGCGTCACGCGCGGCACGCGCGAGGCGGTGGAGGCGCTCTTCCCCGACGAGCTGGGCGAGGAGGCCGGGGAGCCCGCCGAGGACGCCGACGCGCAGGCGATCGGCGCGTGGAGCACGGTGCCCGCGCGCGAGACCGGCTACATCGTCTCCCTCGACAGCGCGGCGCTCCTCTCCTTCGCGCGCAAGCGGGGCCGGGTGGTGAAGATGGCGCTCGCCATCGGCGACTTCGCCCTCGAGGGACAGCCGCTCGCGCACCTCGAAGGCTCCGAGGCGGTCGACGAGGAGGCCTGCGCGGGGCTCAACGGCTGCTACTCCTTCGATCGCCAGCGCAGCATCGAGCAGGACGCCGCCTTCGGCGTGCAGCAGGTCGTCGACCTCGGGCTGAAGGCGCTCTCGCCCGGCATCAACGACCAGTCGACCGCGCTGCTGTGCATCGACCGGCTAAGCGAGGTGCTGGTGCGCGTCGCTCGCCGGCGCATCGAGAACCCCTGGCGGCGCGACGACACGGCGCTGCGCGTGATTGCCGTCGGCCCGACATTTGCCGGCCTGCTGCGGCTCGCGTTCGCGGACCTGTGCGACGCCGGTGCCGGCAAGCCGGCGGTCCTCGAGCGAATGCTCGCCGCCCTCGAGCGCATCGCCGCCGCGACCGGCAATCCGCGCCGGCGCTCGCTCCTCGCCCAGGAGGCGCAGCGCGTCGCCGAATGCGCGCGGCGCGCCATCCCCGCCACGCAGGAGCGCGAGGCGCTGCTCGGGCGTGCGGCCGGTTTGGCGCGGGCATGCACGTGACGCGCTGGGCGCTGCGCGCAGTCGCCGCCGCGGCGGTCCTCGTCGCCCTCTACGCGGCGGCGGGGTGGTGGCTCGCGCCGCGTTTCGTGCGCGATGCGCTCGTCGAGCAGGCTGCCGCGCGCGGGCTCGAGCTGCGCCTCGCCAGGGTGCGCACCCATCCCTTCGCGCTCGCGGTCGAGCTCCAGGGCATCGAAGTGACGGGCGAGGGCGGCAAGCCTTTCGCGACCGCGGCCTCGCTGGGCGCCGATCTCGCCTGGGCGTCGCTCTGGCGCGATGCCTGGATCGTCGAGCGCGCCGAGCTGCGCGAGCCGTCCGTGGAATTCGAGGCGGGAGCCTCCGGCTGGGGAACCGGCGGCGGGCGGCAAGGCTCGCAGGACGAGCCCCCCTCCATCCTGGTGCGCCGGCTGGTGGTCGCGAGCGGGACGATCCACGTGCGCGACCGATCTCGCGGCGCGCCGGTGGAGGTGACGCTCGAGCAGATCCACCTCTCGATGCAGGGACTTTCTACCGGCGCGGCGCAGCCCGCGCCCTACGAGCTCTCCGCGGCGCTCGCCGCCGGCGGCAGCCTGCGCTCGCAGGGAGCGCTGTCGCTCGAGCCGCTCGCCGCGCACGGCCGCCTGAGCGTCGACGCGGCCTCCCTCGCCAAGGTATGGCGGCTCGCCGCGCCCGCGAGCGAGCCGGTGCCGGGGATGGTCGAGGGCAGCGCGACGTACGCTTATGAGCAAGGCAGCCTCGCGCTGCGCGACATCGCGCTGCGCGCCGAGCCGCAGGCGGGCGGAAGCATCGCCGCCGGTGGCAGCTACGCGCCCGACGCGGAAAGCGCGAGCCTCGAGCTGCGCGCCGAGGGCCTGCCCGTGTCGCTCGCGCAGCGCTTCCTGCGGCCGAAAGCGGCTTCCGGGGCGCTTTCGTCGGAAGGGACCCTGCAGCTCGCCCCCGCCATCGCCTATTCCGGCTCCCTTCGCGTGCGCGACCTGCGCCTCGTGGAGCGCGGGTCGGACGCGCTGCTGCTCGCCTGGAAGGACGCCCGGACGGCATCGATCCGCGTGTCGGCGGATGCCCTGCAGCTGGGCGAGGTCACGGTGGAGGCCCCCGAGGCGCGCCTGGTCGTCGAAGAGGGCGGCGCATTCAACTTTGCGCGCGCGTTTGCGGGCGGCGACGGCGACAGCGAGGGCGATGGCGGGGCCTTTCGCGCCGCACTCGAGCGCCTGCGCGTGAGCGGCGGCACGCTGCACTTCGCCGACCGCTCGCTCGAGAATCCCTTCGAGGTGACGATCGTCGCGCTCGCGGGCGGCGTCGCGGGCTTCAGCACCGGCGCGGGCGATCCGGCGCGGGTGCAGCTGAACGGCCGGGTGCAGCCCTACGGCACGGCGCGCATCCGTGGCACCATCGACCTGGACGCGCCCACCTCGCTCGCGGACTTCACCGCGCGACTGCGCAACCTGCGCCTGGACGCCTTCAATCCCTACGTGGCGAAGTTCGCCGGCTACCGCATCGCCTCCGGGCGCGTGTCGGCCGAGCTGCGCTACGAGCTGCGCGAGGGCCGCCTGGTGGGCGACAACGCGCTGGTGTTCGAGGAAATGCGGCTCGGCGAGAAGGTGAAGAGCGAAGGCGCGCTCGACGTGCCCCTCGAGCTCGCCGTGGCGCTGCTCGCGGACGCGCAGGGCCGCATCGCGCTCGACATCCCGGTGAGCGGCAACCTGCGCGACCCGCAGTTCGACTTCGGCGCCATCGTGGCGAAGGCGGTGGGCAACATGCTGCGCAAGATCGTCACCGCGCCCTTCCGCGCGCTCGCGGGACTGCTCGGCGGCGGGCGCGGCGGCGATCCCGGCCGGATCTCCTTCGCCCCGGGCGCCGCGACGCTCTCGCCGCCGGCGGAGGAGGACGTGGCGCGCGTCGCACGCATGCTCGAGAAGCGGCCGCGCCTCGCCCTCACGGTGCGCGGCGGGTTCGACCCCGAGCGCGACCTCGGGGCGCTGCGCGCGCGCACGGTGCGCGCCGAGATCGCCGCGCGCGCCGGCGCCGATGCCGCGAAAGACGTGCTCGACTTCGCGGATCCGAAGGTGCTGCAAGTGGCCGAGCGGCTATATCTGGAGCGCGTGGGCAACCGGCTCGAGTTGCAGAAGCTGCGCGAGTCCGAGCCGCGCTACGCCCGCGCGCTCGTGGAACGCCTCGCGGCGACGGTGCCGGCGGATAAGTCCTCGGTCGAGACGCTGGCGCGGGCGCGCGCCGACGCCGTGCGGGCGGAGCTCATCGCGCTCGGTGTAGACGGGGCGCGCGTGCGCGTCGGCGATCCGCGGCAGAAGGCCGCCGGCGAGGAAGGGATCGGCACCGATCTCGCCCTGGCCGCAGGATCGCCGCAAATGGAGGCGGCGCCGGCGCAGGACCTCGACATACGGGAACTGCAGCGCAAGCTGAACGCGGCCGGCCACGAGGCGGGGCCGGTGGACGGCATCCTCGGCCCGAAAACGCGGGCTGCGCTGCGCGCCTACCGGGAAGTGCATGGCCGCGACCCCCGGTAGACTTAAGGGTCCTTTAAGTTTCAACGGCCTATGCTCGGGGCATGAAAGTCCCGAGCCCTTTCCGGGTGCAGAAGTTCCTCGGCGGGCTGCGCTATCCCGCCTGCAAGCGCGCAGTCCTTGAGCGTGCGCGCGAGCAGGGCGCCGACGGCGAAATCATGAGGCTACTAGTGCGGCTGCCGGAACGGCCGTACGAGAGCCCGGTTTCGCTGTCGCGCGAGGTCGGGCGCCAGGCCGCGAACCTCCCCGCGCACTGAGCGCGGGTTCCTTCACCCCTTTGACAGGAGCCGGTAATGGACCAACCAGGCAGTGGCATTGGCGAAAGCGTCAGGAAGTCCATCGTCGGCACCGTGCGCGGCACGGGCGACGTGGTCAACGCGGTCACCGAGACCGTGAGCGGCACCCTCGTCGCCGCGTTGCGCGGCGCGGGTAACGTCGGCCAGGCGCTCACCGGCGCGGTTTCGGACGTGGCACGCGGCGTGATCCAGGGCACCCGCGAGGTCGGCGGCGACCTGGGCGATGCGACCAAGGGCACCGTGATGGGCACGCTGCGCGGCGCGAAGGAAATCGGCGGCGCCGCCATCGACACCGTCGGCGGCACGGCCGAGAACCTCGTGAAGGCGACTGCCGAGGTCGGCGGCGACATCGGCGTCGCGGCCCGCCAGGCGGTGGAGGGCACCGTGATCGGCGCCAAGAACGTCGGCGTCAACGCGCTTCAGGCGGCCGGCGCCGCCGCGGGCGGCGCGGTGAAGGCGGTCTCCGAGGTGGGCGGCGACGTCGGCCACGCGGCGAAATCGGCCGTCGAGGGCGCGGTCTCTGCCGCCAAGGAGCTCGGCGTCGATGCCTCCGAAGCGGCCGCGGCCGCGGCCACCGGCGCGCTCAAGGCTGCGGGCGACATCAGCGGCGAGGCGCTCGAGCAGGTCAAGCGCGCCGCGACCGGGGTCATCTCCGGCGTGAAGGTCGTCGCGAGCGAGCCTTTCCGCAAGCAGTAGACGAAAAAAACCCTGGCGCATCCGCGCCAGGGTTGTCTCTCCTACTTGCTTTTCAGCTTGTCGGCGCTCACGTCGAGCACCAGCCGGTTGTCCGTGCCGCTCGCCTTGATGGACTTGGCGGGCACCATCGCCGGGCGACAGCCGAACTAGTACGACCTGGTGGTCGATCTGAAGGCCGCGAAGGCGCCGGGCTCACGATCCTGCAGTCGGCCTTCTTCGCGCCGACAAGGTGCTGCAGTAGCGTCCTAACTTGGAGGGTGCAGTTCGAACTCGCCGTTGATCTCGACGGCGATGCCGCGCGGCAGCGCGACGTGGCCGACCGCCGAGCGCGCATGCGGGGCGCCGAAGAGCTCGAAGAGCAGGTCCGAGGCGCCGTCGATGACCTGCGGCTGCTGCACGAAGTCCGGCGTGCAGTTGCACATGCCGAAGAGG
>DASUUN010000380.1:0-9385 GCA_036374055.1 Burkholderiales bacterium
ACCGCGGCGGCGACATCACGTATCACGGCCCGGGGCAGGCGGTGCTCTATGCGCTGGTGGACCTCGCGCGGCGCGGCATCAAGGTCAAGCAGTTCGTCTCGTTGCTCGAGCAGGCTGTGATGGATCTGCTCGGCGGCCGCGGCGCGCGCATGGCCGGCGCGCCCGGCGTGTACGTCGAGGGGGCCAAGATCGCGGCGCTCGGCATTCGCGTGCGGCAGGGGCGCGCTTACCACGGGCTTTCCCTCAACGTCGACATGGACCTGTCGCCGTTCCAGGCGATCGACCCCTGCGGCTATCCCGGGCTGGCGGTGACACAGTTGAAGGATCTCGGTTTTGCGGACTCGGTGGACGAAGCGGGCGAGCGCCTGGTTCACCATCTCATGCAGCGACTCGACCATGCGTGAAGCGGGCGTAAAGGAGAAAGGCGCACGCAAGACCATCAAGATCGTGCCGCGGGCGCCGCTGCCCAAGCCGCCCTGGATCCGGGTGCGCGCGGCGAGCCCCAATTCGCGCTTCCACGAAATCAAGGACATCCTGCGCCGGCAGAAGCTGCACACGGTGTGCGAGGAGGCTTCCTGCCCGAACATCGCCGAGTGCTTCGGCAAGGGCACGGCCACCTTCATGGTTCTCGGCGACATCTGCACCCGCCGCTGCCCGTTCTGCGACGTGGCGCACGGCCGTCCGCTCGCCCCCGACCCGGAAGAGCCCAAGCACCTCGCCGACACCATATCGAGGTTGAATCTGTCCTATGTCGTGGTCACGAGCGTGGACCGCGACGACTTGAGGGATGGCGGCGCGCAGCACTTCATCGATTGCATCAGGGAAATACGCAGAACCTCCCCTGCCACGATTATCGAGGTCTTGGTCCCGGATTTCCGCGGGCGGATGCAGCGCGCGTTGGAGATCCTCGCCGCGACGCCGCCCGACGTGATGAACCACAACCTCGAGACCGTGCCGCGCCTGTATCGCAAGGCGCGCCCGGGGGGCGACTACGGGCATTCCTTGAAGTTGCTTCAGCAGTTCAAGGCGCTTCAGTCCGGGGTGCCCACGAAATCCGGCTTGATGGTGGGGCTGGGCGAAACCGACGAGGAGATCCTCGAGGTGATGCGCGACCTGCGGGCGCACGACGTCGACATGCTCACGATCGGCCAGTACCTGCAGCCTTCGCCGCACCACCTGCCGGTGGAACGCTACGTCGAGCCGCAGGTATTTGCCATGTTCGAGGGGGAGGCGACGAAGCTGGGATTCAGGCACGCTGCCATCGGCGCCCTGGTGCGCTCGTCTTATCACGCTGATCGGCAGGCGCATGAAGCGGGGGTTGCCTAACCGTGCTGGAGGGCCGGCCCACCCTGGTCACCGATGCGGGAGAGACCGTCCTGGAGCCGGGCATGTGCGCCGGCTTCAGGGCGGGGACCGGCGAGGCGCACCATCTGGTGAATCGTAGCGCGCAAGACGTTGTTTACCTTGAGGTTGGCGATCGCACGGCGGGGGATTCGGCCACGTATCCCGACGACGATCTGCGGGCGCTGCTCGACCCGGACGGTCGCTGGCGCTTCACGCGGAAGGACGGAAGCGCCTACTAGAGAAGTAGTTAACACCTGCGCGACCCGTTTTTTACGTACTCTCATGGCGTCGCGTCCGGCGGGAGGGACGGCGGGCATGAGAACGAACACCACGTTGGTGATCAATACGAAGGGCGGCGCGGGCAAAACCACCGTCGCGACCAACCTCGCCAGTTACTTTGCCGCCAACGGCGTGCCGGCGGCTGTTATGGATTACGACGCGCAAGGCTCGTCGCTGAACTGGCTGCGGCTGCGCGCCCCGCATGCTCCCAAGATCCATGGCGCCAATGCCGCCCCGCAGAAGTCCGGCCTGCGCAGCCTGGGCATGCATGTGCCCGCGAACGTTCGCCAACTCGTCATCGATGCGCCGGCCGGCGCCTGCGGGCTGCTGCTGCAGGAGCTGCTGTCGCGGGCGCATTGCATCCTCGTGCCGGTGCAGCCCTCGTCCATCGACATTCATGCCACCGCCAACGTCATCCGCGACCTGCTGCTCGGCGGGCGGCTGCGGGCGCGCAACATTCGTCTGGGCGTGGTGGCGAACCGGGTGCGCAGGTCCTCGCCGGTCTACCAGCCGCTGGAGCGCTTCCTCAGCTCGCTCGGCCTGCCGTTCCTCGCCCGGCTGTCCGATTCCGAGGTCTACGTCGAGGCGGCGGAAACCGGCGCCGGCATCTTCGAGATGGACCCGAGCGCGTCGGCCGCGGAGCGCGAGCAGTTCATGCCGATCGTCGAATGGGTCGATCCCGAATGCCGGGCGCGCGCCGAAAGCAAGATCATCGAGCTGTCGCGGCCCGCCTGGGCCGTCAATTCAAGCCGGATCGTCTAGGGCCTTCTGCACCAGGGCGTGCAATTCGCCCCAGTCCGGCTCGCCGAGGTAGTGCTTCACGATCCGGCCCTGCCGGTCGATGAGGAAGGTGGTCGGCGTGACGCGCACGTTGCCGAAGCCCCGGGCGATCTCGCCGCTGCCGTCCACCGCGACCTTGAAAGGCAGCGCGCGGCGCTGCGCGAAATCGGCGACTTGGTTGGGGTGGTCGTAGCTCATGGCCACCGCGATCATCTCGTAGCCTCGAGGCGCGAACTTCTTGTACGTCTCCACCATCCGCGGCATCTCCTTGACGCAAGTCACGCATGAGGTTGCCCAGAAGTTCACCAGCAGCACCTTGCCGCGCAGGTCGGAGGTGGCGAGCTTCTCGCCCGACAGCGTGGCGAAGCTGACCTGCGGCGCGGCCGAGCGCTGCAGGAGCGCTGCGGCGGCGGCGAGCGCGGCGATTGCCACCGCGGCGATCCCGACGATAAGCTTGGTCTTCATGAGAAACGCCATTCTCGCGTGGTTTTGCTTCGCCGTCGTGACCTGCGCGCCTGGCGCGCTAGCCCAGCTGGAGGGGATTACCAGCCGCGAAGCGGCCTCCGCTTTGAAGGCGGCGCTGGAGAAAGGTTCCCAGGCGGCGGTGGCTTCGCTCGGGCGCACCGACGGCTTCTTTGGCAACCCGCAGGTGAAGATTCCGCTGCCCGAATCGCTGCAGCGCGCCGAGCGCGCCATGCGGCGCTTCGGCATGGGGCGCTACGCCGACGAGCTGGTCCTCACCATGAACCGGGCCGCCGAGTCCGCGGTGCCCGAGGCGCGGCAGCTGTTCGTGGACTCGGTGCGCAGGATGACGGTGCAGGACGCCAAGGGCATCCTGCAGGGGGGCGACACCGCGGGCACCGCCTACTTCCGGCGCAGCACCGAGGCGCAGCTGCGCAAGCGCTTCCTGCCGGTGGTGAAGCAGGCCACCGCCAGGGTCGGCCTCGCGAAGCAGTACAACGCCTATGCCGCGCGCGGCGCCGCCTTCGGCCTGGTGAAGAAGGAGCACGCCAACCTCGACGACTACGTGACGCAGAAGGCGCTCGACGGCCTGTTCCTGGTAGTGGCCGAGGAGGAAAGGAAGATCCGCAAGGACCCGGTCGGCGCCGGCACCGCCATCATCCGCAAGGTTTTCGGCCTGCTGCGCTAGGCCATGTTCATGGTTCGGGGCAGCCAGAGGATGATGTCCGGAAACGCGATGAACACGCCCACGGTGACGACGTCGGCGATGAAAAACGGCAGGATGCCGCGGAACACGGTACTGAGCGGGATGTCGGGCCGCACGCCGTTCACCACGAAGCAATTCAGGCCGATGGGCGGCGTGATGAGGCAGATCTCGGCCATCTTCACCACGATGATGCCGAACCAGATGGCGTCGTAGCCGAGCGCGATGACCGCCGGATACACCACCGGCAGCGTGAGCAGCAGCATGCCGATCGCGTCCATGAACATCCCGAGCACGGTGTAGAAGAGCAGGATGCAGATCAGGATGGCGAGCGGCGGCAGGTCGAGCGCCACCACCCACTTGGCGAAGGCGTCGGGCAGGCCGGCGAAGCCCAGGAAGCGCACGAACATCAGTACGCCCCAGATGATGGAGAAGATCATCACCGTGAGCTTGGCCGTCTCGAGCAACGCTTCGCGCAGCCCCCGCCAGCGCATGCCGTGCGCGAGCGCGAGCACGAACACCACGAAGGCGCCCAGCGCCCCGGCCTCAGTGGGCGTCGCCCAGCCGAAGTACATGGCCGAGAAGATGATGACGACCACGGCGAAAATGGGCGCGGTCCCCGGCAGGGACTTCCACCGCTGCTTCCAGGTGAACCCGGTGATCGGCCGGCCGAGCTTCGGGTTGAGCTTGGCCATGACCACGATCATCACGACGTAGATCAGCGCCGAGACGATTCCGGGCAGAAAGCCTGCCACCAGCAGCGCGCCGACCGATTCCTCGACGATGATGGCGTAGATGACCAGCAGCGCGCTCGGCGGGATGAGCGTGGCCAGCGTGCCGCCGGCGGCGACGACTCCCGCGGCGAGGCGCTTGTCATAGCCGGCCTTCAGCATGTCGGGAACCGCCACCCGGCTGAAGACCGCGGCCGTGGCGGTGCTGGCGCCGGAGACCGCGGCGAATCCGGTGGCTGCCATCACGCTCGCCACCGCGAGCCCGCCCGGGACCCAGCCGAGCCATTTGCGACCAGCGTCGAACAGCGCTTCGGTGAGGCCTGCATGGAACGCGAGGTAGCCTATAAGGATGAACATCGGCAGGACGCTCAGCGTGTAGGACACCGACTTGGAATGCGGGATCGTCCCGGCCATCCCGGCGCCGGCGTCCCAGCCGATCATGGCCACCAGGCCGAAGAGGCCGACGGCGGCTGCGGCGTAGAACACGCGCACCCCCATGAACACCAGTGCGACGAGCGCTGCCGTGCCCGCGATCCCGAGGGTGAACGAATCCACGCTAGTGCCTCGCCTGGCTTTCCTCGATCTCGCGGGCGGCGAGATCTTCGGCCGAGAGCACCTGCGGCACGGCGACCGGCGGCGCTTCGGGCCACCTCAGCAGTCGCAGGAAGCCGGCGAGCTGCAACACGAGGCGCAGCCACAGCAGGGAAAATGCGATCGGCACCAGCAGCTTCGAGGGCCATACCGGAAGCTCGGCATCGATGGTGCTGTCGCCCAGCTGCCAGGCGCGCAGGAAATGGTCGTAGCCATACCAGATCAGCACTGTGACGATGACCAGCGCGAGAACCGTGGCGGCGAGCTCCATGGCCCAGTGCAGGCGCCCCTTGGCCATCTTCACGAACATGTCCATGCGCACGTGGCCGCCGGCGCGCTGGCAGTACGCGATGCCCAGGAAGGCGAAGGTAGCCATCGACAGCTCGACGAAGTCGATGTAGCCCGAAATGGGCGCGTTGAACAGCGTGCGGCCGAGCACCTGGGCGATGCCCAGGAACATCAGCAGAAAAATGAAGCCGGCCGCGACAAGGTTGAAGAGCTCCTCGACGCGGCCGAGGGCGCGGTCGTAGCGCCCGAGCGCCGGCGACTTCAGCCGCCCGCCTCCTTAGCGGTCTTGAAAACCAGGTCGAGCAGGCCTTGCGCGTCGAACTTGTCCTTGTTCTCGCTCACCCACTTGTCCCACACCGGCTTGCCGGCGACGCGCCGGAACTCTTCCAGCTGCGCCTTGGAGTAGGTCACGGGCTTGAGCTTCTGCGCGAGCATCGGCAGGTTCTTCTTGTCGATGTCGACATAAGCCTGGATCTGCGCCTTGTTCACTGCGGTGCGCGCATCCGCGACCAGCTTGCGGTACTGGGCAGGGAGCCTGTCCCAGGAGGCTTTGCTGAAGACGATGGGGCATTCCGCGGTGCCTGGGGACATGTTGGTCGTATACCAGTCCGAAACCTCGTGGATCTTGTAGGCGACCTGCGCGTAGGTGAACGGGAAGGAGGCGGCATCCATCGTGCCGCGCTGCATGGACGTGTAGACCTCGGTTGCGGTGGTGGTGGTCTTGATCGCGCCGAGCACTTCCATCGCATCGCCCAGGCCGCCGCCGGCGCGCACGCGTTTGCCCTTCCAGTCGGCGAGGGTCGTCGGCGGCTTGCCCTTGCCGAGAAACTCGTACTGCGGGAGCAGGGTCGTGGCGTAGGTCATCGCGCTCCACCGCTCCACGTCGGCGACCAGCGCAGGGTGCCTGAACAGCGCTTCGCGCACCTTGAGCGACACGTTCCAGTCGCCCAGCGGCAGGAACGGCAGCGAGAACACCATGAACGCCGGGTTCTTGCCCGGGTGGTAGAAATTGCAGAAGTGCGAGCCATCGATGGCGCCGAGCTTGATGCCGTCGAGGTTCTCGCGGTCCTTGGAGAACTGCTCGCCGTAGCCGATGGTGATGCGGAAATTCCCGCCCGACTGCTTGGCGACCGTCTCTGCCAGCACCTCGATGCCCTTGGTGAAGGCGCGCTGCTTGCCCCAGGTGGAGAACTTCCATTCGACCTTCTGGGCTGCTGCGGTTCCCGAAAACGCCGCCAGCGCGGACAGGACCGCGGCGGCAATGCACGTGCGAACGCTTGGCATGTCTCCTCCTCCTATGTGGTCGCTGCGGAGGGCTCGGGCCCCTCTTGTCCGGCGGACGGTAGCACACGCCCGCGGCAGCCGACAACCGCGCCTAGTG
The DNA here is from genome assembly GCA_036374055.1 of Burkholderiales bacterium. Taxonomy (GTDB): domain Bacteria; phylum Pseudomonadota; class Gammaproteobacteria; order Burkholderiales; family SG8-39; genus SCGC-AG-212-J23. The sequence goes on from DASUUN010000380.1 coordinate 6,560, forward strand.
CGCCCTGTCCCAGTTGTCGCCGATGCCGACCTCGACGAGCAGCGGCACCTCGAGCTGCGCCACCGACTGCATGAGGTCGCGGATATTCGCTTTCACCGTCTCGAGCTCCGCATCGGGAACCTCGAGGACCAGCTCGTCGTGCACCTGCATGATGAGCAGCGTCTCCAGCTTCTCCTTCTCCAGGAAATCCTGCACCGCGATCATCGCGAGCTTGATCAGGTCGGCGGCCGTACCCTGCATGGGCGCGTTGATCGCGGCGCGCTCGGCGGCCTGGCGCCGCACCGGCGCGCCGCTCCTCAGCTCGGGCAGCCACAGCCTGCGGCCGAACACCGTCTCCACGAAGCCCTGCGCGCGCGCCTTCTCGCGCGTGCCGTCCATGTAGCGCTTGACCCCGGGGTAGCGGGAGAAATAGGAGTCCACGTAGGCTTGCGCGGTGGCGCGCTCGATGCCCAGGTTCTGCGCCACTCCGAACGAGGACATGCCGTAGATCAGGCCGAAGTTGATCACCTTCGCCACGCGCCGCTCGTCGGGCGTCACCTTGTCGAGCGGCACGCCGAACACCTCGGCAGCGGTCGCGCGGTGCACGTCGTCGCCGCGCAGGAAGGCCCGGCGCAGGCTCTCGTCGCCCGAGAGGTGCGCCATGATCCGCAGCTCGACCTGCGAGTAGTCCGCCGAGACGATCTTGGCGCCGGGCGGCGCGATGAAGCACTCGCGGATGCGCCGGCCCGCCGGCGTGCGGATCGGAATGTTCTGCAGGTTCGGGTCGTTGGAGGACAGGCGCCCGGTCACCGCCGTGGTCTGCGAGTAGGTCGTGTGCACGCGGCCGGTGCGCGGGTTCACGCTCTTCGGCAGCTTGTCGGTGTAGGTGGACTTCAGCTTGGAGAGCGCGCGGTGCTCCAGGATCAGCTTGGGCAGCGGATGGTCGAGGGCCAGCTCGGCGAGCGAGTCCTCGTCGGTGGAGGGCTGCCCCGACGGCGTTTTCTTCTTGACCGGCAGCTTCTGACGCTCGAACAGGATTTCCTGGATCTGCTTGGGCGAGCCGAGATTGAACGGCTGCCCGGCGGCTTCGTAGGCGCGCTGTTCCTTCTCGAGGATCTCCTTGCCGAGCTCGTGGCTCTGCGCCTCGAGCTTTGCCTTGTCCAGCAGCACGCCGTTGCGTTCCATGCGGTAGAGCACCGGCAGCACCGGCATCTCGATGCGTGAATAGACGAAGGCGAGCTTTTCGTCCTGCGCGATCCGGGGATGCAGCAGCTGGTGCAGCGCGAGCGTGCAGTCGGCGTTGAGCGCGGCGTACTCGGTCGCGCGCGCCACCTCGACCGCGGAGAACGGGATGCGCGCGGCGCCCTTGCCGGTGACCTCGTCCAGGCCGAGCGTGGTCCAGCCGCAATGGCGCTGCGCGAGGCTGCCGAGGTCGTGGCGCTCGTGCACCTCGAGCACGTACGACTCGAGCATCGTGTCGTGCGCACAGCCCGCGAGCCGCACGCCGTGGTTGGCGAGCACGTGGGTGTCGAACTTCACGTTCTCGCCCACTTTGGGACGGTCTTCGCGCTCCAGCCACGGCCGCAACAGGGACAGACCTTTTTCAACCCCGATCTGCGAAGGCGCGGCCGGATAGTCGTGCGCGAGCGGCAGGTAGACCGCCTCGTCGCCGAACGCGAACGCGAGCCCCACCAGGCGCGCCGACATCGGCTCGTCGCCCGCGCACACCGCATTGAAGCCGACCAGGTCGACCGCCTCCATCTTCAGCAGCAAGTCCTTGAGCTCGTCTTCCGCGAGGATGGTGCGCATCCCGCGCTTCTGCACCGTTGAGGGAGCTTCGACCGCGGGGCCGGCGGGCGCGTCCTGGACTTCGCGCAGCCAGGTCTTGAACCCGAAGCGCTCGTACAGCGCCCGCTGCGCCGCCGGATCAGGTTTTCCCACAAGGGAGTCGAGATTCAGAGGCAAAGGCACGTCTCTCCTGATGCTCAGGAGCCCGCGCGCCTTGGGCAGCCAGCCGGCCGCCTTGCGCAGGTTCTCGCCCGCGAGCCCGGTGATTTCCCCCGCGTGCGCCAGCACGCCCTCCAGAGAGCCGTATTTCTCGATCCACTTGGCAGCGGTCTTCGGACCGACCTTGTCCACGCCCGGGATGTTGTCGATGGCATCGCCGATCAGCGTCTGGTAGTCGAGGAACTTCTCCGGCGGAACGCCGAACTTCTTGCGCACGCCGTCGATGTCCAGCGTCTCGCTGGACATCGTGTTGACCAGGATGATGCGCTCGTCCACCAGCTGGGCGAAGTCCTTGTCGCCCGTGGAGATCACGGTGCGCCAGCCCCCGGCCTTCGCCTGCTCGGCGAGCGTGGCGATCACGTCGTCGGCTTCGACGCCGTCGATCACCAGCACCGGCCAGCCGAGCGCCTCGACCGCCTCGCACAGGGGCTTCACCTGCGACGCGAGGTCGTCCGGCATGGGAGCGCGGTTGGCCTTGTAGTCCGGATACTCGTCGTCGCGGAAGGTCTTGCCCTTCGCGTCGAACACGCAGGCGCGCGCCCCCGACTTATAATCCGTCGCGAGCTTGCGCAGCATGTTGAGCACGCCGTAAATGGCGCCGGTGGGCTCGCCCTTCGGGCTCTTCAGCTCCGGCAGCGCGTGGAACGCGCGGTACAAGTAGGACGAGCCGTCGACCAGCAGCAGCGTCTTTTCAGGATCCATTCCCGACACGATGAGAACCGACAAGCAACCGAAGCTGGCCGAAATGGCCCAAGAGGTCACCGCACGCGAAGCATGGCGGGTGTTCGGCATTATGGCAGAGTTCGTCGAGGCGACCGAGCGCCTGGTCGGCATCCACCC